>DASSMB010000043.1:0-33641 GCA_035689095.1 Rubrobacteraceae bacterium | reverse complement strand
CGTACCCCGAAGATTCGGGCCGCGTATTGGAAGGGTCTGAGCAGCAGCGGGAAGAAGGCTTCGTAAGCGTCGCAGTTGGTGAGGACGAGGCGCGAGACTTTATCACTGTGTTCGGCTATCACTATCTGGCAGATGGCCCCGCCCGTGTCATTGCCAATCAGGGTGACATCTTCGAGATTCAACGTCTCGATGAGATCGGCGACGATCCGGGCAACATCCTCCGGGCTGAGATCCGCATCCGCCCCCAGGGGGATCGAATTACTGCCCAGCGGCAAGTCCGGGACGATGCAACGGAACTTCTCGGAGAGACGCGCCACTACATGCCTCCAGAGCGTTCCATTCACCAGTATGCCGTGAACGAAGACCAGCGCCGGCCCACTCCCCGCCTCACGGTAACGGATCACACCATGCTCCAGCCGAACTTCCCTCATTCCACCGGATACTCGGGCGACCGCCATGCCGCTCTCCCTTCGCACGATTTTGTAATAACATGATACTCAGCTATTGACGTGATGTCAATAGACGCTGTGTCAATAACGTGGAAGATCCATTAGTATTGGCTATATGTTGGAAGAGGTCGCAGTGTGAGCATGTCGGGGAGGCCTCGGCGGCGGCATACTTCGCAGCAGGCCGAGCGGGCGATACTGGCGGCGGCGAGGTCTTTTCTGGCAGAGCATCCATTCCGGGAGTTGACGGCGGAGGCGGTAATGACCCGCACGGGGCTATCCAGGACGGCCTTCTACGCCTACTTCCGGGACCGCTACGATCTGGTTACGCGGCTACTGGAGGGTATAGGCGCGTTGCTCTTCGCGGTGGACCGGTACTGGCTGGAGGGCGGCGAAGAGGCTGGCGCTCCAGCGAGTGAGAGCCTGGGAGAAGCACTGCGGCGGGGCGCGGAGACGTTCGTCGAGTACGGGCCCGTGCTACGCGCGATTGCCGACGCGGCGAGCCACGACTCGCGGGTGGAGCAAGTCTACAGGTACGGGCTGATAGAGAACCTCATACAGGCCGTCGCGGACCGGGTATCGCGCGACGTGGAAGCGGGCATCTCATCAGGAGAAATAGACCCCGAGGAGACGGCGCGGGCGCTGGTGCTGATGACCGAACGCTACCTCCTCGACGCCTTCGGCCGTCCGCAAGCAAAGCCCTCAGAGGAGCGCATCGCTATCGTCGTCGGGACGTTGGAGAGGGTGTGGGAACTGACCCTCTACGGGCCGGAAGCGTAAACGCTCAGTTTTCGTCGGGCGCAAACTTGACCATCGTCAAGCCGCCCTCAGTGGCGAGATCCATGGCGAGCGGGTCCGGATAGCCGCCGGCGTAGTGAACTTCTTGTATGCCGGCGTTCATGATCATCTTCACGCACATCAGGCAGGGCTGGTGTGTGCTGTAAATGGACGCGCCGGTCACGGAGACCCCGTGATAGGCGGCCTGGATGATGGCGTTCTGCTCCGCGTGCAGCGTCCGCTGGCAACTCTCGCGGCCGTCCACGATGCGGATGAGGCACCCCACGTCATCGCAATGCGGCAACCCGGACGGAGAACCGTTGTAGCCGGTCGTCAGGATGCGCTTGTCGCGTACGATGACGGCGCCGACGGCGAGGCGCGGGCAGGTGGAGCGGGTAGCGACTTCGTGCGCGATCCGCATGAAGTACTCGTCCCAGGACGGCCGGACTTTTTTGAGAGTATCGTGCTCGTTGGTGGTATCCACCGAAGGGTTCTTAAAGGGTTCCATAGAGCCTGTCCCCCGCGTCGCCGAGGCCCGGCACGATGAACGCGGCGTCGTTCAGTTCCGGGTCGAGAGCGGCGGTGTAGAACTGAACGTCGGGGTGCTCGCGGGTGACGCGCTCGACGCCCGGCACGGCGGAGACGGCGTGGAGGCAGGAGATCCAGGTCGCCCCGTACTCCTTGAGCTTGTCCAGCGTCGCCGAAAGGCTCCCGCCCGTGGCGAGCATCGGGTCGAGGACCAGGACGAGATAATCCTCCAGGTTGGTTGGCAAGTTCACGTAGTACTCGACCGGCAGGGCGGTCTCCTCGTCACGGAAGAGTCCCATGAAACCGACCGTGGCCGTCGGGAGCAGGGCGAGGGCCCCGTCGAGCATCCCGAGGCCGGCTCGCAGGACCGGGACGAGGCAGACCGGGCCGGAGATCTCCTCGACCTCCGTCTCTTGCAGAGGGGTGCGGATACTCGCCGTGCGGGTCGGCATATCGCGGGTGGCCTCGGCGACCATGATCAGCGCCAGTTCCTTCATCGCCTGCCGGAAGTCCGGCGTGCGCGTCTTCTCGTCGCGCAGGACGGCAAGCTTGTGGCGGCTCAGTGGGCCATCGACCAGGTGGAAGTTCTCTGCCAGGGGCTTCGTCTCACTCATAGAGCGGGAAAGCGTCGGTGAGCGAGGCCACCCGGTCGCGCAGACCCTCGACCTCTCCGCGCGCAGCCCGGACTATTATGTCGGAGATCTCGCGCATCTCGTCCTCGCCCATGCCACGGGTCGTCATCGCCGCAGTCCCGAGCCGGACGCCGCTGGTGACCGTGGGCGGCTCCGGGTCGTTCGGGACCATGTTCTTGTTGCAGGTAACGCCGATGGACTCCAGCTTCTCTTCGAGCTCCTTGCCGTTCGTGCCGCTCCCTCGCAGGTCCACCAGGATCAGGTGGTTGTCCGTGCCGCCGGAGACGAGATTTATGCCGCCTTCGAGGAGGCCTTCAGCCATCGCCCGGCAGTTATCCACGATCCTGCGGGCGTAGTCCTTGAATTCCGGCTGGAGGGCCTCGCCGAACGCGACGGCCTTCCCGGCTATGGCGTGCATGAGCGGACCGCCCTGCATGCCGGGGAAGACGCGGCTGTTGACCTTCTTCGCGAACTCCTCGCGGCAGAGGATCATGCCGCCGCGAGCGCCCCGCAGCGTCTTGTGGGTGGTGGTGGTCACTATCTCGCAGTGCGGTATCGGCGAGGGGTGGACATCGGCGGCGACCAGCCCGGCGATGTGGGCCATGTCCGTCAGGAAAAAGGCCCCGACTTCGTCGGAGATCTCGCGGAACTTCTCGAAGTCTATGACACGCGGGTAGGCGCTGGCCCCGGCCAGGATGAGGCGCGGCTTGTGGCGCAGGGCGATGTCCCGTACCTGATCGTAGTCGATGTAGCCGTCTTCGCCGACGCCGTAGTGGGCGAAGTCATAGGTGCGGCCGCTGAAGTTGATCTTCATTCCGTGCGTCAGGTGTCCGCCGTGCGCCAGGTCCATCGAGAGAACCTCGTCGCCAGGATCTATGAGCGCCGCGTAGGCCGCCTCGTTCGCCTGGCTGCCGGAGTGGGGCTGAACGTTGATGTGATCCGCGCCGAACAGTTGCTTCGCCCGCTCGATGGCGAGTACCTCGACCTTATCCACCTGCTCGCAGCCGCCGTAGTAACGCTTTCCCGGATAACCCTCGGCGTACTTGTTCGTCAGGACCGAGCCCTGCGCCGCGAGGACCGCCGGGGAAGCGAAGTTCTCGCTCGCTATAAGCTCGATGGTGGTGCGCTGGCGCTGAAGCTCGCCGTCGAGCGCATCCTGGACCTCGGAATCTACAACCTCGGTGTACGGGCCTATCATCTAACTACCTCCGCTCGGGGTTGGGAAAGCGATCGGCGTTCCGCCGACGGAATGCTGGTGGCTGTGAGCGATATCGAGGGGCTTCTATGTCCCCGCATCCTCCCTACCGGCCTGGCAACTTTGCAGAGTATAAACGCTGCGCCGGACGCCCTCAAACCGTTGTGTCCGGCATCTACTCCAGTTCCGCAAACCGGCGCAACCTCGCCTCCGAGAGATCCTCCGTCGGCCGCAGGAGCCTCACCTGGCCGCTCGAAAGGTCCACGACCGCCGAAGCCTCTCCCGTGCCCGGCTCGCCTCTCACCGCCACATCCACCGCCGAAGCCACGACCGGATCAACCTGCTCGATGTTCCGCACATCGGGGCCGCCGGATATGTTGGCGCTGGTGGCGTAGAGCGGTCCGCCATAGACGGCGAGCAACTCGCGCACAGCACTTCCGTCCGGCACCCGGACCCCGACAGTACCTCCCTCGGGGGCATCAAGTACGAGCGTCAGCGGACCGGGCCAGTACGCGGCGGCGAGTGCTCTGGCTAGCGGCGGCGTTTCGCGTGCGAGCGAGAACGCCTGATCCGCTGATTCGCAGAGCAGCGCGATAGGTTTGCCCGCGTCCCGGCCTTTGATCTCCCACAGCCTGCTGAAGCCGGAATCCGCCGCCACCAGCCCCACAACCGTCTCGGTAGGCACCAGCGCCACTCCGCCTCTCCGCAGCACGTCCGCCGCCTCGCGCACGGCCACGTACTTCACACGCCATCCCAGCGTAGGAGGGCAATCCGGGGCGACCCGGCGAGATCCCGGCCTACCCCCACCGGGACAAACCCCGCCTCGCGCCCGAGCCCGAGTACCGCTTCTGCCTGATCGTCCCCTACTTCCACCACCACGTCCGCGCCGGGAACCAGCAGGAACGGGGCTTCGGTGAAGATCCGGCGGTAGAAGCGCAACCCGTCCGGGCCGCCATCGAGCGCGGCATGCGGTTCCCAGTCCCGAACCTCCGGCGCGAGCCCGCGGATGTCTCCGCTCCTCACGTAAGGCGGGTTCGAGACGAGCACATCTATGCTCCCCGCGAGACCCTCCAGCCCGAACCCCACATCCGCCTGCAGGAAGTGGACCTGCGCCCCGGCAGCCTCAGCGTTGCGGCGGGCGAGCGTCACGGCGCGTTCGGAGATATCGGAGGCGTACGCGTCGCATCGGGGACGTTCCTGGGCGACGGAGATCGCGATAGCCCCGGAGCCGGTGCCGATGTCGAGGACGCGGCATGAGCCACCGCGAGCATCAATCGCTTGTAGCGCCGCCTCCGCGACGCTCTCGGTGTCGGGGCGCGGTATGAGCGTGTGCTCGTCCAGTTCCAGCTTGATGTTTCGGAAGTAGGCATAACCGAGGATGCGCTGCACGGGCTCGCGCTGGATGCGGCGGGAGATCCAGGCTTCGTATAGCGCTCGCTGGCCTTCGTCGAGCGGCCGTTCGTAGAGTACCAGCTCTCCGCGCCCGGTCCCGAGCAACTCGGATAGGAGGACTTCGGCGGATGCGTCGGGCTCGGGTACTCCGGCCTGTCTCAGCCTATCAGCGGCCTCTCGGGAGAGCTCGCGGGCGCTCACAGCGCCGGTACGCACGGGTTAGCCGGACGCCCCGTTGCCGGACGGACCGGAGCCGTTCGCCTCGGCGGCGAGCTTGTCGGAGCGCTCCTTGGCGGCGAGGGCCTGGGTGAACTCCTCCAGGTCGCCTCCCAGCGTGGCTTCCAGGTTATGAGAGGTCACGCCTACGCGGTGGTCGGTGATGCGGCCCTGCGGGAAGTTATAGGTACGAACCTTCGCCGAGCGATCCCCGGAGCCGACCTGAGCCTGGCGCATCGCTCCCTCCTGTTCGGCCCTCTCTCGCATCTCACGTTCCAGCAAGCGGGACTTGAGGATCTTCATCGCCTGCTCCTTGTTCTGGAGCTGGCTCTTCTCGTTCTGGCACGTGACCACGAGTCCGGTCGGCTTGTGCGTGATCCTGACTGCCGAGTCCGTCGTGTTCACGCTCTGGCCGCCGGGACCGCTGGAGCGGTAAACGTCTATCTCCAGGTCGCCCTGGTTGACCTCCACCTCCACGTCCTCCGCCTCGGGGAGTACGGCGACCGTCGCCGTCGAGGTGTGGATACGTCCCTGGCTCTCGGTCTTCGGGACGCGCTGCACGCGGTGAGTTCCACCCTCGTGCTTGAAGACCGAGTAGGCTCTGTCGCCCTCTATCTCCACCGCGACCTCCTTGTAGCCACCGACCTCCGCCGGGCTGGAGGAGAGAGTGCGGTGCTTGAAGCGTAGACGTTCGGCGTACCGGGTGTACATATCCAGAAGCTCGCCCGCGAAGAGAGCGGCCTCGTCGCCACCGGTGCCGGCCCGGATCTCGATGATCACGTCCTTATCGTCGTTCGGGTCGCGGTCTATTAGCTCGGCCCGGATCTTCTCGGAAAGCTCCTCGATGCGCTCCTCCGCCGCCCGTGCCTCGGCGGTGAAGAACTCCCGCTCCTCGGCATCGGCGGCGGTCGGGATCAACTCCCGCGCCTCACGCTCCTCCTCTATGGAGTCGAGCAAGCCCTGAGAGATCTCGGCCCCACGTTTCATGCGCGCGTGCTCCTTCGCGACCTCCCGGTAACGGTTCTGGTCGTTGAAGATGTTCGGGTCCGAGAGCTCCTCGGTCAGCGCGTTGTATCGGCCGAGCGTCTCCTCGGCCAGCTTCACTACCTGATTGTCCAACCTAGATCACCAGCTTGTTCGTCGCCTCGTTGGGCGCTATCTTCGCCTCGTTCTCCATCGAGAGCACCTTCTTGAGCGATGCCATCGCCACCTCGACCATGCTGTCGTCGGGCTCCCTCGTCGTCAGCTTCTGGAGCTGCAGCCCCGGCCACGTCAGGGCGCGCACTATGGAGCTGTCCTGGTGCTTCGCGCTCCACATGATGAACTCGAAAGCGATCCCCGCCACCAGCGGAATGACTACCACCCGGCTCGCGAGCATGTAGAACCAGCCCTCAACGCCGAGCAACGAGAACGCCAGGATGCTCAACACCAGCACGTACAGTACGAAGCTCGTGCCGCAGCGGACGTGGCTCGTGTCCAGCTTGCGCGCGTTCTCCGGGACAAGCTCCTCGCCCCGCTCGAACACCTTTATCGCCTTGTGCTCCGCGCCGTGGTAGGCGAAGAAGCGCTTGATGTCCTTGCTTATCGCCGTAATCCCCACCAGGTAGAGCATGAAGAACCCGATCCTGAGCGTCCCCTCTATGAGGTTGAAGAGAACCGGGTTCTCGATGCTGTTCCCGAGCAGGGCTCCGAGTCCCTTCGTCCCGAAGACCGGGGCCGCCAGAAACAGCAGAAAACCGAGCACGAGCCCGAAGAGCAGCGTGCCGGCGATCTCCTTCTTAGAGAGGTCTTCTTCCTCTCCGAGCGCGATGTTGGTCGAGAGCGTGAGGGCCTTCATCCCGAGCCAGAGCGTCTCGCCGAGCGAGAGCGCCCCGCGCACGATCGGCAGCCGGAAGAGCTTGTTGCGGCGCGTGACCGAGCGGAACTGCTCCGCCCGGATGTCCACGTCGCCGGAGGGCGTCCTGACCGCCATCCCCCAGAAGTTGGGGGAGCGCATCAGGACGCCCTCCATTATCGCCTGTCCACCGACCCGCACTGCCGGGCGCCCTACTTCCGGTTCTGGCGGGCCTGACGCCTGTTCTCGAACCGCTGCACCCGGCCGCCGGTGTCGACTATGCGCTGCTTGCCGGTGTAGAACGGGTGACACACGGAGCACACGTCCACCGTGATCGTGCCTCCAGCCGTCGAACGCGTCTCGAACTCGTTGCCGCATCCGCAATGCACCAGCGTCGTCGTGTACTCGGGATGTATCCCAGTCTTCATCTAAAACCTCCGCTTCTCAAACGTCTGCTTCCATAGTTTATTACTTCTGTAAAGGGAGAGAAGCTCGGACACGATCAGTCCCGTACCCGAGCCTCGCTCGGCGTCGTTATCCTCGAACGCGCTGCAACTCGCGCAGGAACTCCGCGTTTGTCCGAGTCTCCTTGAGCTTCTGGATCAGGAGCTCTATCTTCTGCGACGATTCGAGGGCGTTGAGGATGCTGCGCACCTGCCAGACCCGCTGGGCCTCGCCCGCCTCCATGAGCAACTCTTCCTTGCGCGTCGAGGAGTCCTCGATGTTGATGGCCGGGTAGATCCTGCGGTTCGCCAGCTTCCTGTCGAGCCGGAGCTCCATGTTGCCCGTTCCCTTGAACTCCTCGAAGATGACCTCGTCCATCCGGCTGCCGGTCTCGATGAGCGCCGTCGCCAGGATGGTCAGCGATCCGCCGTTCTCGATGTTCCGGGCCGCCCCGAAGAACTTCTTGGGCGGGTACAGCGCCGCTGAATCCACACCGCCGGAGAGGATACGCCCGCTGGCCGGAGCCGCGAGGTTGTAGGCCCGCGAGAGCCGGGTTATGCCGTCGAGCAGCACCACCACGTCCTCGCCCTCCTCGACGAGGCGCTTGACGCGCTCCAGGACCAGCTCGGCCACCGCCACGTGGTTCTCCGCCGGCTGGTCGAAGGTCGAGGCGATGACCTCGGCCTCGGGGATGCTCCTCTGCCAGTCCGTGACCTCCTCCGGCCGTTCGTCGGCCAGCAGGACCATCAGCTTGACGTCTGGATAGTTCGAGGCGATGGACTGGGCGATCTGCTGCATTATCGTCGTCTTACCGGCCTTCGGCGGCGACACGATGAGCCCGCGCTGCCCCTTGCCTATCGGTGCGACCAGGTCTATGACCCTGGGAGCAATGTCGTTCGGCTTCCATTCCAGGCGCAGCCGCTCCTGCGGATACAGCGGCGTGAGGTCGTCGAAGTTCTGGCGCCGCTTGCCCTTCTGCGGCTCCTCGCCGTTGACCGTCTCGATGCGGACCAGGGCCGGATACTTCTCGCCTTCGCGGGCCGGGCGGATCTGGCCGACCACGTAATCTCCGCGCCTGAGATTAAAGCGTTTGATCTGGCTGGTCGAGACGTATACGTCTCCCTTGCTCTGGCTGTATCCGCTCGTCCGCAGGAAACCGAAGCCGTCCGGCAGCACGTCGAGGATCCCGCTCTGCGTCGGCTGTTCCCCGCGGTCTTCACGGCCCCGCTCGTCGCGGCTGCGATCCGGGCGGCGGTCCTGCCGCTGGCGGGCTTCTTTGTCCCGGCCGCGCTGCTCCTGCCGCCGCTGGCCGACCTCGTCGGCAACCGCGACGCCGCCGTCCGTCTCCCCGGAACCGTTGCCGTTGGAGGGAGTCTCGATCCGCGCGGGCTCAGTCGCGGCCGGTTGCTCGGGCACCGGTGGCTCCGCCGGTGTTGGCACCACCGGTGGCGCGGCGCTCACGGTGGCACTCTGCGCGCCCGCCTGCTCGGTCGCGACCTTATAGATCATCTCAGCCAGCTCCGGCTTGCGGTACTTTCGGTACTGCTCGATGCCGAGCTGTGAGGCGATCTGGTGCAGGTCGCTCAGGCGCTTGCGCTCTAGGGTGGCTAACTCGGTCATACCTCTCTACCTCTCTTGTTCTGCTACACGGAAAACTTGCGCGTCGTTGCTGGGGTTCGCGGCGCTCCGGCCGCGGGGTTCTGTCAAAGCTGGAAGTCCCTCCGCCCGTCATCGGGCTCCAGGACGTGGGTGGTGTCTACGAATCTTACCATAAGCAGCCTGCCGGATATCATCAGAGTCTCAGTACGACTCCCATCCCGGAAGCACCTCACCCCCCGCTCGAATTATCGTTGAGAGCCCGAAAGCTTTACATCCTCATGGGATCCTCATAGGCACGCTGCGGTCTCCATGACAGTGCTATCTCCGGGCTCGATGATGAACGATCCCCACCCTCTTTCACTCACCAGACTGGTAGCGTGAAACCAACTTTCGCCGGTAAGTTTTCCTCGGAGTGGTGTAAGACGTCAAGGGCCTGAAGCCTGCGGGCTACGCCTCGTTGTTCTGATTATACACCAGCCGCGCGTCCGCGCCTAATCTGCCGTCCTCGACGCGGTGTACTCCTCCACCGCGGACCTTGCGATCTTCAACAGCGTGCCGTCCAGGTCGTCTCCGACGGGATCGTTGTCGCAGTACAGGACGGGCTTGCCTTCCGCGCTCCCTCTGCGGGTAACCATATCGACTGCCGCAGCTTTTATCTCGGTGAGGTAGGCGTCCGCGTCCTTCACCGCGTCGAGATCTCGGGCCAGCAGCCGCCGGTCGGAGAGGTTGCCGGAGGCCGCTACCACCTCACAGCCGTACTGCTCTTCCAGGTGCCGCGAGAGCTTATCCAATACCGCCGGCGGCGCGGTCGAGACGTAGGCCACCCGCAGCCCCTCGATATCTCCCACGGGCCGCGGCCGGAAAACCGTTGGTATGACGCGAAGATCCGGCCGGACCCCGGCGACGGCCTCCAGTATCTCCCGCACCTTCGCGGGGCTCGCCATCGGCTCCTCGCTCATCGTGAGGAGCAGCAGGTCCGAGAGCAAGAGCCGGTAGGCGCCGAGGAAACCGGCTATGTACTCCGGGTCCTGGTGCGCTCCGGCGACGAGCACTCGCCTCCCGACCGCTACCGGCGGCATCGCCGCGCCGGAGCCGTCGAAGACCGTGATGCGGGTGTCCAGGCCGTTCGCTATCCTGGCGCCCTCCAGTACATTCGAGACGAAAGGTTCCCCGGCGAGCCCGCCACCGCACCTCCGGCACCCGACCGTGATGACCCGGCTCAGGGCCGCCGTCTCGTAGTAGTCGCTTGCCGCGTGGGCGCCGCGTTCCAGGGCTTCCAGCAGGTAGTCGCTCCCGACCTCCATCTCGTGACCGTGGATGACCTCCGGCTCGCGGGGCCCTCCGCGACCCATCGAGACCACGCCCGGCGCGTAATCCTCCCTCGCCAGCAGCCGCGCCAGGTAGCCCGAGATCGCCGTCTTTCCCACCCTCTTGCCCGTCCCGATCACGGCGAGAGAGGGTTTGGTCGAGACATCGCGCAACTCCGGTGGCCGAAGCTCGAAGTCGCTCCCCACATAACGCGCTCCCGCCGCCAGGGAGAGCGACGCTATCCGCATCCGCTCCCTGTAGCCGATCACCGGCTCGTCCGAGAGGTCCACGACCACGTCCACGCTGTGCTCCGAAAGAGCCCGTCTGACGGCCGAGATAGGGTCTTCTCCAGAGACGAGAGGCACGCCGTAGTCAGTACCCTCCCGGATCTTCTCGGTCCCGCCCAGGAAGGCCGCGGCAACGCCCTCGGCTCCCATGGACTCGCGCACGCTCCGCATGGCATCCAGGACTACGGGCGGGTAGTGCTCCCCGTCTATAAGGAAGAGGGCGCGCAAGCCGTCCGGCTAGTCGCCGCTGACGGCGATCTCGGGGTCGGGAGTGACTTCCTGGTCGATCCGCTCCTCGTAGCGCGAGTACTCATGGGTCACGGAGTTGAAGTCCACGGTCAACTCCCGCTCCTTGAACGGGTACTTGCGGAAGACCCTTACCTGCCCATCCTCTATCTCGATGATGTTGTAGCAGGGGCGCGTGTTGCCCCGCAGCCGGGTCGTAGACGCAGTCCCCGCGTTGACGATGAACATGTTCTCCAGCTTCCAGGAGTACGGCACGTGCTTGTGCCCCGAGAGGACCAGGTCCACGCCCACGTCATCAAGAAGCTCCAGCACGTCTCCCGCGTCGAAGATGATGTTCCGCTCGCGTCCGGTGCCGGGGATCGGGATCAGGTGGTGGTGGATCACGAAGATCTTGAGCTTGTCGTCCTTGCCGGCGAAGGAGTCGTGGATGAACTGGTAGTGCTCGCGCCCGACACGCCCGTCGTTCAGGTCCGGTTCCGAGGAGTCTATGCCGACCATCACCGCTTCCTCGAAGTCTATGCACGAGTACCGCTCGCCGAAGAGTCGCTCGAAATGGACGTAGCCGACGTTGCGAGAGTCATGGTTGCCGGGGATGACCATCACGTGTTCGCACCGGAAGCGCCGCACGTACTCGGCAGACGTCTCGAACTCCTGCCGGTATCCCGCGTCCGTCAGGTCGCCCGACACCACGACCGCCGTCGGCTCCATGTCGTTGATCTCCAGGATCGAACGTTCAAGTAGGTCCGGTATGAAGTAGCCGCTCCCGCAGTGGATGTCGCTGATCTGACAGATCGTTAGTTTGCCGGCTTTGCCCATCTTCTCCCCGCGTCTACTCCGCCCTGAACCAGCTACAAATAGTATACCAGAGCGCCTTCTAGCCCTGACCCTCCCGGCGCACCTGTCCCGTCCATAACCACCGGCCAAAACCGCGCGCCACGGCTCCCGCGCGTCCGCCAAACACCAGCGCCCCAGCCACCGCGACCCCAGCCGCCGTGACCGCCACCGCCCACCACCTTACGGCCCAGGACTTCGCCTTCACTTCTACCCTCTCGTCACGCTCGAAGCGGTACAGCGCTACCGCTCCGGTCCTCTGCGAGGCGCCCGGCGACTCGGTTATGCGTCCCGGCATCACCAGCTTGTAGCCGGTCTTGCCAGAGAGCTCGCGGCCGGCCTCCAGGAGCCCGCCGGGACGGTCGGAGAAGGCGTACTCCCTCCACAGAAAGCGGTCCTTCACATCGAGCCGCATCCCGGCGCGCCCCGGACCTGCCAGGTCCTCGAACGTCGCGCCGCGCGATACGCTGCGGCCTTTAGGATCCAGCCCTTCGCGGATGGACCACGCGGGCGCGAGCGAGAGCTTCGGCCCGGGCGGACTGGCATCCAGGATCACGCGCCGCTCGGCGCCGCCGTCGGCCTTTACATGGGTCTCTACCGCGGACGCTACGAGTTCGGTGGGTTGGCACCCGGCGGCCTGAAGAATGATGGCGGTCTGCAGCAGAGCGAGGCAGGGCTTCCAAACTGCGGCTGGAAGCCGGACTTTCACATCTTCTCGGGCGCGCTGACTCCCAGGAGGTTAAGACCGGCCGCGAGCACGGTCTTCGTCGCGGCGCACAGCGAGAGCCGCCGCTCGCGTACCGCCTCGTCGTCCACCAGCACGCGATGCACCGTGTAGAACTGATGGAACCGGGTCGCCACGGTCTCCAGGTAGGTCGGGACCGGATGCACCTCACGGCGGGCTGCGGCGTTGCGGACCACGCGCGGGAAGTCCAGAAGCTCCATCATGAGCGCCCGCTCCTCCGGGGCGAGGTCGCCGGTGGTTGTCTCTTCCAGGTCATCCGGGCTTATGCCAGCGCGCCCGAAGATGCTGGCTATGCGGGCGTGAGCGTACTGTACGTAGAAGACCGGGTTCTCGTCGGACTGCTGGATGGCGAGGTCCAGGTCGAAGTT
Source organism: Rubrobacteraceae bacterium (assembly GCA_035689095.1). Taxonomy (GTDB): domain Bacteria; phylum Actinomycetota; class Rubrobacteria; order Rubrobacterales; family Rubrobacteraceae; genus JACDDK01. The sequence continues at coordinate 20,793 of DASSMB010000043.1, read as the reverse complement.
CATCTCCGTCTTGTGCGAGGAACGCACGTAGAAGTAGCGCGCCACGTCCTCCCCGACCTCGTCGAGCAACTCGTCGAAGGTCACGAACGTACCGGCCCGCTTGCTCACCTTCACCTGCTCCCCGCCGCGCAGGAGCTTGACCAGCCGGATCAACTCCACGTCCAGGAACTCTCCAGGGATTCCGAGCGCCTGTAGACCGGCCCGGATGCGCGGCGGATACCCGGCGTGATCCGCGCCGAGGACGTCCACGGCGGTCCTGTAGCCCCGGTTCCACTTGTCTCGGTGGTAGGCGACATCCGGCGCCATATAAGTATAGGAGCCGTCACGCTTCACGAGCACCCGGTCCTTATCGTCCCCGAACTTCGATGAGTCCAGCCATAGAGCGCCCTCGCTCTCGTACACGTGACCACCCTGCTCCAGGTCCCGCAGAAGCTCTTCTATAGCGCCGGACTCGTAGAGACTCTTCTCGTTGAAGTAACTGTCGAAGACGACGCGAGCGCGTCCCAGGGTCTTCTTGATGTCCTCCATACACCAGTCAACGGCGAACGCCGAGATCTCCGCCAGCGCCTTATCCGAATCCATCTCAAGATACGCCTCGCCGCGCACCCTGGAGAAGTCCCGCGCTATATCGCGGATATACTCGCCCTGGTAGAGCGCATCTGGATCTGAGACAGACCACTCGCGGCCGTGAAGCTCCGCGTAGCGTACGGCGACGGACTCGCCGAGCAGCCGGATCTGGTTTCCCCCGTCGTTGAAGTAGTACTCCCGAGTAACCTCCTGGCCCGCCGCCTCCATGATGCGCGCCATCGAATCCCCGTAAGCCGCGTGACGGCCATGAGCCACGGTCATCGGTCCGGTCGGGTTCACGCTCACGAACTCCAGAAGTACCGTCTCCCCGGACTCCCCGCCTCGCAGATAGTTCTTTCCATCGCGCCGTAGCCTCGCAAGCTCCTCCCACAACGCCACCGGTGAGAGCCAGAAATTTATGAAGCCGGGACCGGCGATCTGAAAGCGCTCCACGAAAGGCGCATCGAGCGTCTCCGCCAGTTTCTCGGCTACCTCGCGCGGGTTGCGCCGGAACACCCTGGCGTTCGCCAGCGCCACGTTGGTCGCGAAGTCGCCGTGCGCCGCCTCATTGGGCCGCTCGACGTGGACGGCGCCAAGTTCGACACCGAACGCCGCGCTCGCGGCCTCCCTGACGGCGGTGGAGATCCTCTCCTCGAAGCTCACTTCTCGTCCCTCTTCAACAGTTCATCCACAAGTTGGCGGTTCTCCCGCGCCAGCCGCTCTCTCTCCTCCGGCACGGGCTCGAAACGCGCCTCGAACACGTCTCCCTCACGCGCTCCGTCCGGGAGCATCTCCCGCGGAACGTCGAAGCTACGCTTACCTTCCGGGTAGAGCAGGAGAACAGCCCATCCCCTGTCCTCGAACCTGTCTATCTGTACGCGCATATACGTCATGTTAGCAGGTTGGGTCTCCGGCAAAGGAGTCCCGCCAAACGCGCGCAGCGATGTGACGCTCCTTCACCAGTGGTACTTCTCTCCGCGGCCAATCTTTACCGCCCGGTAGAGTTGCTCTAGCAGCACCACCCGCGCCAGCGCGTGCGGGAGCGTCACCGCGCCGAACGACCAGACCTCGTCAGCCCGCTCCACCATCTCCGGCGCGAGCCCCAGCGGCCCGCCGAGCAAGAAAACCACATGGCTCCTGCCCTCAGAGCCGAGGCTCTCCAACCTGCTAGACACCTTCTCGGAGGAGAGTTGCTTCCCCCGCTCCCGGTCCAGCGCGACGACGTGCGTTCCAGAGGGCGCGCTCCTTGTGAGGCGCGCAGCCTCGGCGAGCAGCACCTCGTCCCGGCCTCTGCGGTTCATGTCCTCCTCCGGGACTTCGATAATACGGACGGGGAAGTGGCGCGAGATCCTTCCTGCATAGTCCTCGCAGCCGTCCGCGGCCCAGCCCTTGACCTTCCCCACCGCGACTATGGTGGCGCGCCGGATCACGCTCTACTCCATCCCGAAGAGCTGCTGCCCAGCCCCATACCGGTAGACGTACTCGGGCCCCGCCATCGGCGTACCGACCTCGATCTCCGGCGTCGGGTGCCCCGCAAGTGCCGCCCGGACTCTCACCTCTCCATATCCCGCCTCCCGCAGCGCGCGACTCACGGTCCCGCACGCTCTCGCGGGCGAGTTGTTCGTCCTGGAGAGATGGGCCAGAACAAGGTCCTTTAGTCCGTGCGAAGCGAGGTCCACGGCGACCTCCGCAGCCTGGTAATTGGACAGGTGTCCGTTTGACGAAGAGATCCTGCGTTTCAGATCCGCTGAGTACGGGCCTCTCCGGAGCCACTCCGGGTCGTGGTTCGCCTCAAGGACCGCCACATCCGCGCCCCGCATCCAGCGAAGCGCCTCCGGTCCAACCTCCCCGAGGTCCGTGGCGAGCACGCCGCAGCTCTCGCCGTCGGTGAGGCGCAGACCATAAGTCTCGGCGTCGTGCGGCACGGAGAAGAAGCGCGCCTCGAAGCCGCAGACGTCCAGAGGTTCGCCGGGCGAGACAATGACGGCGCCCAACTGCTCGCCTACGCCCGGAGCCGCGAAGACCGGAAGATCGCGCTCGCGGAGCAGGGAGCGGACGCCGGAGGTATGGTCCGAATGTCCGTGCGTCAAGAGAATGGCGCTCACGTCTTCGAGGCCGCGCCCGATACGGGCGAGAAGGCTCCGGATACGCCGGCAGGAGAGCCCCGCGTCTATGAGGATTCCGCTGGCTTTGGACTCGATGTACGTGGAGTTGCCCGAGCTTCCGCTCGTCAGAACGCTCAGCCGCAAGTTCGCCTCTCGGTGTGAAGGTGCGCAGGAGCGCCGCATGCCGCATCCGCTCCCGGAGATCATAGCATGCGGTTCGCTCTGCTAAACGTCCTTTTCCACAAGTTCGCCCTGCACTATGAGCCGCTCGGAGTAGTCCGGCAGCGTGCAGGTCTGCAGGGAGATGATCGACTTTCCCTCTACCGGGTTCATGACATCTATATTCTCCGGACCTACCGTCTTCTGGTCCGTCACCCGGTAAACGAAGGAGCGACCATCTGAGTCCCTGACGGAGATCTCATCTCCCGCCACCAGCTCGTTTAGCCGGTAGAAGACATAATATGAGCCCGTGTTCGGATATCCTAGACGATGGCCCGCAATAAAGGTATTAGCGCCACTCTGCCACGGGAACCCCGTCGCCGGCACATGAACCGCCGACCGGGTTAGATCGTCCTCGGATGTCGAGTTGTAGACCGGCACGTCGTAGCGATCTATCTTCGGAATGCTCAAATACAACGTCTTGTCATCCGGGCCGCCGGGGTCCCGCCCGAAATTGAAAGGCTTCACCGCTGGTATGGCGCCCGCTGTCGAACCGTTCTTTACAAGGTTCTTCGGCGTCTTGGGGTTCCCCTCGGAGTAGAAGTCCCGGAACTTCGGTACGTCCTTGAGGGCGTCTTTCGATACCTTGCCCTCTATGGGCTTCCTGGTCTTCTGAGGTTCTTGCTTCGCCTCGCCGTCGGAGTTTTTCCTGTCGCCTTCCGAATGAGCCGATTTCTTCCCGGTATCCTGTGCTCCGGCTGTGGTCTCTTCGGTCTGCGAGCTGGTCTCAAGTCCGGAGGTCGCCTCGTGGTTGCTAGAGGCCGTATCGCTCTGCGTCGCGGATGCGTTACAGCCCGTCACGGAGAGCAGCGCAAAGAGAAGGAGCAGAGCCATTACGACCCTGCTCCTTCCGTAGAGACCCTCGGTGATGAGGGAGAGTTCTCTAAAAGCCCGGACCAAGTTAGACGCGCCCGAAGCTGTTCCTGTCGCGGTATTCGACACCGCCGGTGTCCATCATGCCGCCCATGCCCAGGAACGGGGCAACGGCCGCGAGGACCTCGTCCTTAGTTAGCGACGCGGGCATGGCCTGGTTGGCCGGAGGCACGACACCGAGCAGGTTATTCACCGCGACGACGTGCTCGCCCTCGACGCCGGCGATGCTGCCGGCGGCGGCCAGGATGTCCGGGCTCTGGATCATGGTCGCCGCGCCCAGGTAGGCACCGACACCGACCGGCTCGAAAGTCGCCGCCAGGTTTAGGATCGAGTCCTGGCTGGAGAAAGCGTCCGCCGGGAAGGTGAACTTCGGCTTCGCGACCGGCTTCGCTCCGGCGCTCTTGAGTAGGCCGGTGATGGCGTCCACGTGCTGCTGCTCGTGGTCGGCGAGGTTCTTCACCACGCCCGCCGCGTCACCCGAGAGCACGCCCGCGTCGACAGCGTTCGCGTAAAACTCGGCCTCCAGATACTCCAGCGTCAGGGCGAAGTTGGCGATGTCCACGTCACCGTTGCCGCTCTGTGCGTAAGCCTTGCGGGTCAGTACGGTAGAGCCGACCGCTGTGCCAGCGGCGGCGAACGCCAGGGCCTTGAAGAAGTTCTTCCGGCTCTGGGGCTGGGCGAAAGCCTCCACGCCCGGCACGTTTATCGTGTGCTTATCCACGTTAATCTATCCTCCCTTAACCGGTGATGCCGAAGGGCTTCACGGCATCCTGGACCTTCTGCAGCGGCAGAGCGTCCTCGAAAGCCTTGTCGTTCGGCGGGTTGACACCGCTCAGGATGTTGATCGCGCAGCGGTGCTGGCACTCGGCGTTGTGGATCGAGATCGCCGCCGCCAGAATGTCCTTGCTCTCAAGCGCGGGAGCCGCGCCCTGGTACGCGCCGATGCCGACGGGCTCGAAGGTCGCCGCCAGCTTCAAGAACGCCGCCGGGTCGCCGAACACTCCGTCCGGGAACGTGAACTGCGGGGTCGCCGGAACCTCCGCGCCGAGCTGTCCGAGCGTCGCGGCGATAGCCTCCGCGTGGGCTATCTCGTGGTCCCGGATCGCCGCTATCTGCGCCAGCGTGTTTCCATCGAAGATGCCCGCGTCCGCGCCGGTCTGGTAGAAGACGCCCTCCAACTGCTCCAGCAAGTAGGCGAACTGCAGGATCGCCACGTCCCCGAGCCCTTCATAGCTCTTGTACGGCTGATCCGCGGCGTTCGCGTAGCGCTCCGCCACCCCGAAACCGACAACCCCCGCAGCGGAGATCGCTGTCCCGACCGCAGCAGCGGTCTTCAGGAAGTTCCGCCGCGAATACTCCCGGTCTATCCCGACCGGAGCCAGGCGGCTCTCTGCTTCACTCATCGACTTTCCTCTCTTTCTAGGCCCTTTAAGGCCTACTCGACGCCGATGTCTAATTGCACTCTACGAGGCAGTAGATCGCGCAGATCACAGAAAACTACATCTTTTGGCACAATATCGTTATAGTTTCGCAACAATACTCGTCCCCGCATCTTGGTAGCCTGATCCGAGGAATCGAAGTCTCGAGGAACCGAACTCACCTAATGATCCGGGATTGACCTGGTCTCGTACAATGCACATATGGTGAAACGAGCACAACGATTGCTGACGCTGGCGGATGAAGATCTGATCGCCCTGGCGGAAGGTGGCGACTCTGAGGCGTTCGCCGCTCTCTACGACCGTCACAGTCGGGCAGCGTACTCGCTGGCGTACAGGATGATGGGAGAGAAGCAGGCAGCGGAGGATCTCGTGCAAGACGTGTTCTTGAAGGTATGGAGATCGGCCGGGAGCTACCGCGTCGAGCGCGGTAGCGTGCGGACCTGGATCCTCTCCGTCCTCCATAACCGGGGAATCGACCAGATCCGCTCCTCCGCCAGCCGCCGCAGAACCCAGGACAAGATAGAGGCGTCGGCGCCCAAGTCTCAGCCGAGTGAGGCGTTCGCCGAGACGTGGAGGAACACGCAACGAGACCAGGTCCGCGACGCGCTCACAAGTCTGCCGCCCGAACAACTCAAGATCCTGGAACTCGCATACTTCTCGGGGTACACACACGTCGAGATCGCCGAGATACTTGACCTGCCGCTCGGCACGGTGAAAGGCAGGATGCGTCTGGGCCTCAAGAAGATCAAAGAGTACTTCAACTCCCGCGACATTGCGGTACCGGGATGACGGAGGGAGGAGACATGGACCGAACACGCTTTGACGAGTTGAAAGAATCCTACGTATTGAGCGCCCTCTCCGACGATGAGCGCCGCGGTTTCGAGGAGTATCTGAGAGACCATCCCGAGTGCCAGGCCGAGATAGACGAGCTGAACGGTCTCGCCGGGCTACTGGCTCTCTCGACCCCGGAGATGGAACCCTCCCCGGAACTGCGTCGCAACCTGATGTCCGTAGTGGAGAGCGAGGCGCGCCAGATGCGCTCCGCAACCCGGAGCGAGGAACGGCGTACGTCTCTCGGCTGGATCTCGAACCTCTTCACCGGCCAGCGGCTCGTCCTCGGCGCCGCGGCGCTCGCCATAATCGGGCTTCTCTCCTGGAACTTCGTATTGCAGGGCGAGATAAAGGACCTCAACGGCCAGGTTGCGGAGGCCCGAAACACGGGCGCGCAGACCGCCGGGACCGCCGGTACCGCGCAGGCTGACACTGTCGAGCTTAAGGGATCTGCGGCCACACAGGACGCTCGCGTAGAGCTTGTGCGGCTTGGAGAGAAACGCACCATCCTCGTCGCCCAGAACCTCCCGCCCATCGAGCAGGGCAAGACGTACCAGCTCTGGATAATAGACAACGACACGCCGAAGCCGAGCGGTCTCTTCAAGACCGGGAAGAACCTCATTTCGACCCCCGTGAAGAACTCTCTCAAAGGCGCGGACATGGTCGCGATCACGGTGGAACCCGCCGGTGGCTCCCAGGCCCCCACGAGCACCCCAATGATGTCTGCGAAACTCTGACGATACGCTGGTCCCCTTCTACATCCGACTTACCGCGAGCAAGCGTCCGCCGCGGTTTATACGCTCGGCGTCCGGGTAAATAACTTTTGGGGTAAGGAAATGGACAAGAAAGGAGTCTCTATGTCCGTAGCGAGAGTAATCGAGATCAGCGCGGTCTCCCAGGACAGTTTCGAGGATGCGGTGAGGCAAGGCGTCACCCGGGCCTCCAGCACCCTCCGCGGCGTACAGAGCGCGTGGGTCAAGGACATGAACGTGATGCTGGACAACGGCAACATCACCGGATACAAGGTCAATCTGGAGGTCACCTTCCTGCTGGAGGATAGCCAGTCCCTGAGCTAGTACATGGAGCAGAGATAAAGGTAGACGTCCCGGCCGTGTGGCCGGGGCGTTTCGCTTTGCGGGTCACTATGTCGAATCGTCGGCCAGCCAGTCGAGAGCGACGGCAGCGGTCCAGGACTGCCGCAGCGAACCCAGCGGTACGCCGGTGAACGGCTCGAAGTACTCGGCGAATCCTTCTTCCGCGAGCTGCGTGAGGGCCGCCTGCCGGAGGTTCGCCGCGGCGCGGGTCTCGCCTATACGCGTGAGCGTCCACCAGAGAAGCCAGTGGATCATCGGCCACGTCGGACCCCGCCAGTAGCTGCGCGGCTGAAAGCCTTCCTCGCCGGGGCTGGCCGAGGGCGGGAGCGGCCACCGGAGCCTCGGATTCCCGGCAAAGCGCTCGGAGAACAGGGTCTCCACCTGCCGGTCTATCCGCTCCGGGGCAACATGCCGGTCCAGCAGCGCGGAGAACCCTGCAACCGTCCGGGATCTCAGCGGCGACCCTTCCCGGAGGTCGAAGTCCAGGGTGAGGCCGATCTCTCCGTCCCAGCAACTATCGAGACTCCGGCGCCCGCGGTCGATCCAGCCGATCATCTCGGCCCGGTCGGACTCCGCAGCGTCCACCAGGCCGGATATATCCAGCAGCGCTTCATTGGCGGCTATCAGGATGGCGCTCGCCAGTACATCCTTGACCAGAAACGGGTGCGTCGCGTACAACACGCGCTCGTCGCAGCGGGCGCGCTTGATCAGCTCGACAAGCCAGATGTAGCGGTCGTATTCGAAACCGGTCGGACGAGCCTCCGGGTCCTCGACGTGCTGAAGGTCGCGACGCTCGTAGTCCGGCACCTCTCCGACCTCGAGGTTTTGCATCGCGCCGTCCCAGCGCGGAGAGTTGTCGGTCCCGCTCTCCCACGGGTGGTAGATGGTCACCAACCCGGACCCCTCCGGGTCCCGGTAAGTCAGCAGGTAGCGGTGCCAGCGCAGCAGCCTGGGATAGATCTCGCGCAAGAACTGGATCGCTATGGCTTCCTGCCCCGCCCGCACGGCGACTTCCCAGATGCGCCAGGCGGCGATTGCGTGGATCGGCGGCTGACACAGGGCGCTGGTGTAGGGTGGCGAGGGCGGCGCGTCGGGGAACTTACCCGCGCTGGACCAGTGTTCGGCGCCGGGGAAGTAACTGCCGGGCGGCGCATCGGGATTGAATACGATGTGCGGGACCTTGCCCGTCTTCCACTGGTGGTCGAAGAGCCCCAGCAACTCTCGCGCCGCCCGCGCCACGTCCAGGTGCGCCAGACCGATCGCGATAAATCCGGTGTCCCAACTCCACTGGTGAGGATAGAGGTCCTGCGAGGCGCGGGTCCAGCCGCCCATATCGTTCTCTCGCAATACGGATTCCGCGCCTTCCGCAAGCCCCGAGAATTCTGGCGCCGGAGACCCCGCGGCGAGACTCAAACGGCATCCTCCCGGTAAGAACTCCCCATATTGCCGCACATGCTACCAGAGCCTGGCAATCATGTTGGGTGAGCGCACACTTTGTCCGAAAAGCGAGCACGGTAGAGTCGCGGTGTGATCCGGACCGGCTATCCAACGCAGAACCTCTCCGTACCGGCGAGCACGAACCGCACGCTATGTCTCACGAACCTCTCCAACACCGGAAAGGTGCGGGGTATCTCACGCCAGAACGTAGCGGAGATGCGCGAGGCGCTGAAACTCACGCTGCCGACCTGGGATGTCCGCGGCGCGAGGCAGAAGGTCCACCTCTCGACGCAGGACCCGCGACCAAGCCACCCGGCGCTCACTCCTACGCCATCGCCATCGAAGACTGGAGCGCCGTGATGGTCGCGCTGGACGGACGCGACGCAGATGTAATAGTCGAAGCGAAGAGCAAGGAGCGGGCACTCGTGCCGCTGGGCTTCCGGGTCGAGTAAGATTAACCCGATAACCGGTACTCTTACTGGGAGACATCATGCACCAGAATCCGAGCGACGAAGAGATACGAGAACTGCTCCAGAGCTCTCGCACGGTAGCCGTGGTTGGGCTCTCTGACAGACCATACCGAACCAGTCACGCCATCGCGCGGGCCTTGCAGAGCTTTGGGTTCCGGATCTTCGCGGTCAACCCGAACCTTACCGCGCCGGTGCTCGGCGAGCAGCCGCACGCCTCGGTAGAAGAGATCGGTGCTCCCGTGGACATCGTGGACGTGTTTCGGAGCAGCGAGAAGGTGATGCCGACCGCCGTTGACGCGGTCGCCGCCGGGGCGCGCGCCCTCTGGATGCAGTCGGGGGTTATAAACGAAGAGGCCGCCGCCTACGCCGCGGACCACGGTCTGACCGTGGTCATGGACCGCTGCATCAAGGTCGAGTACGCGGCGCTGGCAGCACGCTAGCGAGGGCGGTCACCTCCCATGCTGCGGGTCTTCGTCTACGGGACGCTCAAGCGCGGTCAGCGCAACCACGACTTCTACTGCCAGGGCGTCGAGGAAATCTCCGAGGCGATCACCGTCGGACAGCTCTTCGACCTGCCTTTCGGCTTCCCCGGCCTTCGCGTCCCGGTACAGTCTGTTCATGCAACGGGCTCGGCGGACTACTGTGCGGACGCGCTCAGGAACGGCCCCGCCGTAAGATCCATGCCCGACGCCGCCCATCCCTGGGGACCGGTACACGGCGAGCTGATGGCATTTCCAGACCCCGCGAGCCTGTCCCGGCTGGACGCCCTCGAAGGTTACACGCCGGGTGAGAAAGGGCTCTACGAAAGGGTGCTCGTTCCGGTCGAGGCCCATGACGAGACTCGCCTCGCGTGGGCGTATGCGATCACGCGCGAGATAGGCTCCAGGCTCCCCGGCGGGCGCTGGCCCGCATAACAACTACCCGAAAAAGAGAGTGGGCCCGGTATCGCCGGGCCCACTCCACGGTAATATTGGATGCCGCGACTAGCGCTGGTCGGGGTCTTCCTCGATGATCTCCTCGCGGATGATGCGGCGACGGACCTTCGTGCGGCCGCCCTCCTGGAAAGTCTCGGTCTCCTCGGTCTGGCGATTCATCGGCATCTCTCGGGTCTCGCTCTCGCCGAAGGAACCGCCACTCTCGCTTTGCCGATCTTCATCAGACGAGCCGCCGCTACCGAAAGTGCGTGGTTCACTGCTCTCCCGGCGGAGGTCCTCTGAGCCGCGATACTCGCTGTGGCCCTCGCGGTCGCCGCTCGTGGTAGAGCTTATGCTGTCATCATCACGCGAAGAGCTCGCGCCGCGATCCTGTTCCGAACCTCTCTCCGAAGATCCCGCGCGCTCCCCGTACTCCGTGTCCACCCTGGAGGCCGCTCCGGTATCCCGGTCACGTCTTTCATCGTACCCTCGCTCACCGGAACCGCTGATGTCCCGCGAGTCGCGGTCACGGTCATCGCGGTCGTCATAGTCGCCACGGTCGCGGTCTGTCACGCCGCGTCCTGCGCTCGCCGCCCCGGCTGCGCCGTAGGAGCCGTAGGAGCCTCGGGAGGAAGTGTCGCCCAGGCTCTCCAGACCGAAGTGGCTGCGGATGCGATCTTCATAATCGGGGGTTATGTCATCGTCGTCGCTGAAGTTGGGAGCGTCTTTTACGCGGTCCTTTGACTCGGAGACCTCTATGGTCCTGTCCGATTCGTTCACGCGGACGATGTCCATCGGTATGAGGGTTGACTTCGTCCCGAAGAGGCCCATCTTTACGCCGATGTATTCCTCGCGGTCACTCTCATCTATAAACAGGTCATCGACCTTGCCGATCTTCTCTCCCCGGTTGTCGTAGACCTTGTAGCCCTCGTACTTCTCCTCAAGCTCCCGGAGTCTCTCATCGCTCGCCACAATCACTCCTCCTGATGGGGTCCACCTGTACCGTCCGGTGTACCCACGCCCGGACGCGCGCCAAACCTGATTCGCCCAGTCAGTTGAGGCGCCATGAGGCCTGCTAAACTGGCTTTGGAAAGCGGGGATCGGAGAGACTGGATGAAGGGTGGAGACAGCGGGAAGACCAACGTGCTGGCCCTGGACCTCGGCTCTTCTTCCGTGCGCGCCGCACTCTATGATGGAGCCGGCGCCCCCGTAGATGGCACGGAGGTGAAGCTGGACTACGACCTGGATTACACGCGCGACGGCGGCGCCACGAAGAGCGCGGAAGAGGTCCTGGACCTCCTCACCCGCGCGATTGACGGCGCGTTATCGAAGGCCGGCGGCGCATCCGTCTCGTGCGTCGGGGCCAGCACGTTCTGGCATTCCGTAACCGGCCTGGACCAGGCCGGCAACCCGGTCACCCCGATCCTCACCTGGGCGGACCGCCGCTCCGCCGCAGAAGCGGCGGACCTCAGAATGCGGCTCGACGAGTCCGCCGTCCACCGTCGCACCGGCTGCGTATTGCACTCCAGCTACTTGCCGGCAAAGCTCCTCTGGCTCAGTCGTAATCATCCTGAGCAATTCGCGCGGGCAGAACGCTTCGTCTCCGTCGGCGAGTACCTTTACGAACAACTCTTCGGAGGAGATGCCGTGACCGTTGGCACCTCGATGGCCTCGGCAACCGGTCTCTTCGACCAGCACCGGCTCGTGTGGGACGAGGGTATGCTGGATGCGCTGCCCATCGACGAAGCGCAACTCTCGCCTATCTCCGATGAGCCGGCCAGCGGCCTGACGGCAGAGTATGCGGAGCGTTGGCCCGCGCTCGCCGACGTGCCGTGGTTCCCGGCGGTGGGTGACGGGGCGTGCTCGAACGCGGGGAGCGGTTGCGTAACTGAAGACCGGCTCGCCCTGATGGTCGGGACGAGCGGCGCGCTGCGGGTGCTGTGGAAGGCCGGGAGCGTGGAGATACCCGACGGTCCCTGGTGCTACCGGGCGGACGCCGAGAGGTTCGTCATGGGCGGCGCGCTCTCCAACGGCGGGAACCTGGTTCAGTGGCTGCGGGACACGCTGCGCCTGCCGGAACCGGGAGAGATCGATAAACAGCTCTCGCGGATGGAACCGGACTCGCACGGTCTCACTTTCCTCCCGCTGCTGGCCGGAGAGCGCGGCCCGGCATGGGCGGATCACGCGAACGGCACCATCGCGGGCCTCTCGATGACGAGCGGGCCGGTCGAGATAATGCGGGCGGCGATGGAGTCCGTGGCGCTGCGGTTCGCGATCATCGCGGAGCAGTTGGAGTCCACGTCGCCCGGCGAGAAGGAGATCGTGGCGACGGGCGGCGGGCTCCTGAACTCGCCGACCTGGACCAGGATCATGGCCGATGTCCTCGGCCGGCCCGTTACGCTCTCCGGTGTGAAGGAGGCATCGAGCCGCGGCGCGGCCCTGCTCGCCCTTGAGAAGCTCGGAACCCTGAAGATAGAGGATATAGAAGCGCCGCTTGGCGATACATTCGACCCCGACCCCGAGCGGCATAAGGTCTATCGGAACGCCCTGGAACGTCAGCGGCGCCTCTACGACGCCGTGATGAGATCCAGCGGGACCGGAGAATAGCCGGGACGGAGGCTGGCGCGGCGCCAGCCTCCTGGATCAGCCCCTACCGTTCTCCGATGGGCGTGTAATCGGTGTCGAGGGCTCCGGTGTAGATCTGACGCGGACGCGCGATCTTTAGCTCCGGGTCCCGCAGCATCTCCATCCACTGCGCGACCCAGCCGCTGGTGCGGGCGAGCGCGAACATGACCGTGAACGCGTTGGTCGGTATCCCCAGCGCCTCGTAGATGAGGCCCGAGTAGAAGTCCACGTTGGGATAGAGCTTGCGGCTCGTGAAGTAGTCGTCGTCGAGCGCGCGCTTCTCAAGCTCCATCGCTATATCGAGCAGCGGGCTCTCCTTGCTGGTCGCCTCCAGGACTTCGTCTACGTGGCTGCGGATGATGCGCGCCCGCGGATCGTAGTTCTTGTAGACCCGGTGTCCGAAGCCCATGAGCTTCTCTTTCCGGTCCTTCACGCCCTGCAAGAAGTCCAGGATGTTGTCGGTGCTCCCTATTCTCTTGAGCATCTGGAGCACGTCCACGTTAGCTCCGCCGTGCAGCGGACCGTAGAGCCCTGCCACACCGGCCGCGATCGCCGAATACGGGTCAACCCGCGAAGACCCGGCTACCCGCACCGCCGCCGCGGAACAGTTCTGCTCGTGGTCGGCGTGCAGGATGAACAGCACATCAAGCGCCTTCTCCAGCCGCGGATCCGGCTCGTACTTGGGCTCGGCCATCTTGAAGAGCATGGAGAGGATATTACCGACGTAGGAGAGGTCGTTGTCCGGATAGACGTAGGGCAGCCCGAGAGAGTGCCGGTAGGAGAAGGCCGCGAGGGTCGGCACCTTGGCGATGAGCCGGACGGCCGTTACGTGCTGCTGGTACTCGTCGTCTATGTCCTTCGCCTCGGGGTAGAACGTCGAGAGCGCGCCCACGCTCGCGAGCAGCATCCCCATCGGGTGCGCGTCGTGACGGAAGCCGTTCATGAAGTTCTTGATGTTCTCGTGGACGTAGGTGTGGTGCGTGATCTGGTGTACCCAGTCAGCGAGCTCGTCCTCGGTCGGCAAGTGCCCGTAGATGAGCAGATACGCGACCTCGAGGTACGTGGACTTCTCGCACAACTGCTCGATGGGTATCCCCCGGTGCTGGAGGATTCCCTTCTCGCCATCTATATACGTGACGGCGCTCCGGCAGCTAGCGGTGTTCGTGAAGCCCGGATCATAGGTCATCAACCCGAAGTCTTCGTCATCCACCTTGATCTGGCGCAGGTCCATCGCCCGCACCGTGCCGTCCGTGATCTCCACGTCGTAACTCTTGCCCGTGCGGTTGTCCGTAATAGATAGGCTGCTATCGCCCTGCGTGGCCGTGCCCTTGCCGTCCATGCTTTCCGACTTTTCCGTCAAACCGTGCCCCTTTCTGTTATATCTGTATTATAGATGCAAACCCTACATATATGCTTGTAAAGCGTTTCTTTAATTCCGGCCGCGGTCATTATCCCTCAAAAGCGACCACACGGAAAGCGCCGGGCTTGCGGCGAGGATTTAGACCTCTGGTATATACCTATGGTGGGTAGTCAACGCGCGGCGCCTGGGCTTTAATGTAGCGGGCAACGCCTTATCGATCTGGAGCAGGCTTTATTGAGTAATCCGCCGGAACACGTAGATACAGTTCCCGGAGAAGACCCACCCGTTACGGCGGTGGCTTCGCGGCGCGTGAAACCGGGGCGGGAGCAGGAGTTCGAGGAGTGGGTCTCGGGGATACTCGGGGCTGCGTCCGAGTATCCTGGATACCTGGGGTCAAACATTATCCGGCCCAGCGACTCCGATGACGACGAGTTCCAGATCGTCTTCAAGTTCGATCACGTAAGCAACCTCAAGAAGTGGGAGCGGTCCGAGGAGCGCCACCTCTGGCTCCGCAAGTCCAGGGACTTGCTCCTGGAGCAAGAGAAAGTCCGGATCCTGACAGGGCTGGAGACGTGGTTCACGCTGCCCGCAAAGGCCGGAGAGCCATCGCCGCCGCGCTACAAGATGGCAATCGTTACCTGGCTCGCGGTCTTCCCAACGGTGCTCGTCATCTTCACCATCTTCGGCCCGCTGCTCAACCTGCTCCCGATGGCCCTACGCACGCTCGTCTTCACGCTCACCATGGTCAGCCTGATGACGTATGTGATCATGCCGCGCATGACGCGCCTGTTCTCCTTCTGGCTGTATCCGAAAGATTAGATCCTCGCGCCCCGTTTCGATCCGTACGCTCAAAGAGCCGTGGCAGCCTTGATCTCCTCCAGATACGCCAGCGTATCCTTCACCGTCGTTACGTCCCCGTACTTGGCGTCTATGTCATAGAGGTTGGCCTCGTGGGCGTCGGGGTTGCGGTCACCGACGGCCTCGCGCGGGACGACCGGGCGGAAGCCGTACTGGAGGGCGTCCACGGCGGTGGCGCGGACGCAGCCGGAAGTAGAAGCGCCGGTAATGATGAGGGTGTCTACCCCGGCGGCGGTCAGGGCGCTGGAGAGGCCGGTGCCGAAGAAGCCGGAAGCGAAGAGCTTGTTGAGGACGGGCTCCGACTCGCGAGGGGCTATGCGCGGGTCGATATCGGCCCAGCGGGAACCGGCTTCGAGGGTGAGCAGGGCCGGGACCTTATCTATAAAGGCGGCGGCGGTCAGCTTGTCGGACTCGCGGTAGGCGATGGTGGTGAAGATGACCGGAATTTCCGCCCGACGGGCGGCTTCGAGGATCTTCTGTATCTCCGCGACCGGGCCTTCCAGGTCGCAGGCGAGCGGGGACTCGGGGTCGGTGAAGCCGAGGGTCATGTCTATGACGGCGAGGGCGGGACGCCGGCCGAAACCGCCCCGCTCGCCGAAGCCCTGGATGTGCGTCAACGTTCTACCTCCCGTTGCGTCGCGCCGAGCCCATCTCTCCCGAGAGCCACTCGTTGAACTTGCGCCGGGTCTCGGCGATGGCTATCCGCTGCTCCTCCAGCGAGGGGAGCGGCCCGTGGTCGAACTGCGGAAGCTCGCCGCGGCTGCTCTTCAACTCTTCCCGGCGGGACTCTGTCGCGGCGGTATCTATCGCGCCTTCGCCATCGAGGACTACACCGTAGTCATTTTCGGCGGCCTCCCGGCTGATGAGGTTCCAGCGCACGTCCTTCGCAACGGCTTCCGGGTCACGGTCGAGCGGGTCTCCGACGCCTCCGGCTCCAGCAGTCTCGAAGACGAGGAGGTCGCCCTCGTAGACGGGGACGCCGCTGACCTTGGAGGGGAGGTCCACCTCTTCCCCACCCTCGCGGATGAGCGTCTTCCGGGACGACGCGCCAGGTTTGCCGCCGGCGACGCCGTAGGGGAAGGTCGCGGCTCGGTCGTCCTGGTAAGTGATGCTGCCGTCGGCCAGGAACCGATAGACCTTCTTTATGCCGCAGCCGCCCCGGAACTGGCCCGCGCCGCAGGAGTCGCGGCGCGTGGCGTACTCCTCGACGATCATCGGGTAGTAGGTCTCCATGTACTCGGCGGGGACGGCCAGGAACTCCGGCCACCAGGAATGTCCGTCGAGGCCGTCCTTTCCCGGTATGGCGGGGATGCCGCCGTACAGGATCTCCATGGTCTGGAACGTCTCGCCGCTCTCCTTTACGCCGGAGTAGACGAAGTTCGGGCTCGTGCCGTAGGAACCGGAGACGTTGAAGCCGATGGCCTTGGCGTAGACCGCGCCGAGCACATCGAAGAGCCGCGCCATGACGACGAGTCGGTTGGAGAGAGGCGCGGGGGCCTTCGGGCGCAGGACGGAGCCGTCGGGGATGGTTACCTTGATGATGTCGGCGTAACCGTCGTTGAAGAGGATGGTCGGGTCCACGGCGGAGATGAGGAAGACCCCGGCGAACATCTGGAACATCTCGTGGTTGAGGAGGAAGTTGACCGGGCCGGGGACTTGCGGGTCGGTGCCGGTCCAGTCGAGGTGCAGGCTGTCGCCCTCGCGCCACATGGCGAGCTTGAGTTTTATAGGGCCGTTGCCGAGGCCGTCGTCGTCGGTGTAGTCCTCGAACTCGAAGCGCTGGTCCTCGGGGATGAGCTGCTGAATGAGGCCCATCACGCTGGTGCGCGTCCTGTCAAGCAAGGCATCACATGCTTCGAGGTAGGTGTCCTTACCGAAACGGTCGCAGATATCCTTGACGCGCTGGGCTCCGGCGGCGGTCCCGGCGGCTATCGCCATGATGTCCGCCCGCGTCTCGCGCGGGGTGCGGGAATTGTGGCAGAAGAAGCGCAGGACCTCCTCGTTGAGCTTCCCGCCATCGTAGAGCTTGACGGGCGGCATACGGACGCCTTCCTCATAGATAGAGCGGGCGTCAATGGGTATAGAGCCGGGGGTCTTCCCGCCCACGTCCATCAGGTTGCCCCATTGCAGGGCGTAACCGATGTGATCTCCGTCGTAGAAGATCGGGCGGACCAGGAGGATGTCGGGCAGGTGCGAGGTCGAGCCCTCCATCATGTAGGGGTCGTTCAGGGCGATCAGGTCCCCGTCCTTTAGGTCCTCGACCTTGTAGGGGGAGTTTTCGAGGACGGTATCCACGGGGCTACCGAACTGGCCCACGATCATGCGCCCCTTCTTATCTGCGATGAGGGGAAACTCGTCGGCCTGCTCGCGGATGATGGGGCTGACAGCCGTGGTGACGAGCACCCGGTCCATCTCGTCGCGGATGTTCTTGAGCGCGTTCTCGATGATGTCGAGAGTAACCTTGTCTATGTCGTGTTCCCGGACGAAGTCCGGCAGGGCTTCTTTATGGATCATCTCTCTACGCCTCCTCGATCAGGATGTTCCCGTAGCGGTCCACCGCGCCCCGGTAGCCGGGCTCGATCACGGTCGTCGTGTCGTCCTGCGCGACGACCGCCGGGCCCGAGATCACGTTGCCCGGTCGGAGCTTTCCGCGCTCGTAGATCGGGGTCTCCATCCACTCGCCGTTGAAGAATACCCGGTCTTCCCGGATGACAGCCCCCGAAGCATCCTTACCGGCGCCGTCCTCGCTCTCCACGAGGCTGACGCCCCGGATCGTGCCGCGCCCGACTACCCGTATCGTGGCGATCTCCAGCGGCGAGTCCGGCAGCTCGAAATTGTACCTCTGCCGGTGGGCCTCCTCGAACCGCTCGCGCAGGAACGCGCTGTCTCCGTCCTTGAGTTCGTCCAGATCGAACCGGCAGGGTATCTGGATGTTCTGCAGGTAGTAGCGGCAGTCGGCGTAGAGGTCGAAGCGCTTCTTGTCCTCATCCACCCCCTCACCGTCCAGCCACTCGTCGGCCTGGGCGATGAGGGACTCGAACGTCTGCTTCATCTCCTGGGCCGGGGTCTCCTCGGCGATCTTCAGGTAAGTCTCCGGGAACTCGTTCTGGATGTCCGAGGAGAGGAACCCGAACGCGCTCATGACCCCCGGCGTAGGCGGCACGATCACCGACCGCGACCGGATGAGCCTGCCGAGTGCATTGGCGTGCATCGGACCGGCTCCGCCGAAGGCGACGAGCCCGAAGTTCCGCGGGTCGTAGCCACGCTCCACGCTCACAACGCGCAGGGCGGCGTGCATGTTCTCGTTGACGATATCCAGGATCGCCTCCGCCGCCTCCTCGACGCCCATACCGACGGACTCGGCGATCTTCCCCACGGCTTTCTTCGCCGCATCTTCATCAAGATCCAGGGTGCCCCCAAGTGCGACGCCCGGCGGTATGCGGTGCAGGACCACATTCGCGTCGGTGACGGTGGGCTCCTCGCCGCCGCGTCCATAGCAGGCCGGTCCGGGGTCGGCGCCCGCGCTGGCGGGACCAACTTGCAGGGCGCCGCTCTTGGAGACGAAGGCGATGGAACCGCCCCCCGCGCCCACGCTGTGTACGTCCACCGCGGGAGACTTGAACTGATAGTAGCCGAGCTGAATCTCACGCCGCACGAGCGGTTCGCCGCCCAGGCACAGCGACACGTCCGTCGAAGTCCCGCCCATGTCGAAGGTCAGGATGTCCGGCGCCCCCATCTCGCGGGCCAGGTACGCCGAACCGGTGACGCCGCCGGACGGACCGGAGAGGGCTATCTGGATCGGTCGCGCCGCGACCGCCTCCGTGCTCATCGCGCCGCCGTCGGAGCGGACGATGGAGAGCGCGCCGCCGAACTGCTTCTCCGCTATCGAGGACTCGAAGTTCCTCATGTAGACGATGGTGCGCGGCTGCACGGCCGTGTTCACCACGGTCGTCAGCGTCCGCTCGTACTCGCCGTACTCCTGGCCGATATCCGCGGAGATGGAGACGGAGAGATCCGGGTGCGCCTCGCGCACGATGTCCCGGGCGCGTCGCTCGTGCGCGGGGTTGACGTAGGAGTTGAGGAATCCGATGGCGAGCGACTCCACACCCCGGTCCACAAGCTTCCTTACAGCCTGGCGCACCTCATCCTCGTCCAGTTCCCGCAACACCTGCCCACCGGCGGTGATCCGCTCGGAGATGCCGATGGTGTCGGTCGGGTCGGCGGGAGGGTCGGGCTTCTGGAGGGCCATCCAGCCGTAGAGAGGACCCGGCGTCCAGGCGCGGGCGAGGTGCAGGATCTGCTCGTGTCCCTTCGTTGTCAACAGCCCAACACGCGAGCCGGTATTCGTAAGGATCATGTTCGTCACCACGGTCGTGCCGTGGAACAGCAGATTCAGGTCCGTGAACCCTATACCGACCTTCCCGCACACGCTCTCTATGCCGGTGACGACCCCTTTCGACGGGTCTTCCGGGGTCGAGAGGACCTTCCCTTCCGTCAGCTCGCCCGTGTCCTCGTTAAAGACCAGCACGTCCGTGAACGTCCCGCCCACGTCTACCGCCACGTTATATGCCAACTCGCGCTCCTTTTCCCGTCAGTCCCGCACAAAATAGAGCCGGAAGGGTCCCCGCTCTCATCCGGCCACCGGCTCGAAGTTGCCGGCCTTGTAGACCTGCCCCGGAAGCTCCTTTCCGAGTTGCTCCGCGAGCCACGCCGCCACCTCAATCAGCCCCTCCAGGTCAATCCCCGTCTCGTGTCCCATACCGTGCAGCAGGTATACGAGGTCCTCCGTGGCGATGTTGCCGGTCGCCCGCGGCGCGAACGGGCAGCCGCCCGTCCCCCCTACCGAAGCGTCCAGCACCGTCGCCCCGGACTCTATGGCCGCCGCCGCGTTTGCGATCCCCGTGTTACGCGTATCGTGGAAGTGGCAACCGACCGTGACGCCAAAGCCCGCAACACCCTCGACGAGTTGATGCACCTGGCTCGGCACCCCGACGCCGATGGTGTCGGCCAGCACGACCTCGTCGGGACGGGCCTCCGCGACCACCTCCGCGATACGCAGGACGCGCGCCGGGTCCACTCTCCCCTCGAAAGGGTCTCCGAACGCGGCCGAGAGCGTGATCGAGACCCGCACGCCGTCCAGCCGCGCGCGCTCCACCAGCCGTCCCGCCAGAGCAGTAGCATCCTCCACGGTCGTGTTCTGGTTGCGCTTCGCAAAGGTTTCCATCACCGGAAAGGCATAGCGCACCTCGTCCACCCCGGCCTGTACGGCCCGCTCGTAGCCCCTCTCGTTCAGGACGAGCCCGGCATAGCTCGTTCCGGGACTCCGGCGTATGCCGGACATGACCTCCTCGGCGCCTGCCATCTGGGGGACGCGCCTGGGGTTGACGAAGCTGGCCGCCTCCACACGCGACACGCCAGCCGCCGCCAGCCGGTCGCACAACTCGGCCCGGACCTCCGGCGTCAGCGTCCTGTCTTCATTCTGGAGTCCGTCGCGGGGCCCAACGTCCACGACCTCGACCCGCATCAGACGATCCCTCGCTCGCGCAACATGTCAAGCTCTTCGCTGCTCAGACCCAGGACTTCCGCATACACTTCCTCGTTGTGCTGGCCGAGGGCGGGGCCGGTCCAGCGTACCTCTCCGGGGGTCTCCGAGAGGCGCGGTACGACGTTCTGCATCGGGAACTCGCCGATCTCCGGATCCTCGACGGTGATGACGTTCTCGCGGGCGGCGTAGTGCGGGTCTTCGAGCATATCCTCGGCGGTGAAGACCTTCCCCGCCGGTACTCCAGCCTCGGCCATGGCGCCGAGCACCTCGTCCACCGTACGCTCTCTGGTCCAGGCGGAGATCATGGCGTCCAACTCCTCCATGTTCTCGCCCCGCGCATGGTGCGTGGCGAACTTCTCGTCTTCCGCCCACTCGGGATGGCCGAGCGCCTTCGCCAGCCGCCCGAAGACGGTGTCGGCGTTGCCGGCTATCAGGGCGTAGTCGCCGTCCTTCGTC
>DASSMB010000042.1:0-4952 GCA_035689095.1 Rubrobacteraceae bacterium | reverse complement strand
CCACTTCGGTCGCGGCGTCGATGAGTCCCTCCTTGCTGCCAAAGCGCCGGAGAACCGTCTGCACCGTGACTCCGGCCCGTCCGGCCACGTCTTCGAGAGATACCTGATCGTAGTACCGTCCCGTATAAAGCTCGATGGCCGAGTTCAGGATCCTCCGCCTAGTCTCCTCCGCCGCCTCCGCCCGCGCCCCCATCCGATAGGGACGCTTGTTAGTGGTGTCCAGGTTTTGGGGGTCTTTTTTCATGTTAATTAACACTAACATTAAAATAACAGAGCTGTCAAGTATGGTGATGCGGATGGGAGGATGTTCCGGGCCGTTACCTCGACTGCGGGGTTGTGCGTCTGGTGCTTCTTAAGCAGGGCCTGCACGATGAACGGGCCGTCGAGCTGATGGTCTGCGCCGTGGTGGACGCGAGATAGTTACCCGTAGCTACCCGTGGCGCAGGACTTCCGCAACCTGGAACGGGTCCGAGGCGACGACGGAGGCGGCGTAGAGCTCCATCGCTCCCATGTCCGAGGTGCGGTTCGCGGGGTCTCCCCGGTCCACTATGTAGACGACGGTCGGGAAAGCGGACCAGTCCTCTTGCGTGGGACCGAGCGGGGGCATGTAGAAGGCGACGTTGAAGGCGCGGACGCCGAGGTCGTGGACGTAGCCCTCCAGCAGGGCGCCGACCGCGCGGCTGAGGGCCTCGTCTCCGGGCTCGCCGCCGATCACGACCATCTCCTTCTCCTTTATGGGTGAGAGGCTGGCGAACGCCCGCACGCCTTCGAGCGGTATACCGAGTCCCAGGGAGTCGTGGACGCGGTGCAGGTCGGTGAAGTAGTCCGTGCCGTGCTCCGCGCGGTAGCTCATCGCGGCGCGGCGGAGGCGCTCGACCCTCGGGTAGTGCATCCCGCGGGTGGTGGTCACCTGCGCGTGGCCGTGGATTATGGAGCCCCCGGCCCGCCACAGGCAGTTCCACATCAGGAACGGGTAGCGGGCCTCTGGGTCGGCTTCGAGGGCCTTGCGGCACCATTCGAGGCCGACGGAGACGTAACCGGCGACCTTCTCGGGGGTGAGGTGGAGCGGGTTGTGGTCGTCGAAGACCACGACGCCGTGGAAGCCGTCGTACTTGGCGATGTTGGAGGCGGTCGTGGCGTGCTCGCCTTTGACGCGGCCAAATACGTCCGCCGGAGTGCCGTCTTCCGGGTGGCAGAACGGGTCGCCCTCGGTTGCGGCTATCTCGCGGTCGAGGTCCACGCTCACGGCGGTGTCCAGGGGCCGGGAGGCGCGAAGCTCGTTGAAGAGGGTTCCTTCGAGGGTGACGCGGTTCGTCACTTTGACTATGCGCTGGGCCGTAACCCGGTCCACGGAGCCGAAGGACTTCTCGATCCAGGCGCGCATCGACTCCGGCGGGTCGAGCTTCCCGGTCGTCGCGGAGACGTGGAAGATGCGATCCGCGAGGATGATGTCCTCAGACGAGAGCCCTTCGATGAGGTCCGGCAGTTCGGTTATCTTGCGTTCGGACACGGCGGTTACGCTCTCTGGCCGGCGGGAGATTCGAGGCGGCCGTATATCTCACCGCGGTCGATCATGCGCTCGACGTGGCCCTCGACCCGGAGCTTCATGCTCGCGACCTCGTGGGCGAAGCAGACGGCCTCGGACCAGCCCTTGCCGTCCAGGTGCGCCACGAGCAGCGCCGACCAGAAGGCGTCGCGGGCGCCGGTTACGTTCTCTATCTGGACCTTCGGGAGCGGTCCCACGCGCTCTACCTGCCCGCCGTCGGAGACGGTCACCATGCCGCCGGAGCGGGTGAGGATGACGATTTTCGCGCCGAGGTCGTGTAGCTCGTGTAGAGCCGTCTCTTCCAGGGTCTCCTCGTCCATGTTGTAGTCGAAGAGGCGGCGGGCGTCTTCGAGCGAAGGCTTGACTATGGTGACGTACGGGAGGACTTCGGCGAGGACCTCCCACGCCTCGACCCTGTCCGGCCAGACGCGGGGGTCGTAGTTTGGGTCGAGGGTGACGATCTTCCCGAGCCGGTGTCCGAGGCGCATCGCCCGGCGGACGGCGAGACGCTGCGGGTCGCGGGAGAGCGCGAAGGCCGAGGTGTGGACGATGCGGGCGCGCTCCACCAGTTCGTCCGCGACATCGCGCAGCTCCAGCAGGGCGTCGGCGCCGCGATTGATCTGGAAGTCCGGCACGCTGACGGTGCGGGTCACGAAGGCGTTGGTCGTCGCCGCCTCATCCGTGCGCCGCAGCGCCTCGGTGTTGACGCCGTGGTGCTGGAGCTGGTCTTCCACGTACTCGCCGAAGTAGTCGGTCCCGATCTTGGAGAGTATCGCCGAACGACCGCCGAGCTTCGCCACATACAGCGCCACGTTCGCCGGCTGACCGCCCAGATACCGCGAGAACTGTCCCGCCGTCCTGAGCGAGTGCGCCATCTCGTGCGAGATGAAGTCCACCACCGTCTCCCCGACCGCCAGAACGTCCAACCGATAATACAGCTCGTCCAGAGCCTCCAGCGAGACGCCATCCTCCGAGGGCTCGTTCTCCGAAGCGCCATCGGTGAAGTAGAGAGGGATCGGTAACCGCGTAGGTCTCGAACCATTTGCCGAAACCGCGCCCGGCTCGTCGCCCGCGTGCAGGGTCGTCGCCGCCTCCTCGCGGCCGGTCTCGGCGTCGCGGCCCCCGCCGGAGATGGCCGCGAGGTAGCCCTCGGCGGTCCGTTCCCAGGTGTAGCGGGCGAGGACCCGCCCGTAGCCCGCCTCGGCGTAGCGCCGCCAGCGATCGGGGTTGCCCGTGAGCGTGTACAGGCCCGCTCCGACCTCCTCCGGGTTGGTCGGGTCTACCAGGATGCCGTACTCCTCGTCGCCCTCGCGCATGGACTCGCTCGGTCCGCCGTACTTGGTGACGACCGCCGGCAACCCGGCCGCCATCGCTTCCAGCGGCGCGAGCCCGAACGGCTCGTACTGCGCGGTCAGAGCGAAGACGGATCGCTGTCCGGATAGATGCCGGTAGGCTGCGGCGAGCGCGCGCTGGCCCTGGATCGCGAACATCGAGACCTCGCCGCGCAGGCGCGCCCGGTCTATTACTTCCATCAGCGAGTCGAGGACGGCGCGTTCCTCGTCGCGGGCGTCACGGTAGTCTTCGAGCGGGTTCTCCAGGTTGCCGGTCAGGATCACGAGGTTAGCCGACGCTCT
The DNA here is from genome assembly GCA_035689095.1 of Rubrobacteraceae bacterium. GTDB lineage: Bacteria > Actinomycetota > Rubrobacteria > Rubrobacterales > Rubrobacteraceae > JACDDK01. The sequence continues at coordinate 1,772 of DASSMB010000042.1, read as the reverse complement.
GAGCGTCGGGCTTCCAGCGAACGCCTCGACGAGCGCCAGATGGTTCTTCTTCGGATCGAGGCGGCTGGAGGCGACGACACACGGAAGACCTCGCCGGTCTGCGCGAAGGTCGCGCGCCAGCGACGCCCGGACGTGCTCCTTTACATGGTCTTCTTCCTCGTAGCGGACGTTCTTGTCGAAGATGTGCAGAGCGACACCAGGCGGGACTGCTGCGAAGCGGGCGTCGTCCGTCGGGTCCACTGCGCCCCGGTAGGCGTTGTGGGTGTACTGGTTGAAGCGCTCCTGCGAGGTGCTGGTGATGTTTACGCTGGAGCGGTTCATCCCCAACCTCTCGGCAATTATGCGCTTCGAGAAGTGGTAGCGAGCATCCACCTGACCGATGTCCCGGCGAGGTATGCCCATCTTGTCCATCTTCTGCGCTCCTAAAGAATGGGCCGTGAAGCTGAAAGGGACACCTGTCCGTTCTTCGATCAGAGCCGCGCACAGTCCGCCGTCGCCGTAGTGAGAAGTTACCGCGTCGGGGAGCGAGCCTTCGCGCTCGTAGAGATCCAGGAGCCGGGGAACGAACTCCGTGCCGAGGTAGGGCCACAGCTCCTCTTTCGGGAGAAACGTATCGGGGCCGCAGGGGATGCGGAGGATGCGGACGTTTGGGGCGTCCGGGTAGGAGTCGGTGTCCGCGGCGAACTCGGGCCAGTCGGGGTCTTTGATGCGGCGGGTAACGATGTCCGCTTTGTGGCCCAGGTTGCCCATAGCGAGGGCCAGCTCCTTCACGTAGACGAGTTGGCCGCCGAAGTCCGGGTGGGCGGTCCAGTAGGAGTCGTTCGGGTCGAAGTTGCCCTGCGGGTTTATGAACGCGACGTGCATCGGGTTGTCCTCCCCTTCTTGGGATGCGGGGTCTGCCGTTACTGTTCGGCTTGTGCTACTTGCTTCTCGTACTCGGTGTGCGCCTCTTCCATGCGGGAGAAAAGCTCATCGTAGTCTATGTCCAGCGGGAGCGGTCCCGTGCGTATGAGTTTCAGCTCTACGACCTCTCGGGCGAAGAAGGCGCAGCGCATGGGGGATTCGCCCCGGATCAGGGCGGTGAGGAACCCGGCCCAGAAGGCGTCGCCGGCGCCGGTTGCGTCCTCGACTTCGATGGGGCGGGCGGGGACATGACCGACCAGGTGGCCGTCCTCGGAGATCAGGGTCCCCTCCTTTCCCATCGTAAGGATGACGGTCGTCGGACCCATCTCGTGGAACATCTCAATGTACTGTTCCGGTTCGTACTCGCGGGAGAAGATGCGCCCGGCGTCGTCGAGCGACGGCTTGGTTATGCTGACGTACCGGTACATCTCCTTGAGGACGGTTCGCGCCTCCTTGTGGTGCGGCCAGATGCGGGCGCTGTAGTTGGGGTCGAGGGAGACGATCTTCTCCTGCTCGTGCGCCAGTTGGAAGACCTTCCTGACGGCGGAGCGGCAGGGCTCGCGCGAGAGGGCGAAGGTCGAGGCGTGGATCACCTTCGCCCTCTCGACGGACTCCTCGGAGATCTCCTCCGGACGCAGCAGGTAGTCGCCGCTGCGGGCTATCTCGAAGTCCGGCTTGCCGCTGGTCGAGGAGACGAAGGCGACGGTAGTGCGGTTGCGGTGGTCCATGATCAGGTAGTCTATGGAGACGCCGTAGCGCTGGAGCTCGCTCTTTATGAACTGCCCGAACGCGCCGATGCCGGTCTTTGAGACCACTGCCGAGGCGCCGCCGAGCTTGGCGACGTTGACCGCGATGTTGGCCGGAGAGCC
>DASSMB010000041.1:0-4775 GCA_035689095.1 Rubrobacteraceae bacterium | reverse complement strand
ACGCGCCCCGTGGAGATCGCCGGTGTCGAAATACCCGAAAACGCCCGGCTCATGCTGCTCCTCGCCTCCGCCAACCGCGACGAGAGCGTCTTCGATAACCCGGACGAGTTCGACATCCGGCGCGAGAACGCGAACAAGCACGTAGCCTTCTCCCACGGCATCCACTTCTGCCTCGGCGCGCCGCTGGCGCGGCTCGAAGCCCGCATCGCCTTCGAGCTACTGACGCAGAGGATGCCCGACCTCCGGCTCTCCCCGGATCAGACCTTCCAGTTCGACCCGAACATGTCATTCCGCGGCCCGAAGGAGCTGTGGGCGGAATGGACGCCAACAGAGACAATACGGGGCGCGGACGGAGAGGCGGAGAGCCGGGCATGAAGGTATACGAAGCGGTCGCCGAGACCCTGGGCCGCCTCGGGGTGGATGCGGCCTTCGGGCTGGTCGGGAGCGGGAACTTCGGCCTCATCGACCACATGACGAGGCAGTGCGGCGTCGCGTACCATGCCTCCCGCCACGAAGCGGCGGCCGTCGCGATGGCGGACGGTTACGCTCGCGTGAGCGGGAATCTCGGCGTCTGCACCGTTCACCAGGGGCCGGGGGTCACGAATACGCTCACCGCTCTTACGGAAGCCGTGAAGGCCCGAACACCGCTGCTCCTGCTGGCGGGCGACACGGCGACCACGGCGCTATATCAGAACCTGGATGTGGACCAGGACGCGGTCGTCGGTTCCGTCGGGGCCGGTGTCGAGCGGATACGCGACGCGGACACGGCGATTGCGGACATCGCCCGCGCCGCGCGACGGGCGGCGCTCGAACGTCGTCCCATAGTCGTCTCGCTGCCCATAGACGTCCAGGCGCAGGAGTGCGAAGCGGAAGACCCGCCGGCATTCGCAGAAAACCTCGCTTCCGCTCCCCGCCCGTCCGAGGAGGCGGTCTCGGAAGTCGCGGGTCTGCTGGATTCGTCGAGCCGGCCGGTGATCGTTGCCGGACGGGGCGCGGTGCTGGCGCGGGCGCGTCCGCAACTGGAGGCGCTGGGAGGCCGGATCGGGGCTCTCTTCGCCACCTCGATGATGGCTAAGGGCTTCTTCTCGGGAAACACCTTCGATCTCGGCGTCTCCGGCGGGTTCTCCTCGCCGCTCGCCGCGCACCTGCTGGGCGAAGCGGACCTCGTACTTTCCTTCGGCGCCAGCCTCAACACCTGGACGACGAACCACCGCAGGATGTTCTCTCCGTCGTCCCGGATAGTCCACTGCGACCTGGAGGCTTCGGCGATAGGCCGCATACAACCCGTGACCCTCGGCGTGATCGGCGACGCGGCCAGTACCGCGGAGGCGCTGCTCGAAGAGCTTGACGGTCGGGGCGCTAGCTACGAGGGCTTCAGGACGGGCGCAGTCGCGCGGGAGATCGAGGAGTTCCGCTGGGAGGACGAGTTCGAGGATGCGGGCACGGAAGACACGGTGGACCCGCGCTCCGTGCTCATGGCGCTCGATGCGATCCTGCCGGAGCAGCGCACCGTCGCCGTAGACTGCGGACACTTCGCGGGCTTCGCGGCCATGCACCTCCGCGTCCCGGACGCAGCGGGTTTCGTCTTCGCCGAAGCCTTCCAGGCCGTCGGGCTCGGGATGGGAGCCGGGATGGGCGCCGCGGTCGCGCGTCCCGACCGGCTGACCGTGGTCGTCGTGGGCGACGGCGGGCTGCTGATGAGCCTCGGCGAGCTCGACGCCGCCGTCCAACTCGGGGCGCCGCTGCTCGTCGTGGTCATGAACGACGCCGGCTACGGCGCCGAGGTGCACCATTTTCGCGCCCTGGGTCTGCCGACCGACCTGGCCCTTCTCGGGGAGAGAGACTTCGCGGAGATCTCGGCCGCGATGGGCGGGCAGGGTAGCGTGGTACGCAACGTGAGCGACCTACAACAGGTAAAAGAGTGGATCGAAGCTCCCGAAGGGGTCATGGTCCTGGACTGCAAGGTCAACCCGCGGGTGGAAGGAGAGTACCTGAAGGAAGCATTCATCGCCGAGGCGTAGATCTGGCACAACAACGCTTGCACCGCCGGGGAAAGCGGAGCGAGCATAGATCGATGGGGAAAGGAGACCATGATGGAAGCTAGCGGCGAGGTCAAGACGGCACCGTATCCGGGATACCGGACGCTGTGGATATGGCTCGCGTTGGGATGGGTGGCGAGCGGCGTGGACCGCACCATCACCGGGCCGATAATGAGCTATATCATCGACAGCAAGGCGCCCATCTTGCAGGGGGTCGAGAACCCGTTCGCCGTGGGCGGGTTGGTGGGGAGCCTGTTGTTCGCGGGCTACATGCTGATGCAGTTTCCGGGCGGGTACGTTGGGGACAGGCTCGGGCACCGGACGGTGATCGTAATCAGCATAATCTGGGCCGGGGTGGCTACCATCCTGAGCGGGCTCATGACGGCCCTGCTAGGTCTGGTGGCGATGCGTGTGATCACCGGCCTCGGGGCGGGCCTTTTCTATTCCAACGACCGGAGCGTCATAACCCACCAGACGCCCTTCGAGAAGCGCAGCCTGGGTATGGGGTTCGTAATAACCGGCCTCTCGATCGGGATCACGCTGGCGTTCCTGCTCGCCGCGCCGCTGATCGGCCTGGGCTCCTCGGTCTTCGGCGCCGGAGGCGCGTGGCGGATGCCGTTCATCATCCTGGGTATCGGCGCGATAATCGTCGGGGTCGGGATGGCTATATTCTTCAGGGGCCAGCGTGGTGAGCACGAGTTCAGGCCGGCCTACCCGGCCGCGCTGCGGAGGTTGGGCGCGTACGCCGCCGTTTTCTTCGTCGCCGTAGTGGGGATCTACTTCGTCGCTACTTTGGCGGGACTGCCGGAGTGGGCGGTGGCGTTGCTCGAGCTCGTTGTGGCCCTCCTGCTGGTGGGGTTCATCTTCGTGAGGCTGAGCGGAGAGGTCTCCCCGGTGCTGTATAACCGGGACCTGCTGCTCATCTACATCGCCGCCATAGCGATCCTGTGGAACCTCTGGTTCTTCGGCTTCTGGTCGGTCTCCATCATCTCGGACGCGGCGCACTCGTCGTTCCTGCAGGGAGCCCTGACGGCGGCGTTCAACGCCGGGGCCGGCATCCTGGGCTTCCCGGCCGGTGGCTGGCTGGCGGACTACGCCAAGCGCAAGGGCTGGGGCCGCAAGCGGATGCTCGTATTGTTCACCCTGATCCAGGGTCTCCTCACCATAGGCTTCGGCTTCTACATCATGAACGGCGGCAAGTCCTTGCTGGTGCTCGGAGTCTTGCTGTTCACCGCGAGCCTCTTCTTCAACGCCCTGCAACCCATGTCTCACGCGCTAACCGCGGACCTGGTACCCAGCGCCGCCTACCTCGGCGCGGCGTTCGGGTTGTGGAACCTGATCGGCGAGATGGGAGCCGTGCTCTCACCGGCGATCAGCGGCACGCTCCGGGATGCCACCGGCAACTGGAACGGCGCCGTGATGCTCGACGGAGCTATCATCCTCATCAGCTTCGTCTTGCTCCTGTTCGTCCGGGAGCCGAGGAGAGAGCGGGAAGAGCCTGTACCGGCCGGGGCGCGTCTGGGAGGGGAGCCCGGTTGACAGGTGCTCGGGTAGCCGCTGGTAGAGAGCCCTACAAGTAGAGGAGGAGCAAGGCCCATGCGCACACAGGTAGGGATAATCGGGGGCGGGCCGGCGGGGACCCTGCTCTCGCACCTGCTGCATTTGCAGGGGATCGAGTCGGTCGTGCTCGAACTCCGAGGCCGTGAGGAGGTGGAGACGACCGTCCGGGCCGGTGTGCTGGAGCACGCGACGGCGGAGTTGCTCAAGGAGACGGGCGTCGGGGAGAGGATGGAGCGGGAGGGAGCGGTCCACCACGGGATCGAGCTGCGCTTCGACGGCCGCGGCCACCGCATAGACTTCGCCGACCTGACCGGCAAGTCGATCACGGTCTACGGCCAGCAGGAGGTGGTCAAGGACCTCTACGCCGCCCGGCTGAATGCTGGAGGGGAGATCCTCTTCGGAGCCGCCGCCACCGGCATCGAAAACCTCGACACCGACGAACCGAAGGTCCGCTTCCGCAGGGGCGCCCGGCTCGACCTCGAAGCCGGGGGCATCCGCTTCCAGGAGGGCTCAGAAGAGGAAGAGCTCGTCTGCGACTACGTGGCCGGCTGCGACGGTTTCTTCGGCGCCAGCCGGCCGGCCATCCCGGAGGCGATCCGCAGGGAATACACCCGCACCTACCCGTTCGGCTGGTTCGGCATCCTGGTGGAGGGACCGCCCTCGACAGAGGAGTTGATCTACGCCCTTCACGAGCGCGGCTTCGCCCTCGTCAGCACCCGCTCCCCGGAGATACAGCGCCTCTACTTCCAGTGCGATCCTAACGATTCCATGGAGAACTGGCCGGACGAGAAGATCTGGGCGGAGCTACAGGCGCGGCTCGAAACCGAGAAAGGAGACTGGACTCTGAAGGAAGGCAGGATCTTCCAGAAGAACATCGTCCAGATGCGCTCCTTCATCTGCGAGCCGATGCGCCACGGGCGGCTCTTCCTCGCCGGCGACGCTGCCCACATCGTCCCCCCCACCGGGGCCAAGGGCATGAACCTCGCCGTCGCCGACGTCCGGGTGCTCTGCCGCGCGCTGACAGAGTTCTACGAATCGGGCCGGACGGACCTCCTCGACTCGTACTCCGAGACGTGCCTGCGCCGGGTGTGGAAGGCGAGCCGGTTCTCGTGGTGGATGACCTCCATGCTGCACCGCTTCCACGACGACGACGAATTTCGCCACCGCCTGCAGGTC
>DASSMB010000040.1:0-7300 GCA_035689095.1 Rubrobacteraceae bacterium | reverse complement strand
ATTGTCGAGGACCAGGATGACGTCGGTCATGGCGGCGAAAAGTGCTCGCAGTTCGGCTTCGGAGGCCGCGAGCCGCTCCTCCGCCGCCTTGCGCTCGGTGATGTCCTGCATCTGGGCGGCGAGGTAGCGCGCGCGGCCCTCCGCGTCTCGGATGCCCGACACGCTCAGGGCGACCCAGACCACGCTTCCATCTGCGTGCAGGTAGCGCTTCTCCATCCGGTAGCCGTCCGTCTCGCCGTCGAGGAGCCTCCGTACCTGCTCCCGGCTGGTATCCACGTCGTCGGGATGGGTAATGTCGGCGAAGGTCAGGGAGAGCAGCTCTTCCTCGGGGCGCCCGAGCATCTCGCACAAGGCGCGGTTTACCCGCAGAAAGCGCCCGTCCGGGGAGTTGAGGCCCATGCCGATGGCCGCGTCGTCGAACGCGCTGCGGAAGCGCTCCTCCGCCTCGCGCACCTCCTTCTCGGCCCTCCGGCGCTCTATGAACTGGCCGATCTGGGTGCCGATGGTATCCATCATGTCCAGCACTGCCTCGTCGGGCTCGCGGACCGCCCGGCCGAGGAAGCACATCACGCCCAGGACTTCTCCGCGCAGCAGGATCGGGGACGCGAAAGCGGCATGCAGGCCGGCCCCGGCTGCGATGTCCGCCCTCACAAAGCTGGCCTCCTTGGAGACGTCTGGTATCCAGACCGGATCTCCGGCGGCCCAGACGCGGCCGGGGAGCCCGTCGCCGCGGGCGAAGCTGCGGCACCGGAGGTCGTCCGCGAGCGCCGAGACGTCCACGTCGGGTACGCACCAGTGCCGGGCGCAGCGCAACACGTCGGCCTCCTGGTCGATCTCCCAGATCTCGCCGACCTCCCAGTCCAAATTCTCGCAGACGATCCGCAGGATCTTTAAGGACGCTTCCTCCAGCGTCGCGGACTCCCCGAGGACGCGCGTCGCGGCGTACTGGGCTTCGAGACGCCGCCCGGAGCGCTTGCGTCCCGTGATGTCGCGGATAATGCCGGTAAACAGGGCGTCACCTCCCTCCCGCATCTCGCCCAGCGACAGCTCCAGCGGAAACTCGATTCCATCTTTCCTGAGCCCCGCAAGCTCCACCGCTCCTTTGCCCATCACATGCGCTTCCCGGCCGCCGAGGTACTCGCGAAAGCCTCGCTCGTGAGATCCCCGGAACCGCTCGGGCATCAGCATGCGCAGGGGCTGGCCGACCGCTTCCTCCGCCGTGTAGCCGAAGACACGTTCAGCGGCGGGGTTGAAGGACTGGATCAGGCCGTCGGCGGTCATGGTGATTATGGCGTCGATCGCCGTCTCGGTGATGGCCCGGGCGCGGGCCTCGCTCTTTCGCAGCTCCTCTTCCGCCCGTTTGCCCTCCGTAATGTCCCGGACGACTCCGATCAGGCGCTCCCCGCCACCGTCTTCGGTAAGGCCGTGGACCCTGCCGCGAGCGCGGAGCCACCGGATCCCGCCATCGGGCCACACGATCCGGTACTCGGCCTCGTAAGGCACTCGCTCAGAGATTGTCCGCTCGATCTTGCTTGCTACTTCCGCCCGGTCATCCGGATGTACGGCTTCTATCGCTCCCTGGTTGTCCAGAGGGTTCTCGGGCGGGAGGCCGTGCATGGCCTTGGCCTGGATTGAGGCTATGAACTCTCCGCTTCGCAGGTCGAGGTACCACGTACCGAGCATGCCGGCCTCCATCGCCAGCCGCAGCCGCTCCTCGCTCTCTTTTAGAGCTTCCTCTGTCCGCTTGCGCTCCGTGATATCGCGCACCGCCGTTACGCGGACGCTGTGATCCCGGTACGTGGAGGTCTTACCGTGACCCTCTATATCGAAGCGCGAACCATCTTTCCTGAGCCCTATTGCTTCGTAGGAATTGTCGTAACCGGAGGCTATATTGTGCCGCACCACCTCGCGCGACTCGGGCGCAACTATCTCTAGCGCGTCCATACCGGCCATCTCCTGCCTCTCGTATCCGAATATCGCCGCGAAGGCATCGTTGACTTCTAGCAGCTTGCCGGCTTCGCTTATGGCAATGCCCTCGAACGACGCCTTTGACAGGCCGCGGAAACGCTCCTCGGACTCACGCAACTTGTTCTCGGTCTCCCGGCGCCTGTTGATTATGCGCTGGGCGACGATGGCGAAGAGTACGAGCACCGTGACGATCACGATACGATTCCACAACTCGTCCAGGTCCGTGGATAATAGAGCGTTAATAAACCCATCCTTGTCGAAAAACAAGGCGTCCATCAAGGAATCTACTATCCACAGAAGCGCCGCGAAGCCTATCGCGATCGGCAACAGACCCCCTGCCCCGCCGAGACTTGCCGCTCTCATGTGTCCCATCTCATGACTCTCCGATCAGACCCGCCCGAAGGCAACCGGCAATGGATGCGTAGCTCATTAGTCCCTCTGTTCTTGAACTCTTCAATAATACGTTTCCACCACTCCAGGAGATCCTTACGATACTTTATACGTTATCGACTGACCTGACCCGGAACTTGAATTACAGGCTCCTGCTGGCAGATCTCTTTGCGGATCTTCGCACGTGTTCTGATAACAGCTGTTTCATGCGAGAGTATAGAGCGGGAGAGAGGGCTCTGGGCGACGTGGCGGACTATGGAGAGACCCAGGCCCGTGCCGCCGGTGGCCTTGGAGCGGGAGGTCCATGCCGGTGTTGCGGGAGTCTATAATCCGAGAGCAGGGGCCGGTGACCGGCTCACGGGCCGGAGATAGTCCGGGACGCCGACGACCGAGGAGGTACGAGGGATGCGGCAATTTCTCATCAACGAGCGCGGGGAGCGGACCGCCGTCGTGCTGCCCATCGAGGAGTACGAGGAGTTGCTGGAACGCCTGGAGGACGCCGAGGCTCTCCGGGAGGCGGACGAGGTCCTGACCGCCATAGAGCGTGGGGAGGAGGATCCACTCCCCCTAAACGAGGCTATGGAGGAGATCGAAGCCGAACGCCGCCGGTTGAGGGAGTCTGGCGGAGCCGAAGAGTAACAGTCCCGTGTACGAGGTCGTCCTTCCGCGGCGCGTCCGCAAGGGCATGAGCCGGATTCCGGCGAGAGACTACGAGAGACTACGAGAGGGTCCTCGCGGCCATACGCTCTCTGGTGAATGATCCCCGGCCGTCGGGCGCGCGCAAGATGCGGGGACCGGCGAGGAAGAGTGGCGCCTGCGGGTCGGAGACTACCGCGTCGTGTAACGTATCGGGGAGATTCCCCCGGACCTCGCGCAGCCGCAGGGAGACAGGGACGGTCTCGTTACGGTGCTGGCCGTGGGGCACAGGCAGGGTATATACGGATAGGAGCGGCTCCCGCGCTATCCGCGGGGCAGGTAGACGGTGAAGGTGGTGCCCTCTCCGATCTCGCTCTCGACGGTGACGCGCCCGCCGTGGTTCTGGGCGACGTGGCGGACTATGGAGAGGCCCAGGCCCGTGCCGCCGGTGGCCTTGGAGCGGGCCTTGTCCACCCGGTAGAACCTCTCGAAGATGCGGGAGAGGTTCCCCTCCGGGATGCCGATGCCGGTATCGCGGATGCTTATTACTATCTCGCGGTCGTTCATCCCGCCCGTAACTTCTACCCTCCCGCCCGGCGGCGTGTATTTTATGGCGTTGTCCACGAGGTTCGTGAACATGGAGGTGAGCTGCGTCTCGTCGCCGCGGACGGTGTACTGGGCGGCCTTGCCGAAGCGCTTCCAGAGCAGGGTTATCTCCTTGCGCCGCGCCACCCGCCGCATCCGGGCCAGCACCGTCATCAGGACGACCCGCACGTCCACGAGGCTCGGGTAATCCGTCCGCTCCTGACTCTCCAGCCGGGCCAGGTCCAGAAGGTCGGTTATAAGCTGGGCGAGGCGCTCGGTCTCGCTCTTTAGCTGGCTGGCGAAGAAGCGGGCCTGGACCGGGTCCTCGTCTATGCACTCTTCGAGGCTCTCGGCGAGCAGCTTCAGGCTGGTGGCGGGGGTCTTCAGCTCGTGGGAGACATTCGCGACGAAGTCGCGCCGGATCTTGTTGACCCGCCGGAGCTCTGCGGGGGAGTACGACTCGCCGCTGGGCTCCAGGGCCACTCTTCTACTCCGTGGAGGGCGCGGCCACGCCGACCTTCGCTACCGGCTTCGCGTCGAAGCGGTAGCCGAGGCCGCGGGCGGTGTGGATGAACTCGTAGGCGGACTTCTCCGCCAGCGCCGCCCGGATGCGCCGGATGTGCACGTCTATCGTGCGCGACGAACCGACCCCCGCGTGCCCCCAGACCTCTTTCGCCAGCTCCTCCCGGCTCCTGAGCTCCCCCGGCGCGCCCGCAAGCGCGGCCAGAAGCTCGAACTCCTTCAGGCGCAGAGGCAGCGGCTCGCCGTTCACGCTCGCGGTGAAGTTCTTCGTGTCCAACTGAAGGTCCCCGGCCTCCAGGACCTTGCCGCGATGGCCCGCGTCGGAGCGCTTGAGGTTGGCGTTGATGCGCGCGATAAGCTCCTTCATCCCGAAGGGTTTGGTGACGTAGTCGTCCGCGCCGGCCTCGAAGCCGCGCACCTTGTCCTCCTCGGCGCCCTTCGCCGTGATCATGACGATCACAACGCCCTGGTCCCGCTCCCGGATGCGCTCGCACACCTGTATCCCCGACTCGCCGGGGAGCATCAGGTCGAGCAGGATAAGGTCCGGGCGCATCTTGCGGGCCAACCGCAAAGCCTCCGCGCCCGAGGTCGCCTGGCTCACACCAAAACCGTTGCGCGAGAGGTTGTAGGCGAGGGTGCCCATGATCACCTCGTCGTCCTCGACTATCAGGATCTCCGCGATGCTCCCCACCAGACGCTACCTCCAAAAGTTCGGCTACACCCGGAGTATAAACGCCGGATTGCCATGCTTCACTCTTTTAACAAGCCTTTAACATGCGCGGTTCCCGGACGGGAAGGAATGCTTCTATCCCGCTAGAATGCGGCTGGCAGAGACGGGACCAGAACGGCCGGGAGGCGCATGCGGATCACGGTAGAGAAGCTCACGGTCCACACTAGACGGACCTTCGCCATCGCCCGCGGCGCCCACGACGCCTTCGAGCGCGTGATCCTCACCCTCGAAGAAGACGGCGCGACCGGCCGGGGCGAGGCAGCACCCACCGCCTACTACGAGCAGGACGCCGCGGGCGTGGAGGCTGCGCTGCGCCGCCTCAGCATCCCCGACCCCTGGGACATCGAGGGCGCCCTGCGCGGGAACGCCCACCTCCCGCCGGCCGCGCTCGCCGCCCTGGACGCCGCCCTACACGACCTCGCCGCGAAGAGGCTCGGCGTGCCGGTCTGGCGGCTCCTCGGCCTCGCCCGCCCCGCGCCCGTGAGCGCCTACACCCTCGCCATAGCCGACCTCGACACGACCGTCTCGGAGGCGAGGAAGCTCTCCGGCTATCCCATCCTGAAGATGAAGGTGGGGGGCAGGGGAGACATAGAGACCGTGCGGGCGGTCGCCGCCGCTTCGGAGGCGGAACCATGGGTGGACGCCAACGAGGCGTTTACGCCGGACGAGGTTTCGGAAGCCGTGGCGGAATTGAGAGAGATCGGGGCGGCCATGATCGAGCAGCCCGTCCCCGCCTCCGCCGGCCCGGAGGCGCTGCGGCGCGTCACGGAGGCCGCGAGCCCCGTGCCCGTGATCGCGGACGAGAGCGCCATCACCGCCGCCGACGTGCCGAAGCTGGCTGGCTCTGTCTCCGGCGTCAACGTCAAGCTGGCGAAGTGCGGCGGCATCCGGCGGGCGCTGGAGATGGTCCACACCGCCCGCGCCCACGGGATGCTCGTCATGCTCGGCTGCATGGTCGAGACCTCGCTCGGGATAGCGGCGGCGGCCCAGGTCTCCGGCCTCTTCGACTACCTGGACCTCGACGGCGCCATGCTCCTCGCCGACGACCCCTACGCGGGTCTTGAATACAAGCAAGGACACATAACCGTGCCCGACAGTCCCGGCCTCGGGGTGGAGCCGCGATGACTGCATCCCAGGCGCCCACCCGCCGATACGCCATCCTCGCCGAAGGGCGCTTCCTCGACGCCAACGCCAAGACCGCCCACGGCCTCCTGCGCTACGGCAAGGACGAGGTAGTCGCCGTCATGGACTCCTCGCTCGCCGGGAGGAGCGTCCTCGAAGTCATGCCGAGCCTGCGCCGCGAAGCCCCGATAGTCGGGACGATGGAGGAGGCGCTAGCTTACTCGCCGACCTCCATCCTGGTCGGGCTCGCCCCGCCGGGCGGGCGGCTGCCGGGGGCGTGGATTGAGACCCTGCGGATGGCGGCGGAGGCGGGAGTGGAGATCGTCAGCGGCCTGCACCAGCGCCTCGCGCCGCTCTTCCCCGGCAAGAACGTCTGGGACGTGCGCGAGCCGCCGGAGGAGATACCGCTCTTCTCCGGCGAGGGCCTGGATGTCACGCCGAAGGTCGCGCTCACCGTCGGGACCAGCAGCGCCATCGGCAAGATGACGGCGACCCTGGAGATAGAGCGGGCCGCGATGGAGGCGGGCGTAACGACCGAGTTCGTGGCGACGGGCCAGACCGGCATCATAATAGCCGGGTGGGGGATCTCCGTGGACGCCGTCGTCTCGGACTTCATTGCGGGGGCGGCGGAGCAGCTCGTCCTGCGGGCGGCGAAGAGTTCGCCGGGCCTGATCCTGGTGGAAGGCCAGGGCTCCCTCGGACACCCGGCCTACTCCGGCGTTACGCTCGGCCTGCTGCACGGCTCCTGCCCGGACTGCCTCATCCTCTGCTGCGACGCCTCGGAAGAGAGGATAATGGGCCTCGTCCCACGCCCAACCCCCGCCCGCGCCGCCCGCCTCTACGAAGAAGTCGCCGCCCTCGTCAAGCCCGCGCCCGTAGTCGCCGTCAGCGTCAACACGAAGGGTCTGGACGACGCGGAGGCCGAAGAGTTCGTCGCGCGGGTAGCAGATGAGACCGGGCTGCCCGCCGCCGACCCGCTGCGGGGCTCCGCCACCCCGATACTACGGGCGGTGCTTGAAGCCCCGAAGACCCGCGGCGGGCTATCTTAACGAAGTGACGAACGGTACTCGGCCCGCCCATCCGGTATCCTACGTGGCCGGGTGAACGGCGTCGTCCGGCGCGCGGCCCGCGGAGCCCGAGCGCGCTCCCGCCCTTCTCAACAGCGGCACGCTCGTGGCGACGACCCACACCAGGAACACCAGCGGGGCCAGGTTCGCCAAAAGACCGTCCATGGCGAGCGTCCCGCTCTGCGCCAGGCCCAGCGCCGCCAGCACGTGGAAGAGGGCGACCGCGAGCGCCAGCCAGCCGGCCCACCTGCCGGGCATGCCCGTCCTGAGCATAGCGAGC
>DASSMB010000039.1:0-11060 GCA_035689095.1 Rubrobacteraceae bacterium | reverse complement strand
CTTTGGGGAAAGGTGAGGATCGTGGCGAACATCGGAGACTACGAGAAGACCTACGCCGGCTTCGACTGGGAGACGCCGGAGAGGTTCAACTTCGGGCGCGACGTGGTGGACCGCTGGGCCGCGCAGGACCGGCCGGCCATGATCTGGCTGGGTGTAGACGGCGAAGAGCGCCGCCTGGACTTCGCCCAGTTCTCCGTCCTCTCCAACCGCTTCGCGAACGCCGCCCGCGAGTTGGGCGTACAGCGCGGCGACCGGGTGATGGTCCTGCTCGGCAAGGTCCCGGAGTGGCACGCCATCCTTACCGGCCTACTAAAGCTGGGCGCCATCGCCATCCCCTGCGCCCCGCAGCTCCGGGCGGGCGACCTCAAGTTCCGGGCCGAGCACTCCGGCTCCGCAGCCATGATCTCCGGCCCCGAAGGCATCGAGGCCGTCGAGAAGATGCGCTCCGATGTCCCCGGCCTCAAGCACTTCGTATCCGTGGGCGGAGATCACGACGGCTGGGAGTCGTTCGATAAGCTGATGGACGGAGCCCCGGATGAGTTCACCGCCGAGGATACGGCGGCGGACGAGGGCGCGTTCATCCTCTACACCTCCGGGACGACGAAGCACCCGAAGGGCGTGCTGCACACGCACGGGTATACGCACGCGAAGTGGATGCAGGCGAAGTACTGGCTGGACCTGCAGGATGGCGACCGGCTCTGGTGCACCTCCGGGACCGGGTGGGCCAAGAGCATCTGGAACGTCTTTCTGGGGCCGTGGAGCCAGGGGACGGAGATCTTCTTCCACGAGGGCGGCTTCGACCCCGCAGAACGCCTGGACCTCATCGAACGCTACAACATAACCGTCCTCTGCCAGGCCCCGACCGAGTATCGCCTGCTCGCCAAGACGCAGGAGCTTCAGGAGGCAAACCTCTCCTCCATCCGCCACGCCGTCTCCGCCGGAGAGCCGCTCAACCCGCCCGTCATCGAGCGATGGAAGGAGCTGCACGGTATCACCATCTACGACGGCTACGGCCAGACGGAGAACACCCTGCTCGTCGGCAACTACCCCGGTGTGGAGGTGCGGCCCGGCTCGATGGGCAAGCCCTCGCCCGGCTGTGACGTAAAGGTCATAGACATGGACGGCAACGAGTGCCCGCCGGACGAGCCCGGCGACATAGCTCTCGCCGGGCGTATCCCGTGCCTCTTCAAGGAGTACTGGGAGCAGCCCGACGCGACGGAGGCGACCTTCCGGGGCGGCTACTACCTCACGGGCGATCGGGCCTACCGGGACGCGGACGGCTACATGTGGTTCGTGGGGCGTTCGGACGACGTCATACTCTCCGCCGGGTACAGGATCGGGCCGTTCGAGGTCGAGAGCGTCCTCATAGAGCACCCGGCCGTCGTGGAGAGCGCGGTGGTCCCGGCGCCGGACGAGGACCGGGGAAGCGTGGTCAAGGCGTACATAGTGGTTGGGAAGGACTACGAGCCGTCGGACGAGCTGGCTAAGGAGATACAGGACTACTGCAAGGCAAACACCGCGCCGTACAAGTACCCGCGCAGGATCGAGTTCATCTCAGAGTTGCCGAAGACGACGAGCGGCAAGATCCGTCGGGTCGAGTTGCGCCAGCGAGAGACCGCCGACGCATAGATGCCGGACCTCCACGCCCTCGCCGTCGAGGACTTCTGCTACCTGACGACCACGGGCCGCGCGACGGGACGGCCGCACATGATCGAGATCTGGTTCGCACTCGAAGACAGCACCCTCTATATGCTCTCCGGCGGACGAGACCGCTCGGACTGGGTGAAGAACCTGCGCGAGAACCCGCAGGTGACGGTCCGTATCGCGGACGAGACTTTCGAGGGCCGCGCCCGCGTGGTCGAGGATTCGGAGGAGGACGAGCTGGCGCGCCGGCTCCTGGTCGAGAAGTACGAGAGGAGGCCCGGCAGCCTGGACAACTGGCGACGCACGGCGCTGCCGGTCGCCGTGGACCTCGGGTAGCGAGAAAGACGGGGGATTCGACTGCTAGGATGCCGCCATGCGAGCCCGTCCCGCGACCCCCGAAGACGCCGAAACTATAGCCTACATCTACAACCAGGGCATCGAGGAGCGCATCGCCACCTTCGAGACCCGGCCGCGTTCGGCGGAGGAGATACGGGCCTGGTTCGGCGGCCCGCATCCGACCGTGGTCGTGGAGGAGGATGGCCGGGTCGTCGCGTTCGCCAGCACTTCAAGCTACCGTCCGCGCGAGTGCTACAAAGGCGTCGCCGAGTTCTCGGTCTACGTGGCTCGGGACGCTCGTGGTCACGGAGCGGGACGGCTGGCTATGCAGGCCCTGATCTCCGCCGCCGAGAGAACCGGCTTATGGAAGCTCGCCTCGCGCGTCTTCATCGAGAACACCGCGAGCCGCAGGCTGCTCGTCTCCCTGGGCTTCCGGGAGGTCGGCGTCTACGAGAGTCACGCCCGGCTCGACGGCGTGTGGCGGGACATCGTGATCGTGGAGCGTCTTCTGATCTCAGCGCAGGACCCGTAACCTTCCCCACTGGACGCCCATAGCGCAAACATTTTCCCTTGTCAGGGTGAACCTCCGGGAGATATCCTTATGTGGCCGGGCATCCCGTCCGGCATGGTCGAGTGACGAGCGGAGGCGACATGGAGGACTTCACCCCGATCAGCGGTTTCGTTGGCGGGCTACTCATCGGGCTGGCGGTCACGCTGATGCTCCTTCTGAACGGCCGCATCGCCGGCATCAGCGGCATCGTCGGCGGCCTGTTGACGTTGAGAGGCCGGGACATACACTGGCGGGCGGCGTTCGTCGCGGGCCTCGTGCTCGGCGCGCTCGCCTACATTGCGACCGCGGGCGAGACGGGCTCCGTGAGGGTGCTCGCCTCGTTACCGGCGGTCCTCGTCGGCGGGCTCCTGGTAGGCTTCGGCACCCGCCTCGGCTCCGGCTGCACCAGCGGGCACGGGCTCTGCGGCATGGCCCGCTTCTCGAAACGCTCCATCGCCGCCACCGCCACCTTCTTCGGCGTGGCGATGATCACCGTGTACCTGACCCACCACGCTCTCTGATGGCCTCCGGCGCGGTGCGGACACTCTCCGCAATGTTCTGCGGCCTCGTCTTCGGGCTGGGGCTCGCCATCTCGGGGATGATGAACCCCGCCAAGGTCATAGGCTTCCTCGATGTCGCCGGAGACTGGGACCCGACCCTGGCTTTCGTCATGGGCGGCGCGCTCCTCGTCGCCGTCCCGGCCTTCCGCTTTATCCCGAAGCGCCCGCGCCCCGTCCTCGAAGATGACTTCTCCCTGCCAACGAAGAAGACTCTGGACGCGCCCCTGCTCGGCGGCTCCGCCCTCTTCGGCATCGGCTGGGGCCTCGTGGGCTTCTGTCCCGGCCCGGCCGTAGCGGCCCTCGGCACCGGTCTCCCGGTCGTGCTGGCTTTCGTGGCGGCGATGCTCTCTGGGATGGCTCTCTATTCCTGGCTCTCCGGCAAGGCCGGCTGACCGGCCCGCAGCAACGCGGATAGCTGCATCAGGCTCCCCGCCATCCGCGGCCCGTACCAAGTGAGCAGCTTGCCGTCCACGAGGTAGATGTCGTCCGAACGGGCGGCGGGTATGTCGAGCGCATAGAACTCCGGCAGGTCCTCCGCGGAGAACGGGTACGGCTCGTCCGGGAGCAGCACGACCTCCGGCCGCAGCGCCTCCACCTCGTCCAGCGTAACCGCCGGATAGCGCCTCGAACCGCCGCACACGTTCTCGCCGCCGCACGTCTTCAGGACGTCGTGGACGTAGGTGTCTCGGCCGACACTCATGTACGGGTGCTTCCAGATCGGGACGAACACCCGCCGCGTTTCTTTTGCCGAGTCCCGCAACCTTCCCAGCGTCCGCTCGATGGGCTCCAGCACCTCCCCGGCCAGTGGAGCCTCGACCCTCCCGGCAAGCTCCCGCAGCATCTTTACCGCTTCCGCGATCGTCGCCGGCGACCCGAGGAAGACCGGGACGTCCGCCTGCATCAGCGCCTCCACGTCCCCCCGCGTGTTCTCTTCCCGGACGGCGACGACGAGGTCCGGCTCCAGTTGCAGCACGCGCGCTACGTCAACCTTCTTCGTCCCGCCGACCTTCGGTATCCTGCCGACCGCTCGCGGCGGCTGCGTGCAGTAGCGGGTGCGTCCGACGATCCTGTCTCCGGCCCCGAACGCGAAGAGCGCTTCGGTCAGGCTCGGCACCAGGCTGACGATGCGCCGGGGCGCCACGTTCTAGACTTCCTTGAAGATGCGCTCCGAGGCGGAGATCGGGTCGAGACTCCGTTCGTAGACCTGCTCCATGACCTGCGTGTCCTCCCGGTCCAGCCGCTCGTGCATCTCCTTCTCCAGCCGGTTCGTCGCCCACGATACGACGAACTCCCGCAGAGCCGCCCGCCGCCGCTCCTCCAGCTTCCCGCTCTCCTTCAGGTAGGAGCGGTGCTTCTGTATCGTCTCCTTCAGCTCCTCAACGCCCTCGCCGGTGTCGCCGCGCGTCATCACTATCGGCGGGAACCACGGGTCGGGGTCGAGCTCCTGGCCGATCTCCAGTATCGACCGCACCTCCGAGGCGGCGTTCTTCGCCTGCGGGTGGTCCGCCTTGTTGATGCAGAACACGTCCGCTATCTCCATGACCCCAGCCTTGAGCGCCTGCACCGCGTCCCCCGCCCCCGGCTGCAAAGCCAGCACGACCGTGTCCGCCGCCGACGCCACCTCGACCTCCCCCTGCCCCACCCCAACCGTCTCGTAGAGCACCACGTCGCACCCGTAGGCCTCCATCGCCAGGGCCGCGAGCCGCGAGCCGCCCGCCAGCCCCCCCAGGTGCCCCCGGCTCCCCATCGACCGGATAAACACCCCAGGGTCCAGGAAGTGGTCCGAGAGCCGGATTCGGTCGCCCAGGATGGCGCCCTTCGAGAACGGGCTCGACGGGTCGACCGAGACCACCCCCACCGTCTTGTCCTCGTCGCGGTAGAGCTTGATCAGCTTCGCGATAATGCTGCTCTTGCCGACCCCCGGCGGTCCCGTGAAGCCGATCGTCACGGCGTCGCCGGTCCTCGGGTAGATCTCCGCGATGATCCCTGGCGCGTCCTCGTCCTCGCGCTCTATCTTCGAGATCACGCGGGCCAGCGCCCGCTTGTCTCCGGAGACCAGCCGTTCTACGAGCCCTCCATCGGGCATCCGCTAGCCTTCCAGCAGCAGAGACTCCGGGTCTTCTATAAGCTCCTTGATGCGGACCAGGAAGCCGACCGCCTCCGCGCCGTCTATGACGCGGTGGTCGTAGGAGAGCGCCACGTACATCATCGGGCGGACGGTGATCTCGCCGTCCACGACCATCGGCCTTTCCTGGATCTTGTGCATCCCCAGGATCGCTACCTGCGGCATGGTCAGGATCGGCGTCGAGAGCAGGGACCCGAAGATTCCGCCGTTGGTGATGGTGAACGTGCCGCCCCGCAGGTCTTCGAGCCCGAGCTTGCCGTCGCGCGCCTTCGTTGCGAGGTCGGCTATACCCTGCTCTATCCCGGCGAAGCTCTTGCGGTCCGCGTCGCGCAAGACCGGCACCACGAGCCCCTCATCGGTAGAGACCGCCACCCCGAGGTCGTAGTACTTCTTGAGGACCAACTCATTGTCCTGAAGCTCGGCGTTGACCTTCGGGAACGCCTTGAGCGCCCCTATCGCCGCCTTGGCGAAGAAGCTCATGAAGCCGAGCCTGGCGCCGGTCCGCTCCTGGAAGGACTCCTTGCGGCGCTTGCGAAGTTCCATGACGGCGCTCATGTCCACCTCGTTGAAGGTGGTGAGCATGGCGGCCGTCTGCTGGCTCTCGACGAGCCGCTGGGCGATGGTGAGACGGCGCCGCGACATGCGCACCCGCTCTTCGAGGTCCGCCCGGCCGTTCTGGGAGGCGGGGGCCGGCTTCTCGGCCTTGCCGTCGCGCTCGGGCTGCTCGGTCTTCTCGGCGCCGCCGCCCTGGCCGCCGCCCTGGCCCTTCTCCCGGATCAAACGCTCCACGTCGTCGCGGGTTATGCGCCCGCCGGAGCCGGAGCCGGAGACCTCGGCGAGCTGGACGCCGTACTCCTCGGCCAGCTTCCTGACCGAGGGCGAGGCCCGGCCAGCGCCGTCCTCCATCTCCCGGTGCCCGTTGGCCTCCTCGCCGCCGGCTTCCTCTTCCGGCGCCTCGTCCTCTTCGGTCTCCGCTTCGGCCTCCGGCTGCTCGGTCTGGGCCTGCTCCTCGGAGCCCTCCTCTTCCTCGCCGGAATCTTCGGGCTGGCCGTCACCTGCGGCTTCGCCCTCGCCGATGGTGCCGATTACGTCACCGACGTTGACGGTGTCGCCTTCCTTGCTGGCGATGGACTCCAGGACGCCGTCCTGCTCGGCTTCTACCTCGAAGTTGATCTTGTCGGTCTCGAGCTCGACGAGCGGGTCGCCGGACTTCACGGCGTCTCCCTCGCTCTTCAACCATTTGCCGACGGTCGCGTCGGCGACCGACTCCCCAAGCTCCGGAACGTGTATCTCAACCGCCACGGCTCACTCTTCCTCTCTGATCTTATTTACCTGCGACACAGTCCTACTCGCTCTTGGCCGAAGCCCGTACCTGGGTCTCATCCACCGAACCCTCGTCATCCAGGTCCTCGTTCACGCTCTCGAAGGCCATACGGATGATCTCGGCGTGCTCCTGCTTGTGGAACTTCGCCGACCCTTGAGCCGGGCTGGGCCGTCCGGGCTTGCCGACGTACAGTATGGGCAGCTCATCGGCGATGTCGCGCAGCCGCGGCTCCACGAACGACCAGGCGCCCATATTCTTCGGCTCCTCCTGGACCCACAGTATCTCCCGCAGGTTTGGATAGCCGTCGAGCAGGTCGCGCACCCGCTCCTCCGGGAACGGGTACAGTAGCTCTATCCGGGCGATAGCGGTATCCACCGCCTCCTCGCGGTACTCGCTACCGGCTAGCTCCGTGAAGATCTTACCGGTACACAGGATGAGCCGCTCGACCGACTCCGCCCTCTCCCGCGCCTCCGCGTCATCGAGCACCGGATGGAACGAGTCCTCGGACAAATCCTCCAGCTTCGAGGCGGCCATCGGATGACGCAAGAGGCTCTTCGGCGCCATGATGATGAGCGGACGCTTCTGGTTCTTGAGCGCGGCCTGGGCGCGCAGGATGTGGAAGTACTGGGCCGCCGTGGTGAGGTTGGCTATCCGCACGTTCTCGTTGGCGGCGAGTTGCAGGTAGCGCTCCAGGCGGGCGCTGGAGTGCTCCGGCCCTTGCCCCTCGTAGCCGTGCGGCAAGAGCATCACGAGCCCCGAGGTCTGGCCCCACTTGGCCTGCCCGGAGACGATGAACTGGTCGATCATCGGCTGGCCGACGTTGGCGAAGTCGCCGTACTGGGCCTCCCAGAGAACCAGCGTGTCCTCCGAGCTCACCGAGTAACCGTACTCGAAGCCTATTACCGCTATCTCCGAGAGCGGGCTATTGTAGATGGAGAAAGAAGACTTCGCCTGCGGGATGTTCTGGAGCGGCACGTAACGCTCGTCGGTCTTCGCGTCGTAGAGGACCGCGTGGCGCTGGGAGAACGTCCCGCGCTCCGTGTCCTGTCCGGTGATGCGGATCGGGGTGCCGTCCTCCAGCAGCGACGCGAAGGCCAGCGTCTCGGCGTGCGCCCAGTCTATGCCAGCGGAGCTATCGCTGCCGTTGAGTTCGCCACGGCTCTTCCGCATCAGACGCTCCAGCTTGGAGTTCGGCGTGAAGCCTTCGGGGCGTTCCAGAAGCGCCTTGTTCAGCTCCGCGAGCCGCTCGGCCGGGACGGCGGTCTCCGGGATCTCCGCGAGCGGAGTGTACGGCTCGTCGGTAAAGACGTCTTCCTCGGTGAGGCCCTCGTCCGGGTTCTTCTGTACCTCGGCCATGTCCGCCATGATCTCCTCGAACATAGCGTCGGCCTCGCCCTCCTCGATCACGCCGCGCCGTTCGAGCTCCTTCGCCCACAGCTCGCGGACCGTCGGGTGGTTGCGGATGGTCTCGTACATCAGGGGCTGGGTGTAGGCCGGTTCGTCGCCCTCGTTGTGCCCGAAGCGGCGGTAGCCGACCAGGTCGATCATGAAGTCCTTGTCGAACTCCTCGCGGTAGGCGTGGGCCATCCGCGTCACGGCCAGACACGCCTCCGGGTCGTCGGCGTTGACGTGGACCACCGGGATCTCGAACCCCTTGGCAAGGTCGCTCGCGTAGGTCGTGGAGCGCGCGTCCTGCCTCTCGGTGGTGAACCCGATCTGGTTGTTGGTGATGATGTGGATGGTCCCGCCGGTCTTGTAGCCGGGCAGCCTGCTGAGGTTCAGCGTCTCCGCCGAGACACCCTCTGCCGGGAACGCCGCGTCGCCGTGAAGGATTATCGGCAGCGCCGCTTCGACATCCAGGCGCGGCGGTCCTGCCTCACTCCGCTCCTCCTGCGCGGCGCGGGCCATCCCTTCGACCACAGGGTTGACGTGCTCCAGGTGGCTCGGGTTGGGCGCGAGGTTGATGAGGACCTCTTCGTCGGCTTCCGCATCATCCAGGTGGAAACCCCGGATGCCGAGGTGGTACTTCACGTCCCCCACCCATGCCCCGCCGGGACTGCCCGCGGCCGACGCCTGCTCGCCCTTGTCCGGCTGCTGGAACTCGCCGAAGATCTTGGAGTACGACTTGTCCATCACGTGCGCCAGCACGTTCAGGCGACCCCGGTGCGCCATGCCGAGCGTCACCACTGGGGTCCCCACGTCGGCGGCGGACCGGATCAGGCGGTTCAGCATCGGCACGACCATGTCGTTGCCTTCGACGGAGAAGCGCTTCTGCCCGAGGAACGTCTTGTGGAGGAACTTCTCGAAGGCGTCTACCCGCGTGATCCTCTGCAGGAGCCGCTTCGCCTCTTCGCCCTCCATCCTCTTTGCGAACCGCCCGGACTCGACGGCCTCGCGCAGCCAGAACCTCTCGTCGGGGTCGTGCACGTGCCCGAAGTCGTAGCCGGTGGTGTTGCAGTAGAGCTTGCGTAGCTCCTCCACAGCCTCCCGGGCGTTGGACGTGCGCTCGGCGATCGGTCCCCCGATGATGAGCTCCGGTAGAGTCTCCAGGTCCTCGTCGCTGATCCTGTAAAATTCAGGATTGAGCGTCGGGTCTCCGGGAGGCTCGCTCCCCAGCGGGTCCAGTTGAGCCGCCCGGTGCCCGAAGTCCCTTATGTGCCGGACGTGCTTCGAGGCCCCCACGGCCTTCTCCACGTCCACCTCGGGGACTACCTGCCCGTTCGTGCCGGCTATGCCCGCGCCGGGACGCGGCGGGCTCCAGGTCTCGAAGAACTCGCGCGCGCTCTCGTCCACGGAGCCGGGGTCTTCGCGGTAGCGTTCATAGAGCTCCAACACATAGCCGAGGTTTGGCCCAAAAAACTCTCTCTCGGACAGGTTTGCCAACAGGATCACACCCTCACGTTGCGGTAACTTGTTTTGCAGCGAATCTCTAACGGTGCGCGAAAGGCGGCGGGGCTCATCTCCACGCCTTCTTGCTTCGCGCTCTTCGCTAGGCAACTAACCATCGTAATGTCCCTAATCATACCCCACATCACATCCGCCGTACTTACCCTAAACACGGGCTTTGCAGGCCTACTCGTTGAGCCTGAGCAACGCGAGCCGCAGATCGTCGGCCATCCCGCTGTGGCCGTGCTTCTCGGACTGGCCGATCCCTCTCTCGTAGGCCGACCGCGCCTCGTCCTCGCGCCCGAGCCGCGCCAGCACCTCCCCGAGCCGGGCGTAAGCGTTCCCCTCGTCCTCGTGCGCCTCCACGTACCGCTGCAAGACCGCCGCCTCGTCCTCGTCGCGGCCCGCCTTGCCGTACTCGTTCGCCAGCGCCATCAGGCCCGTGGGGTTGTTGGGGTTGTCCGCCAGCATGCGCTCGAAATAACTTATCCGGTCTTCCATCCTCTGCTCCTCCCAAAAGGTATGCGCTGGTGGTTTAGTATAGGGCACCATGAGTTCGGATCAGGATAACCAGAGACGTTTCGAGACCCGCGCCGTCCACTCCGGCGAGCGCCGCGCCAAACACGAGGAGGCGGGAGCAAACGAGCCGAGCGCCTTCTATCCCGTCTCGACGCCGATCTACGCCTCGACGACCTTCTCCCACCCTAATATAGAGACGACGGACCGGGTGCTCGGCGGCGAGGAGCCGGGCTACAGCTACGCGCGCTACGACAACCCGACCGTCGCCGCCTTCGAGCGGGCGATAGCGTCGCTGGAAGGTTCGCCGGAGGCGCGCGCGTTCGCCTTCGGCTCCGGGATGGCGGCGATGCACGCGGCGCTCGCGGCGGCGGAGCTGACGGGCGGCGCCACGGTGCTGGCCGCCGAGCAACTCTACGGCTCCACGGCGACGCTCCTGGTGCAGGTCTTCGGCGCGGCGGGCGTGGAGGTCCGGTTCGTGAATTGCTACGACCTGGAGGCCGTCGAGAAAAAGGTCGAGGAACTGAGGCCCCGCGCCGTGGTCATCGAGTCTATCTCCAACCCGCTCCTGCGCGTCGCGGACGTGCCGGCCATCGCGGAGGTAACGCGGGCTGCGGGCTCGGCCCTGATAGTGGACAACACCTTCGGCACGCCGTACCTGCAGCGGTCCCTGGACCTCGGGGCGGACATCGTGGTCCACAGCGCGACCAAGTACCTCTCCGGCCACGGCGACATCACCGCCGGCCTCGTCGTCACGGGCGCTCCGTACGACGGAGCGGTAGAGCAACTACGGAAGCTGGTCGGCGGCGTGATCGGGCCGTTCGAGTCCTG
Source organism: Rubrobacteraceae bacterium (assembly GCA_035689095.1). GTDB lineage: Bacteria > Actinomycetota > Rubrobacteria > Rubrobacterales > Rubrobacteraceae > JACDDK01. Next base: position 288 of record DASSMB010000039.1, on the reverse strand, counting down.
GCTCGCTCACCGGGGCCTGAAGACCCTCCCGCTCCGCATGTCCCGCCAGTGCGAGAACGCGCGCGAGATAGCCTCCCGCCTCGCCTCTCATCCGAAGATCACGAAGGTCAATCACCCCTCCCTCAAAGACCACCCGGATACCGAAGTCGCCCGACGTGTGCTCGCCGATACCGGAGGCCTGGTCTCCTTCGAGCTGGCAGCGGAGAGTCGTGAAGCCGCCTTCCGATTCCTCAACTCCCTGGAGCTGTGCGTCAAGGCGCCGAGCCTCGGGGACGTCTACACCCTGGC
>DASSMB010000038.1:0-39596 GCA_035689095.1 Rubrobacteraceae bacterium | reverse complement strand
GGCTCTCGCTGCCGGCCCTGATCCGGGGTCTCGGCCTCGAAGATGACGGCAGCACGCAGCGGGAAGAGGTAACTGGCAGGATCGAGGTCGCCCAGGCCGCCCTGGACCGGCTGGAGGAGTTGGTCGAGGAGGAGTGGGTGCGCGAGGAGACGGCGGAGCGCGTGCGCGGTCTCTACAACTACCGCCGGGGACGGTTCGCCGCCCGCTTCGACGGCGACTCGGACAGCCTCGAGGAGCGCTCCACGGCCTACCAGCGGCTCATGATCGAGCTGCTGCGTGCCCAGCGCCGCACCCTCGTCCGGCTGCGAAACGAGGGCGAGATCAGCGACGACGCCATGCACCGCATCGAGCGCGACCTGGACCTGGAAGAGTCCCGGCTGGAGATATGAGGGCCGGATGAGCGACATCGAGTTCCTGATCCTGCTGCTCGGCGCCGTGGCGGTCCTCGCGCAGCTCGCGCGCATAACGAACGTCCCCTACCCCATCTTCCTGGTCCTCGGCGGGCTGGCGATCGGGCTCGCGCCGGGGCTCCCGAAGATCGAGCTGGCGCCGGAGGTGATCTTCCTGGTCTTCCTGCCGCCGCTGCTGAACTCGGCGGCCTTCACGGCCTCGCCCCGCGACTTGCGCGCCCACCTGCGCCCCATCGCGATGCTCGCCGTTGGGCTGGTGCTGGCGACCACGCTGGCAGTCGCGGCGGTGGCGCACTTCGTCGTCGGCCTCCCGTGGGCCGCGGCGTTCGTGCTCGGCGCGGTCCTGGCGCCCACGGACCCGGTTGCGGCCGAGGCGATCTTCCGCCGCCTGGGGGTTCCGGCGACCGTGAGCACGGTCGTTGGCGGCGAGAGCCTGGTCAACGACGGCTCGGCCCTCGTCGTCTACCGGGTGGCCGTCGTGGCGGTCGTCTCCGGCGCCTTCTCCGCGACGCAGGCGGGCCTGAACTTCGTTGTGGTGAGCGCGGGCGGCCTGCTCGTCGGCCTCGTCTTCGCCCGCTTGATGCTGCCGCTGTGGGCGCGGCTGAAGGACGCCCTGATTCTCATTATGACCTCCGTGCTGCTGCCCTACGTCGTCTACATCCTGGCCGAGGAGGTGCTGCACCTCTCCGGCATCCTGGCAATAGTCTCCTACGGTCTCTACCAGGGCTGGCACGCCCCCAGGCTCTTCCCCGACGCGTCCACGCGCCTGCAGGCCCTCTCTTTCTGGAGCGTCCTGACGTTCGTCCTGGAGTCGCTGCTCTTTATCCTGGTCGGCCTGCAGTTCACCTCCATCCTCGAAGGTCTCGACGCGGGCTCCACCTGGGGAACTCTCCTCCTCTACGCCGGGCTCGTGTACGCGGCGGTCGCCCTCACGCGCCTCGTCTGGTTCTTCACCACGCCCTACCTGCACCCCGTCTTCGACCGTCTCCTGCACAGCACCTACCTGAGAGCGCCCTGGCAGGAGCGGCTGGTGATGAGCTGGAGCGGCATGCGCGGGGCGGTCTCGCTGGCGGCGGCCCTCGCCGTGCCGCTGACGGTACAGTCCGGCGCGCCGTTTCCGGGGCGCGACCAGATCCTGTTCCTAACCTACGGCGTTATTCTTGCGACCCTCGTCCTTCAGGGCTTCACCCTGCCGCCGCTGATAAAGTCTCTGCGCCTGAAAGGCGACGGAGAGGATAGCAAGATCATGGAGCTGGAGGCCCGGCTCCACGCCGCCCGCGCCGCCCTGGAGAAGCTGGACCTGCTGTGCGCCGTCGAACGGGTCCCGCCGCACAGCCAGCAGCAGATGCGCGAGTCCTACGAGCAGCGCATCCGGCGCTACACGGCGGGCATCGAGGCCGGCGGAGCGACCGAGGAGTACAACCAGGACTCGTCGGCCTGGCGTAACTGGCGCCGCCAGCTAATCGCCGCCGAACGCGAGGCGATAGTCGGCCTGCGCGACGCCGGAGCCATAAGCCCGGAGATCATGCGCCGCATCCAGCACGACCTGGACCTCGAAGAGTCCCGCATCGGCGGCTGAAACCCGCTCCTACCAGGCGCGGGTGAGGATCTCGCGGGCATCCGCCTCTCGCTCCCCGTACTCGCTCGCGATCCGCTCGATCTCCCCTCGCGGGACGTCCACGTCGCGCAGACGTCCTGGCAGCCCGAGCTCCCGGACGAGATCCGCGACCCGCTCCGCCGGCTCGCCGCCGAGCGCCTCGCCGAGCCGCGCCCACCGATCCTTCGGGATGCGCTCCCTGACGACTTCGAGGCTCGGCGCGAGGGTGATGCAGGATGTTATGCCGTGCGCCACGCCGTAGCTCGCCCCGATCCTGCGTCCCAGCTCGTGCGAGAGTCCCATCGGCGTGTTCGCCGGCCCGAAGTACGATAGCCAGGCCGCGACCTGCAACTCCGCCCGCGCCTCCAGGTCCTCCGGCTCCCTCTTCGAGATCGGCAGGTACTCCATCAGGCGACGGGCTCCTTCGAGGCCGGTTACGTCCGTGACGGGATGCGGCCCGCCGTAAAGGAACCCTTCCACGGCGTGGTCCAGCGCCCGGATGCCGGTTGAGAGCCAGAGTCTTTCGGGGGTGTATACCGTCGTCTCGGGGTCGAGGATCACGACGGGCGGCACGGTCTTCGGGTCGGCGAAGCCTCTCTTCTTACCGGCGGCCTCGTCCGTGACGCCGACGCGGTGCGCCCACTCGGCGGCGGAGAGGGTCGTGGGCACGGCTACCTGAGAAGGATAGCCAAGCTGGCGGGAGATGGCCTTCGTGCCGTCTATCACGCTGCCGCCTCCGATGCTGATCAGGAGGTCCGCCCCCGCCATCTCGGCTTCGGATGCCGCCTCCTCCACGGCGCTGCCGGGGGTGTGCTGGGAGATCGCCGCGTAAGTCCCGGCGTGTCTCCCGCCTAGCATCTCCTCGACGCGCCGGATGAGGTCCGTCTTCTCGTTCAGGCTGCGCCCGGTTACGATAAAGGCCCGGCCCTTCCGCCCGGTCTCCTCCTCTATCTTCCGCAGGCTCCCGGCGCCGAAATGCACGCGCTCGGTCGGGAGGAAGGTGTGAGTGCCGATCTGCATTCCATCATGTTAACGCGGCGCGCTTCTCCGGGCGAGCGCGCCGCGAGAACCGGGAGTCCGCGTCCCCGCTAATCGTGAAGACGATGCATACGAGGCTCCGAGGGCTCGCCGAGCTTGCCGCCGATATAACCTCCAAAGAGGTCTATAAGGAGCAGGAGCAGGCCGATCAGGACCGCCAGCCCGGCAGACCCGAGGTTCATGATCGCCACCCACACATTGCCGGAGACGGCGATCCCCACGGCTCCGAGCAACGCGCCGACCGCGGTCCCCATCACCGCCGTCATCGCGCCGTTTGCGCCCCCCGCGCCCCTGGCGAGCCTGCCGGCAACGAAACCTCCGAAGAGGTAGGCGAGGAATCCCGAGACGAGGGCGACCACGATCAGCCCGGAGGTCAACTTCCCCATCGGCGCCAGAGAGCCCGTGAGGATGTCATACAGCCCCCGCACCATCGGGCTCAGCAGAAAGACCGTCAGGGCCGCCGCCAGCGCGCCGGCACCCACGCCCCGCCAGCGTATGCTACCGCCGCTCCTCATGGACCTCCGCTCTAGCGCACGCCTCCACTTGAATATCATCCCTGAACGGCCTTAACCGCTTGCAAGATGCCGGTAAGCCTTCGGTAAAGGTTCGGTTAAGAGGTCCCCCTCGCATCGTGAAAGACTCTGCTTCACCGAGGCGCAGACATAGTGACTGCCGCGGAGCGTATAGAATATTTCTCGTGGGGCTCAGGTTTCGGATATGGATGCCGGCGGTAGCCGTGCTTATCGTCATGCTCGCCATTGGCACGATACTTCTCTATGGTCTGCAGGCTGTGAAGACCCGCCTTGGAGAATACTCGCGCGAGCACGCGCTGGCCGAGGCGGCCGCGGCCGCGACGGCGGTCGAGAGCGCGAGTCCGGACGGCGCCGGAGACGCGCTGAAGCTCGCGGTCAAGTCCTCGGGCGGCGAAGCCCTGCTGGTAGATCGAAAGGGAAAGGTGCTGGCCCGCGAGGGGAGTGGCCTGCCATCCGCGCTTCCGCAGCGAGTAATCGACACAGCGGCCAGGGGCAATCGCCTCAACGAGCGGATCGAAGACCACCGCGTAACCACCGTGCCGGTGGTCCGGGGCGGCGGCCTCCGGGGCGGGCTCGTCTTCGTCTCAGACAACAGCGAATCTGCCGTGCTGGACATCTTCTCCCGCAGCAACGTGGAGGCGGCGGCGATCGCCGCGGTGCTCGGGGGCGGGCTGATGCTGCTGGTCGCGACGCTCCTCAGCCGGCGGGTCGAGCGCCTCACCCTGGGCGCGAAGGCGATAGAGCGAGGCGATTTCTCCTCGCGCATAGAGCCGGGCTACGGCGACGAGCTGGGGGAGCTGGCCGAGACCTTCAACGCCATGACCGCCAAGGTCCAGAAGTCCATGAGCCGTCTCGAGGAGAACAACGCGACGCTGGACGCCATCCTCGACAACCTCAACGAGGGCGTGCTCGCCACGGACCTCAAAGGAAGGGTCATGTTCGCCAACCTCTCGGCCCGTAGGATGCTGGGCATGACGTCGGAGAGGGTGCAGGATGTCCGGCAACCCGAGGAACTGCCGGACCCGTTCGGGGACTTCGACCTGCCCGACGCGGTGGCCCGCTGCGCGAGGCGGCAGGAGTGCGGCGAGGCTCGGGCGCAGGGGGATGAGACGTTCTTCCATATCAACCTGGAACACATGCCGGCCTTCGACGAGCACCGGGGCGGAGTACTCGTGGTAATCCGGGACCTCTCCGAGAGCCGGCGGCTGGAGGCGAACCAGCAGCGCTTCCTCGCGAACGCCGCCCACGAGTTGAGGACCCCGATCACCACCATACTCGGCGCCTCGGACCTGCTCCTTACAGAGGAAGAGGACGATCCCCGCGTGCGCGAACGTTTCCTCAAGCACATCCGCTCGGAGGCGGAGCGGATGCAACGCCTCTCGGAGACGCTGCTCCGGCTCGCCCGGACCGGCTGGGACCGCAGGGCCCCGAACTTGAGGGAGGTGGACCTCGGGACGGTCGCCGGCAGGGTCGCGGAACGCATGCGGCCGCTCGCCAGGGGCGCGGGCCTGACCCTGACCGTCGAGGGTGAGGGAGGGCGGGTCCGGGCTGACGAGGAATGGCTGGAGCAGGCGCTGCTGGTTCTCACGAGCAACGCCGTGCAGCACTCGGAGAGAGGAGGCCGCGTGCGGCTGCGTACGCACGGACCGGTCGTCACCGTAGAGGACGAGGGGGTGGGGATCGAAGAAGAAGACATCCCGCACGTCTTCGAGAGATTCCACCGGGGTAAAGACTCCGAGGGCTTCGGCCTGGGGCTGCCGATCTGCAAGGAACTGGTGGAGAGCATGAACGGGGAGATCTCCCTGAGCTCACGGAAGGGAAAGGGGACCACGATCGAGATAAAGCTGCCGGAGATCAGGGCGCGAACCGGGCCTCAAGCCGCAACGCAAGCCGCGACGGAGGACCAAAATGGCTAGGGTGCTCGTGGTGGAGGACGACGCCGCGGTCAGGGATGTGGTCGGGCACGCGCTCGGCCGCGAGGGCATGGAGATCGAAGCCGTCGCCAGCGGAGAGGAGGCGATGGAGCGTTTCTCCTCGGCGAGCCCCTTCGACGTCGTCATCCTGGACATCATGCTGCCGGAGATGGACGGCATCTCCGTGTGCCAGGAGCTCAGGAAGGGCGGCTCCCCCTCGGCGAACGCGCCGGTGATCATGCTGACCGCCCGCGACGACGAGACAAGCGTCGTGGTCGGTTTGGAGGTGGGCGCCGACGACTACGTCACCAAGCCGTTCAGGCCCAGGGAGCTGGTCAGCCGGGTGAGAGCGCACCTCCGCAGGCGCCGCCTGGACTCGGCTTCCGTCCCGGCGGAGCGCAGCACGCTGGAGTTCCCGAATCTCAAGATAGACCTCTTCGGCCGGCAGGTCTTCGTTCGCGGGGACGAGGTGGACCTGACCGCCAAGGAGTTCGACGTTCTGGCCCTGCTGGCCGCCCATCCGGGACGGGTGTACAGCCGGGAGCAGATCATGCGCCACCTCTGGAATGGCGAGTTCTTCGGCGAGGCGAGGGCTGCGGACGTGCACATCCAGCACATCCGCAAGAAGATAGAGCCCGACACCACGAAGCCCCGCTACATCCAGACCGTGCGGGGCGCCGGATACAAGTTCGCCAACGTCTGACACAGTCCCGTTTTCTCCGGGCCGTAGAGCGACGGCCACGCCCTACTCTCTGGACGACCACGGAGGCACGGGCACACCGGCGGCGCGGTTGACGATCCAGCAGACCACCGTCAGCAACACGACGCCGGCCATCAGCACGGCCATCTGGCGCGGCGTCTTCAGGAGGCCGAGGCTCACGATGAGCGTGGTCGCCCCCGTCGGCGGGTGCGAGGACTTCAGAAGGAGCAAGACGGATCCCGTCAGCGCGAGCGAGAGCGCCCCGGCCCCGACGCGGGCCGGGCTGACGCCCTCCACGAGCACACTCGGGTGGTGGAGCAGTCCGAATACGGCGAGCGAAGCGGCTCCGGCGAGGACCGCGACCGCGTGCCCGATCAGGGTGTTGCGCGGGCTGGACTGCGCCGACATCGGCGACTCGAAGAACAGGAAAGCCGTCGGCCCGAGGCTCGGGAACAGCAGAGGCTGTTTCGTGAGATAGGCCCCGAACCCGCTCACCGCCATTGCCAGGACGCAGGCGAAGAACGTGTAGATCGACTCTCCCCCTCCACCGAGACGATCCACGAGCCACCCGCGCAGTCCACCACGTTTCCCGCCGTACATCAGGAGATCCCGCCCAGACGGGTTTGCGACGTAAGCAACGTCAGACCGTGCTTTCGTGCTTCTGGAGGGCGACGGCGGCGGCTATGTGCGAGAGGTGCGTGAGCCCCTGGGGGAAGTTGCCAAGTAGCTCTCCATTGACGGTATCGTACTCCTCGGCGAAGAGGCCGAGGTCGTTGCCGGTAGCCAGGGTCCGATCGAAGACGGCTCGGGCGTCCTCTACGCGTCCCTGGTGGGCGAGGCACTCCACGAGCCAGAAAGAGCAGGCGAGGAAGGCTCCTTCCTGCTCCCCATCGTCTATCCTGTAGCGTTTGAGCAACCCATCGTCATCGAGTTCGTCGCGGATCGCATCCGTCGTGCGGACCATGCGCTCGTCTTTGTAGTCCACGAACCCCACCCTCGGCAGGAGCAAGAGCGCCGCGTCGAGGTCTTTAGCACCGAAGGATTGTACGAAGACGCCGCGCTGTTTATCGTAGCCCTCGCTCTCGATGGCGTCCCGGATCTCGCCCCGCGTCTTTTTCCAGCGCCGTTCGGGGGCCTTCCTCATGCACTCTTTCGCCAGGCGCAGCCCCTTATCCAGCGTGGCCCAGCACATGACTTTCGAGTGGACGAAGTGCCGCTGGTCTCCGCGCTTCTCCCATATGCCGCTGTCGGGCTCCGGCCAGCGTTCGGCGGCGGTGTCTACCAGCTCCATCAGGAAGCGCCAGTAGTCGTCGTCGGGGGAGTTGCCCCGCTGGTGCCAGCGCCAGCTAAGCTCCAGAAGCTCCCCGTACATGTCGAGCTGTAGCTGCCCGGCGGCGGCGTTGCCGACCCGCACGGGTCTCGCGCCCCGGTAGCCCTCCAGGTAATCCAGCGTCTCCTCGGTCAGGCGCCGCTCGCCGCCCATACCGTACATGAGCTGGAGTTGATCCGCGCTGCCGGCGGAGCTGCGCTCGACGAAACGCCGGAAGCGGTCGGCGACGGGATCGAAACCGACCTCGGCGAGCGAGCGCACGGAGAAGAAGGAGTCCCGGATCCAGCTGTAGCGGTAATCCCAGTTCAGGCTTCCGCCGGGGTTCTCGGGCAGGGAGGTGGTGGCCGCCGCCGCGATGGCCCCCGTCAGGTCGTTCATCAGGGCCTTTACGGTAATGGCGGAGCGCAGGACACTCGACTTGCGCTGCCCCTCGAAGCGGATCGCGGAGGACCAGTCGCGCCACCAGGCTATCGTCTCCTCAAGACGCCGATCCATCTCGTTCGCACCCAGGGCTTCCGGCCGGTCGTAGTCGAGTTGCTCCGGCGGCACGGAGGTGAAGGAGAGCCGCACCCGCTCCCCGGCGCGGACGGTAGCCGCGGCTCTTAGGGCGTGTTCGTCGGTCTGCGCTATGTCCGCGTCGCTGGAGATCAAGAGCCCGTCGTTGCCCCCGATGGCGCTGTAGACGCGGACGCCTTCCTGGCGGATCCAGGGCTTCATCGAGCCGTAGTCGAAGCGGGGCATTATCTCAAGATCTAGCTCGACGCTCCCGCTCACACCCTCCACGATCCGGATCAACTGCCGGTACGGGTGCTCTTCGGTGCTGGCGGGGAGCGCGTAGAAGTCGTAGAGCCGGGCCACGCCTCCCCCGACGCGGAACGTCGTCTCCAGGACCAGCGTCTCGTCCAGGTAGCGCCGGGAGACGTCGCCCGAGCCTGCCGCGGGAGAGATGGAGCAGAAGCCGCCCTCCTGCCAGTCCAGGAGCCGCCCGAAGCAGCTTCCCGCGTCGATGCGCTGGATGCAGCACCAGTCTATCGAGCCGGCGCGGGAGACGAGGGCCACCGAGTTGCTGTCGGCGATCAGCGCGTAGTCCCTGATGGGCGGGTAAGGCGGACTCTCAGGCATGCGAGCGCCTCCTTTTTTCGCGGGAGTCTCCTCTCCCCCACAGGGCCCGCCAGGCGGAGCCGCCCGAGCCGCGAACCCGTTTCAGGTAGCGAGGCCCGGCCACAGGCTCGTCGGCGCCGAGGAGGAAGATCGCCAGGGAGATCGCGGCGGAGGCCAAACAGAGCGTGCACCAGGCGCCGACCAGAAACGCCTGCATCAGTATCAGCAGGACGCTAACGACGGCGCCCGAGAGGATCACGACGCCGAGGGCCAGAACCGTCCACGGCATGGTGCGCCACCTCTCGCGCCCGCCGATGAACAGCAGGATTATCTCCGTGGCGTAGGCCAGGACCCCCAGCGCGGCGTCCGGGACGCCCAGGAAGTCGAGCACCCTGCGGCTCTCGAAGAACGGGTCCCACACGCCGCCGATCACCCCGATCTGGTAGAGCGCCAGGTACGCGGATACGAAGAGCCCGAGCAGGGCCAGCGCGGCCAGGAGCAATCGCCTCGACCATCTCGTGGGGTTCTTGTCGAAGCCGGGCGGGGTCGCGCGTTCATGCATCCGTCTACCTCCGCAAGAAGAGCGTCGCGGCTGCCAGGGCTCCGGCCCCTGTGAGCGCGATCCAGCGCCGGTTCTTGGTTGCCCAGAGCTGCGGGCTCTTTTCGTGCGCTTGGTCGTCGAAGATGCCGTGGGCGCCGTGGTCTCCGGGGACGGTCTCGTAGAGGTTCGACGGCCTGTCGGGGCCGACGGGCTCGCTCGTCTGCTGGCCACTGTAGCCGGTCTTCCCGAGGTAGACGTCCCCGAGCCGCGGGAAGAACTTGTTGCCGACGATCGTGATGGCCGAGGACGCGCCCACGTAGACCTCGCGGCGCTTGTGGTGGGCGGCCCACACTATCGCGTCGGCGGCTATCTCGGGCTGGTAGATCGGGGGTACCGGCTGTGGGTGGTTCGGAAGCTCGGTCTTGCAGTGGTCGAACTGCGGGGTGTTCAGGCCCGGAAGTTGCACCATCGTGATTCGGACGTTGCTCCTGTCGTGGATAAGCTCGGTCCGGATCGAGTCGGTGAAGCCCCGGATCGCGTGCTTCGCCCCGCAGTAGGGCGCCTGAAGCGGTATCGCCCGGTACGCGAGCGCCGAGCCGACCTGCACGATGGTGCCCCTGTCACGCGGCAGCATGCGCTTGAGCGCCGCCATCGTGCCGTAGACCGCGCCGAGGTAGGTGACCTCCGTGGCCCGCTTGTAGTCGGCGGCGGAGATCTTCTTGAACGGGGCGAACACCGTGGTCATCGCGTCGTTCACCCATATGTCTATCGGTCCTAACTCCTCCTCTATCCTTTGTGCGGCGGCCTCGACCTGCTCGTGGTCGGCCACGTCGGTCGGGATGGCTATGGCCTTGCCTCCGGCCTCCTCCACCTCGCGGCGGGCGCCTTCGAGCCCTTCCGGGTTGCGGGCGAGGAGCCCCATGCGCGCGCCCCGCTCCGCGAACGCCCGGACGGCCGCCCGGCCCACACCGGCAGAGGCTCCCGTGATTACCACCACTTCGCTTCCGTTGCCGGTTCCGTTGCTCATGCCAGATCTCCTTTACCGTAGGACTTTAACAATCTTCGTGAAGGAACCCGTCGCCCTGGAGCTTGATGCCCGTCCGGGGGGCCGGACATTCCGGGTTCTCGCACGTCGGTAGAAGGAGACCAGCGCTCCTATCCTGGTTATCCTGAGAAAGGTATTCACCCGCCACCTAAAAACCCTGTAGACGTCCCGTATTCGTACGTCCAGAGGTTACGCAGGGGACTACCTCCTTCCCCTGAAGACCCAGAGCGCCGCCGCCCCGAGGGCGAGCGCCGCGCCAGCCACGGCGGCGGTCTTCAGGTCGGGACGCGCACCGTCGAGAATCACATCCGGGTACCCGGACTCCGGCCGCTCGCCGCGGGGAGCGCCGCCGGCGCCGTGGTCGAGAGCCATCTTCACGACCTGGGCCGTGTGCAGGGCGCGGCGGTCGGTCCCCTGCTGGAGCTGGGTCTTGCACGAGAAACCGTCGGAGATGACGAGGGTGTCCGTATCGGCGTCGCGGGCGGCGGGGAACAGCCTCCTCGCCCCGATCTTCATCGAGAGGTCGTACTTGTCCTCCTCGAAGCCCCAGGACCCCGCGAGCCCGCAGCAGCCGGAGTCGAGGACCTCGTAGTCGAGCCCCATCTTCTCGTAGAGTTGCTGCTCGGCGCTCATGCCCATGATCGCCTTCTGATGGCAATGGCCGTGCACGATGGCCTTGCGGTTCAGCTTGGGAGGATCGTAGTGCTTTGCCTCCTGGACCAGGAACTCGCTCAGGGTCAGGATGTCGCGGCTGAGCCTCCTGGCGTCTTCGTCGTTGGGCATCATGTTGGGAAGCTCATCCCGGAAGGCCGCCACGCAGCTCGGTTCGAGGCCGACTATGGGGACGCCCTCCCGGACGTAGGGCCGCAGGCCGTCTATCAGGCGGTCGAAAAAGACCTTCGCGGTGTCGAGCATGCCGTAGTCGAAGAGCGGACGTCCGCAGCACAGGAACTGCTGCGGCACGATCACCTGGTAGCCGGCGGCCTCCAGCACCTCGGTGGCGGCCTTCGCCGTCTCGGGGTGGAGGAAGTTGTTGAAGGTGTCCGGAAAGAGCACGACCGGCGGGCCGGCGGGGTTCGCCGCGCCGCCGCGCTCTTCGAACCACGTCTTGAAGGTCTGCGTTGCGAACGGCGGCATCTCGCGCTCGGTGGTGATGCCGCCGGCCTTCCGAACGACGTCCTTGAGCACGGGGGCGTGGGTGACGAAGTTCGCCAGGCGCGGGACGTACTGAGCCAGACGGGCGTGGAACATGATGAGGCCCATCGTATAGGCGTAGCGAGGCCTGATCCTGCTCTCATAGTACTTGGAGAGGAACTCGGCCTTGTAGGTAGCCATGTCCACGTTGACGGGGCAGTCACCCTTGCAGCCCTTGCAGGAGAGGCAGAGGTCGAGGGAGTCGAAGACCTCGTCACTCTTGAAGCCGTCCTTTATGGTCTCGCCCCGCAGCATCTCGAAGAGGACGCGGGCCCGGCCGCGCGTGGTGTACTCCTCGTCGAGCGTGACCATGTAGCTGGGGCACATCGTGCCGGTCGAGGTGTCGCGGCACTTGCCGGCCCCGACGCAGCGCACGGCCGCGTGGGCGAAGCTGCCGCCGTCCTGAGGGTAGGCGAAGTGCGTATCTACGTTCGGAGGATCGTAGTCGGCGCCGAGCTTGAGGTTTTCGGTGATCCGGTAGGGCTCGACGATCTTGTGGGGGTTCATCTTGTTTTCCGGGTCCCAGATGGCCTTGAATTCGCGGAAGGCCCGCAACAACTCGGGACCGTACATCTTTCCGAGCAGTTCGGCGCGCGACTGCCCGTCGCCGTGCTCGCCGGAGAGCGATCCACCGTAGCGGACGACGAGGTCTGCGGCCTCGTCCAGGAACTCCCGCCAGTGCCGGATGCCTCTCGCGCTCTTCAGGTCGAAGTTGATGCGGCAGTGGACGAGGCCCTGCCCGAAGTGGCCATACATGGCCGTGTTGTAGCCATAGCGGTCGAGCAGGTCCTGAAAGTCGCGCAGGTAATGCCCGAACTTCTCGGGCGGCACCGCGGTGTCCTCCCAACCCTCGTAGTGGTCGGCCCCGCCGGGATAGTACGCGGTGGCGCCGAGCCCGGACTCGCGCACGCTCCAGAGCTTCGCCTCCTCGGTCTCGTCGTCGAAGAGGCGCATGCGGGGCGTGGTCTCGTCGCGCTCCAGAGCCTCCATGACCTCGCGGGCGCGGGCGTCGCTCTCCTCGCGCGTCTTAGCGCCGAACTCGACTATCAGCCAGCCGTCCCCGTCGGGGAGCAGCGGGACCTCGCTCTCGTGCATACCCTGGCGGAGCATGTCGTCTATTAGCTCCCGGTCTATGGCCTCGCAGGACATCGGGGCGTGGGACATTACCTCCGGCACGTGGTCGGCGGCCTCGAAGATGGAGGGATAGCCGAGCACCAGGATCGAGCGCGCCGGCGGCCAGGGTGTCAGCCTGACGGTCGCCTCCAGCACGAACGCGCAGGTCCCCTCGGTGCCGACCAGCGCGCGGGCGACGTTGAAGCCCTTCTCGGGCAGTAGTTCGTCCAGGTTGTAGCCGGAGACCCGGCGCGGTATCTGCGGGTAGCGCTCCCGGATCCGGTCGCCGTAGCGGTCGCGCAGGTCGCGCAGTCGGGCGTAGATCTCACCTTTACGTCCACCCTCTTGAATGATCCGCTCCAGTTCCTCCTCGCTTGTGGCGCCCACCCGCATCCGGGTGCCGTCGTAGAGGACGACGTCCATCTCCTCGACGTTGTCGGAGGTGCGCCCGGTCATGACGGAGTGCGCGCCGCAGGAGTTGTTGCCGATCATGCCGCCGAAGGTGGCGTAGGCGTGGGTGGAGGTGTCGGGCGGGAAGGAAAGCCCGTGCTCGGCCTCCAGCGGCTTGGCGAGTTGGTCCCGGATCACGCCGGGCTGCACGCGCGCGATCTTTTTCTCGGGGTCCACCTCGACGATCTCGCGCATGTACCGGGAGACGTCGAAGACGACCGCCGCGTTGGTCCCCTGGCCAGCCAGGCTGGTGCCGCAGCCGCGCGGCGTTACCGGCACCCGATGCCGGCGGCAGACGGCCAGCGCGGCCACCACGTCGTCCGGGTCTCGGGGCACCACGACGCCGAGCGGCGCCTGGCGGTAGTTGGAGCTGTCCGTCGAGTAGGCCGCACGGTAGCCGGCGTCAAAGCGCACCTCGCCCTTCACCGCGTCGCGCAGCTCGGACTGCAGCAACAGGGCGTTGAGGTTCATGCGTTGGCGGTCGTTGAGGCTGTAGCCTTCGCGCTTAACGGTGTCCGTCATCTACTCCCTCCTTCTTTTCTGAATATTCTCTAGGCGGCGAATAGTTCGGCTTCGGAACGCTTGAGTTGGAGCCCCAGGCCCGGCCGCGAGGGGTCGGGGCGGAGGTAACCGCCCTCGGGCCGGAGGGTCCCGTCGAAGAGCATGTTCTCCAGGCGCACGTGGTCGTGGAAGTATTCGAGGTGCAAGAGGGTCTCCATCGCGCAGCAGGCGTGGGCCGAGACCGCCGGCGCGCAGTGGGCGGAGAATGGGACCTGGTGTCCCTTGCAGATGCCGTCCGCTCGCAGCAGGTTGGTGATACCGCCGCAGCGGGTGACGTCGGCCTGGAGGACGTCCACGCAGCCGGCCAGGTCGGCGAGATCCGGCAGGGTCCATTCGTACTCCCCGGCGGCGATGGCGAGACCGCCGGGTCCGCGGTCTCGCAGAAGTCGCAAGCCCTCGCGGTCCTCCGACGAGACGGGCTCTTCGAGGTAGGGGATTCCGGCCTCCTCAAAGCGCCCGGCCCATCGGAGGGCCTGCTTGCGCGTGTAGGCGCCGTTGGCGTCCACCATCAACTCGACGCCGTCGCCCACGGCCTCCAGCGCGGCCCGGACCCGCTCGGGGTCCCGCTCCGGCTCGCGTCCCACCTTCATCTTGACGCGGGGTATGCCCTCGGAGGCCCAGCCGCCGAGCTGCTCTTGCAGCCTATCGAGCGAGTACGAGGTGAACCCGCCGCTGCCGTAGATCGGCGCGCGGTCGTGAAACCGGGGCAGCGTGTCCGCGAGCGGAAGGTCCAGGATACGGGCCTTCAGGTCCCAGAGCGCGATGTCCACCGCCGCCACCGCCATCGCGCCGACGCCGGGACGGCCGGCGTTGCGGATGGCGTGCTGCATCGCGGCCCATACTGCGGGTGGGCTCATGGCGTCGGCGCCCTGCGCGACGCTCGCGAGCTTGGACTCTATGAACTTTCCTACGGAGACGTCGCCGTAGGTGTAGCCGAGGCCCCGCTTGCCGCCGCCCGCGGCCTCGACCAGCACCATCGTCGTCGAGTCCCAGGAGAGGGTACCGTCCGACTCCGGGGAATCGGTCGGGATCGTGAACGCGGAGACCTCTACCCTCTCGACCGGAATCTTCTCGCCCATGTTCATCCTAGCGGGTCGTGATCTCTTGTAGCTTGCCCTTGAGCGAGTTCCAGGCGATCCGGATCTCGTGCGGGTCGCCCTTAGAGAGCGCGGAGGCCATGCCCTGGGCCTGCTCGAAGCGGATGTGCGGCGGCAGAGGCGGTATCTCGGGGTCGGTGACGGCCTCGTAGACGACGGGGCGGTCGGCACCGAGCGCCTCTTCCCAGGCCGGTGCCACGCCGTCCGGATTGTCGACCCGGATGCCCTTGAAGCCGAGCAACTCCGCGTAGCGGGCGAAGGGGAAGTCGGGGAGGTTCTGGGAGGCTTCGAGCTTCGGGTCGCCGGCCAGGACGCGCTGCTCCCAGGTGACCTGGTTCAGGTCCCGGTTGTTCAGGACGAGCACGATCAGGCGCGGGTCGCTCCAGCGCCGCCAGTGCTTCATTACGTCTATGAGCGCGTTGTTGCCGATCATCTGCATCGCGCCGTCGCCGACGCAGGCGATGACGGGACGGTCCGGGTGGGCGAACTTGGCCGCGATGGCGTAGGGAACGCCCGGTCCCATGGTCGCCAGGTTGCCGGAGAGCGCGGCCATCATGCCGTCCCGGAGCTTGAGCTGGCGTGCCCACCAGTTGGTCGCGGAGCCGGAGTCTCCGGTGACGATGCAGCCCTCCGGCAGCCGGGGGCTCAACTCGTGGAAGACGCGCTGCGGGTTCACCGGGTCGGCGTCCTCCATCGCCCGGTTCTCGACGATCTCCCACCACCGGGAGACGTTCTCCTCTATCTCTTCGCGCCAGGAGCGGTCCTCCTTGCGATTGAGGTGCGGGATCAGGGCGCGCAGGGTCTCCTTGGCGTCGCCGACGAGGTTGACCTCCATCGGGTAGCGGATGCCGATCAGGGTCGGGTCTATGTCGATCTGGACGCCCCTCGCCTGCCCCGGCTCGGGCAGCCACTCCGAGTAGGGGAAGCTGGATCCGACCATAAAGAACGTGTCGCAGCCCTCGATCATGTCGTTCGAGGGCTTCGTGCCGAGCAGCCCTATGGACCCGGTGACGTAGGGTAGGTCGTCGGGCAGCGCGGCCTTGCCGTTCAGGGCCTTCGCCACCCCGCATCCGAGCAGGTCCGCGACCTCCCTGACCTCCTCGGCCGCGCCGTAGGCGCCAGCCCCGATGAGCATGGCTACCTTCCGGCCCTCGTTCAGAACCCCGGCTGCGCGCTGTATGTCCGCTTCGTGCGGGACGACATGCGGCTGGTTGGGGGCTCCCTCGCCGGAGAAGGTGGCGCCGTGCGTGCGCGGCGGGTCCTGGTGGTCCATCTCAGCCACGTCGTCCGGGACGATGATGCAGGTTACGGTCCGGCGCGATTTGGCGATTCGGATGGCGCGGTCGATCAGGTGCGCAGCCTGCGTAGGGACCATGCAGTAGTGGACGTACTCGTTCGCCACGTCCTTGTAGAGGCTGAGCAAGTCCACCTCCTGCTGAAAGTGTCCCCCGAGCCCCATCCTCTTCTGCTGGCCGACTATGGCGACGACCGGCTGGTGGTCGAGCTTCGCGTCGTAGAGGCCGTTGAGGAGGTGGATCGCGCCGGGCCCCGAGGTCGCCATGCACACCCCGACCTCGCCGGTGAACTTGGCGTGGGCGCAGGCGGCGAAGGACGCTATCTCCTCGTGCGCCGTCTGGGTGAACTCGATGCGGTCGCCGACCTCGTGAAAGGCGCCCAGCAGCCCGTTGATGCCGTCGCCGGGGAAGCCGTAGATCCTCTTTATCCCCCACTCGCTGAGGCGGTTGAGCATGAACTCTGCTGTGTTGGGCATCTTAGAGACCTCCCTAATCGTGGCTCGCGTAGGCTACGGTGGAGAGCAGCGCGTTCTCGGCCTGGCGCGAATCCAGGCGCGTGTGCTGCACCACTATCGGCACGTCCGACTCAATGACGCTCGCGTAGTCGGTGTCGGCCGGTATCGGTTCCGGGTCAGAAAGCTCGTTGAAGCGCACGTGCGCCGTTCGCCGGGCCGGAACTTTCACCCGGTAAGGCCCGGCCGGCTCCCGGTCACTGAAGTACGCCGTAATCTCTACGTGAGCGTCCTCGTCCGAGGTGTTGAGCAGGCACGCGGTCTCGTGGCTCGTGAACTGGGGCTCCGGACCGTTCGACCAGCCGGGGATGTAGCCCTCCGCTATGGCCCAGCGGCGGTTGCCGATCTCCGGGCTCATCGTGGCTCCTCGGATATGCGCCGCAAGGTCGCGGGACGGGGACCGCTCAAGACTCTTCCTCCTTGGATCTTACGCAACAGCTTCGGCTCGAACGGCTTGCGCCATGCGGGCCATCGCCTATGATTCTTCCCCGGCCTTGTCAGCCTTCGGCAAGCTGCGGTTAATGGTCGGTAAAGGTGCTGTAAAGATCGATTAAGGGAAGCCGCGATCCGCACCGGCTCGCGGGAGCGAATATTTTCGAGGATAGCGCCCCCGCTGGCGGACTCCGGCTACGGGCCTACGTTCTTGCGCGGCAGGTTCCGGGTCGCCGGTCCCTGGAGGACGTTCCCCTCCACGTCGAAACGAGAGCCGTGGCAGGGGCAGTCCCAGCTCTTCTCGGCCGGGTTCCAGGAGACGATGCACCCGAGGTGGGAGCAGACCGCGGAGACCGCGTGGACTTCGCCCCGCTCGTCCCGGTAGGCCGCCACCGTATCGCCGCCCACCCGGACGACCCTCCCCTCGCCCGTTCCGAGGTCGGCGGGGCTACGGCCGGAGGCCCGGAGGCGGTCCCTCACGAAGTGCACGGCCTCCTCGATCCCCTCCCGGTAGAAGCTCCCGGAGATCAGGGGACCTTTGCGGTTTGAATCGTAGAGTCCGGCCCACTCGTTGCGCCTGCCGCAGATCAGGTCGGAGATCAGCATCGCCGCCGCAGTCCCGTTCGAGAGCCCCCATCCTCTGAACGCCGTCGCGACGTAGACGTGCTCGGAGCCGGCGCCTATCGTGCCGGCAAAGGGCAGACCGTCCACCGGGAAGTAGTCCTGGGTGGACCAGCGGTTCTCGAACTCCGTCACCCCGAAGCGCGATGTGGCCCACTCTTCGAGCTTTTTGTAGCGCCGCTCCGTGTCGGGCTCCTCGCCGGTCTTGTGGCTCTCGCCGACGACGATGAGAACCTCGCGCCCGTCGCGCGGAGCGGTACGGAAGGACCGGATCGGGCTCTCCGCGCTGATGAACATCCCTTCGGATACGGGCGTAGAGCCGGTGCGGGCCGCGATCCCGTACTCCCGCCTCGGGATTGCCTTGCCCCAGAACTGCCCCTTGAACGGGAACGGGACGTGGGTGGCGATGACGACATCCCTCGCCGCCACGGTCCCCCGGTCCGTCTCCACCCCGCACCGCAGGCCCTCGCGTACCCTCAAGGCGCGCGTCCCCTCGAAGACGTGGCTGCCCGCGCCGGGTATATCCTCGGCCAGCGGCAGCAGGTACTTCCTGATGTGGAACTGTAACTGGTTGTCGAACCGGAGGGCCCCCTTTACCGGAAACGGCAGCGGCACCTCGCGAACGAAGCCCGCCGGGAGACCCAGCCGCCGCGCGGCGTCCGCCTCGGCCCGGAGCTGCGGCACCATCGCGTCCGTCTCGGCGAACACGTAGGCCGGCAGCCGCACGAGGTCGCACTCGATCTTCTTCTCATTCACGAAGGATGCGATGAGCGAGATAGCAGCCTCGTTCGCCTCGCCGTAGAGCCGGGCCTTCCGCTCCCCGTGCCGCTCGATGAGCCAGGCGTAGATCAGGCGGTGCTGCGAGGTAACTTTCGCCGTGGTATTGCCCGAAACACCCTCCGCCACTCGGCGGGCCTCGATGACGGCGACCGTCTTCCCGAGGCGCTTCAACAGGAGCGCGGCGGTCAGGCCGGTGATTCCGCCGCCGATCACGGCGACGTCCACCGCCACGTCGCCATCTAACACCGGAAAGTTCGTGCGGGGGGTCGTCTCGATCCAGAACGACCCGCCCCCGCCGGAGCCCGGCCCGGTCACTTCCGCCGCGCCTCATCGAGCGGCTCCCGCGACGGACCACTCGCCAGCCAGTCGAGGACGACGGCGGCGGTCCAGGATTGCCGCAGGGAACCGAGTGGTTCACCGGTGAACGGCTCGAAGTACTCCCCGAACCCCTCTCCCGCGACCTGCTCCAGTGACGCCCGCCGCAGGGTCTCGGCCCGCCGGGTCTCGCCGGCGAGCAGGAGCGCCCGCCACAGCAACCAGTTCATGACCGGCCAAGTCGGTCCGCGCCAGTAGCTGCGCGGGCGGAACCCCGGCTCGCCGGGGCTCGTGGAGGGCGGCACGGGCCAGCGCAGCCCCGCGTGTCCGGCGAAAGCCGGCGAGTCTAGCGTCGCGACGAGCCTGTCGAGCCGTTCGGGGCTCTGTTCGCCCGCTATGAGCGGGGCCAGGCCCGCCACGGTCCGAACCCGCAGCGGCCTGTCTGCCCGGAGGTCGTAGTCCAGGCAGAGCCCCAGGTCCTCATCCCAGCACGCATCGAGACCCCTGCGACCACGTTGGATCCATTCGCTAATGATCTCCCGGTCCTCGTCCGGGGCTCCGGCGACCTCGGATATCTCCAGAAGCGCCTCGTTTGCGGCGACCAGGATCGCGCTGGAGAGGACATCCTTTACCAGAAACGGGTGGGAACGGTAGATTGTCCTCTCGTCACAGCCGGCTCTCTTTATGAGCCCGACGAGCCAGAGGTAGCGGTCGTAGTCGGCGGCGGTGGGTCTCTGGGAGAAGTCTCCCACGTGCTGGAGGTCGTATCGAGGGTAGGGCGGGAGGTTCCCGACTTCCACGGCCGCCAGCGGTTCGTCCCAGCGCGGCGAGTTGTCGGCGCCGCTTCCCCAGGGGTGGTAGATGGTTACCAGCCCCGAGTGCTCCGGGTCCCGGTAGGTGGCCAGGTAGCGGTGCCAGGCAAAGAGCCGGGGGTAGATCTCTCCCAGGAACTCGCGTGCGTGGGAGAGGGATTCTTCACCCTCGCGACCGGCGGACTCGTAGATGCGCCGGACGGCTATGGCGTGCACGGGCGGCTGGGTCAGGCAACTAGTGTAGGGCGGCGCTAGCGGGGCGTCCGGTGAGGACGCGGCGCAGGCCCAGTGCTCCGCTCCGGGATAGTAACTCTCGGGCGGGGCGGCCGGGTTGAAGACGATGTGCGGGACCTTGCCGGTCTTCCACTGGTGGGCGAAGAGCGTGCGGAGTTCAAGGGCGGCCCGGCGAACATCGAGGTGGGCGAGTCCTATGGCTATGAACGCCGAATCCCAACTCCACTGGTGAGGATAGAGACCGGATGCGGGGCGGGTCCAGCCACCCATGTCGTTATCTCGCAGCACCTCCTCCGCCCGCACGGCGAGATCCCCCTCTGCTTCAGAAGCCTCTTTTGGCAAAGGTTTCGCTGGTATCCGGGTTTCGGTCCCATGTATCATCTGGTCTCCGTTCGGTCAGCGAACATCAGCAGGTCCCTTGGGTAGCCACGAGGGCTCGAAGAGACTCTGTCTCCCCGCGCTGCTCGTCGGGGATCTCGCCAGCCTCCTATTGCACCCTGCGGGCTGTGCTGGATCCCGCACCCGCCGGACGGCCGGAGAGTGAGCTCGGGGCGTTCAGGTTTGCGTCCTCGGACACCCCCACTCCCATCCGGACGACCAGCTCGCCACCGAGGAAACCTCCGAGCGCGGCCAGTCCGACGCCCAGGAAGGAAAGGGCGATCGCAACGATCCCCGGCGCTCCCGGCGCTTCCAGCCGGAGCAGCCAGCTTACGGCGAACAGCGCCACCATGACGAAGTTGCTCGCGCCGTGCAACAGGCCGACGGACTTCGCGCGCGTGCCGGATGGTATCCCCAGCCAGTCGATCAGGCCGAACACAGCAGCCGCAAGCCCCCCGATAACGCCAGCGGCGATCATCCAGAACGAGATCACCGCCCACTGCCCCGACCCCGTGATCAGGTGCACGATGTCGAAGACGACCGATGTCGTAAGCAATCCCAGCGGGAACGGGATCAAGATCGGGTGTATCGGATGTCCCATCATCCTGGCTCTACTCTCCACAACCACTACTCCTTTCCCCGGCCAACCCGGCCTCTTTCCTCCACACGATACACCCGCATCAAGAATAAATCAATAAACTACTTTATTTAT
The DNA here is from genome assembly GCA_035689095.1 of Rubrobacteraceae bacterium. Classification (GTDB taxonomy): domain Bacteria; phylum Actinomycetota; class Rubrobacteria; order Rubrobacterales; family Rubrobacteraceae; genus JACDDK01. The sequence goes on along the minus strand of DASSMB010000038.1, from coordinate 18,882 downwards.
TTGAATAATTTATCTCCCCCTGTTACAGTGCAGGGGCTACAGAGAAGGGATAACTGTTGATGGCTCATTGGGACCGTAAGTTTTTCGAGAGCACGCGCGGGCGGATCGTCACGATGCTCAGGCGTACGGGGCGTACGGTCGACGAGTTGGCGTCCGAACTGGGACTGACGGGCAACGGGGTTCGGGCGCACCTCGCTACACTGGAGCGCGACGGTCTCGTGCGTCATGGTGGTTACGTGCGTCGCGGCGGGAGCGGCAAGCCGGCTCATGCGTATGAGCTGACGCCCGAGGCGCGGGGGTTGTTCCCAAAGGGCTACGAGCCGGTCCTTGGCGGGCTTTTGGATATTCTGGCAGAGCGCGCCGGGTCCGAGGAAACGGTCGCGCTGCTAAAGGAGACGGGCGCTCGCATGGCGGCCGGGCACGAGAGTCCTTCGGGAGACGTTCGGGAGCGCCTGCGGGCGGTCGTGAGGGTTCTCGATGGTTTGGGAGGGTTCGCCGAGATCGAAGAAAACGAAGGTGTCTTCGTCATCCATGGCTACGGGTGTCCGCTGGCGGCGCTGGCAGAGCAGCATCCACAGGTGTGCGGGCTGGTGGAGGCCCTTATCGCGGAGTTGGCGGCTGTCCGGGTCCGCGAGCGCTGCGAGCGCGGGGAAGACCCCCGCTGCTGTTTCGAGGTGCGTCCGGCCGATGGAGTCGGTCGAGGGTAACCCCGTTCGCGGGACGCGGTCGGGCAGAACATGCCCCGGCAGCGACGGCTCCGTTCGCGCGTTCGTTATCCCGGTTCTTATCCTGGTTCATCCGCCTGTCGCCACGCTTCATCCAGGGCGGCCCGGCTCTCCGTTATTATGGTGGGCAGGTCCCTCTCCCACAACGAGTCCGGCACACCTTCGGAGAATATCTCCAGTGTGTGCGCTCCCCGGTAACCGCTCCGGTGTATCGCCCGGAGCAATGCTGGCAGTGGGATGTCGCCTTCTCCGATGACGTGCCGGTCGGCGAAGGATCGCGGCGTCCGCCAGTCGCTAACGTGCACGACGAAGATACGATCCCCGCAGGCTTCTATCGCTTCTACTACGTCGGGGGTCTGCCAGACGTTCCAGGTGTCCACGCAGACGCCGAAGTTTTCTTGGTCCACCGCGGCGATGACCCGCATGGCCTGCTCCAGCGTCCAGATCGCACTCTCCACGTTCATCAGCGCCGGGCTCAACGGCTCAAGAGCTATGCGCGCTCCGTGTTCCGCGGCGAAGTCCGCGAGCCCCCGGTACTCCTTCACAGCCGTATCGAGTACCTCCTGTATATTTCCGTCCGGCGGAGGTCCGGTGTTGCAGACGAACGGGGAGCCGGGCGCGAACGGGACGATCCGCTCGATGGCGCGCCGGTAGAGTGCCAGCCGCCCGGGGACGTCCTTCGGCTCCGGCTGCGTGCGGCTGGGGAAGAGCGTGCGGACGGCGGGCTGGACGGAGCTTATCTCCATATCGTGATCGCCGATCAGGGCCAGCTGTTCGGCGAAACGTTCACCGTCGAGCTTGTCCTCGCAGACCTCGATGGCGTCAACACCGAGCCGGGCGTAGCTTTCGACGTCCTGCTCGAAGCTCCAGGGGGTGGTCGTGAACTGGCTGACGCCGAAGCGACGCTTCACAGACTCCCCGCGTGGCGCATCATGCCCCCGTCGATGGTGAAGGTGCTGCCCGTAACGTATGAGGCCTCGTCGGAGGCCAGGTACAGGGCCAGGTTCGCTACCTCCTCCGGCTTGCCTATCCGGCCGAGCGGTATCTCAGAGAGCAGCTCTTCCTTCTGCTCCGGGTGTTCGTCCAGGTTCTCGTTGATCGGGGTCTCTATGGCGCCGGGGGCGATGTTGTTGACGGTGATGCCGTGCGGGGCCAGCTCCACGGCAATGGTCCGCATCAGCATCCGCACGCCGCCCTTGGCCGCGCAGTAGGGAGCGTTCGTCGGCATGGGCCGGTCCTCGTGTACCGAGGAGACGTTTATGATCCGCCCTCCCCCGCCCCCGGCGACCATCTGCTTCGCCGCCTCCTGGCAGCCGAGCCAGGCCCCCGTGAGGTTGACCGATAATATCCGGTTCCACACGTCGAGCGGCGTCTCCAGGAACGGCATCTTCTCCTCTATGCCGGCGTTGTTGACCATCACGTCGAGGCGGCCGAACTCGTCCACGGCGCTCTGGACGAGGCGCCGGATGTCCTCCGGGACGGAGACGTCCGCCTGCACCGCCAGGGCGCGCCCACCAAGCTCTTCTACTTCTTTGACCACGGCTTCGGCCTCATCGGAGTGCTTCCTGTAATCCACGGTGACCGAGGCGCCCTCGCGGGCGAAGGCGAGCGCGATGGCCCGCCCTATACCCAGCGAAGACCCCGTGACGACGGTTACCTTGTTCTCCAGCCGCATGGCTCAGCTCCTCTCGTCCATCAGTACGTCCACGAGCAGCGCCGCCGACCAGGAGAACAGGTTGGAGCCGTGCCCCTGGCCGGTCGTCGGGTCGAAGTACTCGTAAAACCCCTCGGTCCCGCACAAGTCTATTATTGTCTTGCGCAAGCGCTCGGCGTGCTCCTCGAAGCCATAGCGTCTCAGGCCGTGCATCAGGAACCAGTTAATGTTGATCCAGACCGGACCCCGCCAGTACTGGACTGGTGAAAACCCGAAGCCGCGTATGTCGTAGCTCGGCACCGGGGTTATGTCCTCGTCGGAGAGGCCGAAGCCGGCGTTCTCCATAGAGTCGAGCATACGCTTCGCCCGCTCCTCACTGGGAATGCCGGCGTACAGCGGCGAGAAGTTGGGCGCGAAGTAGACGCGGATGGGACAGCCCGAGACGAGGTCGTAGTCGAGGTAGATGCCGTGCTCCTCGTCCCACAGCTTCTCGTTAACGGCGCGGGCCGTCTTCTTGGCACTCTCCTCAAAGGGCGTGGGGTCCTCGTCCAGGATGCGCGCTATCTCCGCCAGGTCCCGGCCCGCCCGGCACAGCAGGGAGTTGAAGAGCACGTCCTGGACCAGGAATGGGCAGTCGGCCCGGATCTCCGCCTCGTCGTAATTGCGGGCGGCGAAGAACTTCACCAGGTAGGCGAAGCGGTCGTAGGAGGCGCTGGTGGGCCGGTCCTGCGCGCTGACGGTGTGGGTGTCCGCGCGCCGGTACTCTGGTATCTGGCCGGCCCGGAGCTGCATCCGCTGCATGATCGCGTCCCACATCGGCGAGTTGTCCATCCCAGACTCCCAGGGGTGGCGGATGTAGACGAGCCCTTCGTCTTCCGGGTCCCTCTCGCGGTAGAGGTACTCGTGCCAGGCGTTCAGTTTCGGGAAGGCGTATGCAAGGAACTTCTTCGCTCCTCTCCCGTCTTCGGCGCGCTGGTAGACGCGCAGCACGGCGGTGGCGTGGACGGGCGGTAGCACCACGCCGGAGGTCTTGCGGTGCTTCGGGGCGTGGGGGCTCTCCTTGGCGTGCCAGAAGCCCGGCCCCGGAAAGTAGTCGTGGAAGTGCGGGTTGAAGACGATCTGGGGCAGCAAGCCGTTCTCCCACTGGGCCTCGAAGAGGTGCTTTAGCTCGCTCTCGGCCCGTTCCTGGTCGTAGTGCGCGTATCCCATGGCGATGAGCGCGGAGTCCCAGGACCACTGATGCGGGTAGAGGCGCGGGCCGGGTTTCGTGTACTCGCCGGTCCAGTTGAAGTCCAGGATCGTCTTCGCCAGCCGGACCAGGGGTTCGTCGCCTTCTCGCGGCATCGCATCCTCTCCTCTCTGTACTCCGCTCGCCAACGGGTATGGTACTCCACTCCCATACGAACCCGGGGTCCGCAGGTTTCCGGCATCCCCTCCGGCATCCCCGGTCGCGTCCACGGCGATTGTTGCCCGGCGCGGTTAGCGTTCGGCGTCCGCCAGCAGCCGTTCGGTAAAGGTGTCGTTAAGGTTTGCCGGCGTTCGGGAGACGGCGCCGCGACCCGGAGGCGAACGGGAGTAGAAATAGGGGGAAGTGCGATTCGGTACTCTGGAGGGGATTTATGCCCGCACCCGGCAGAGAAAAGAGAGGATCCGAAACGCTAACCACCGGGGCGCCCCTGGCGGTGCTGCTCGCGGCTGGGCTCTTGATCGCCTACGAGTTGCTGCCGGTCCTGGAGCTGGTGGCGGTAGCGATGCTTCTCGCCCTGGTAATAAGGACCGTCGCAAATCGGCTCCACGAGGCCGGCCTGAGACCGTGGATGTCCGTGGCGGTGCTTTTGATCTCGTTCGCGACGTTCGGGTCGCTCGTCTGGTTGGTGGTGGCGCCGAGGATCCTGGCGGAGGTCTCCGCGCTGGCGGCGGCGATGCCGGGGTACGCGGACTCGCTGACACACGCCGCCCGGCGTCTTAACGAAGACGTCGGTTTCGTCCCGGACCTCTCGCACGTGGCCGACCAGATAAAGGGTCGCGCCGAACGGGGCATCGAATCGCTGCCGAGGCTGCTGGCGGAGGTCGGCCACACCGCGACCTCGGCGCTGGCGACGTTCATCCTGGCCGTGTTCATGGCCTACGATCCCGGAGTTCTGATCTCGGGCGTCCTCAAGCTCGTGCCGCCGGGGCACCACGAGGCGACAAGGAGGCTCATGCACGCCCTCGAAAAGAGGTTGCGCGGCTGGATAGTCGGTACGGGTCTTGCGATGATTTTCCTGGCGACGGGCGCCGGGCTCGGACTGTGGATCGTAGGCGCTCCGCTGCCCATCACGTTCGCGCTCCTGGCAGGGCTGCTCAACGTAATCCCCTACATCGGCTCGATAGTCGGCGCGCTCCTCCCGGCGCTGCTCGCCCTGTCCATCTCGCCCCTCAAAGCGCTCCTCGTGGTGGTGCTGTTTGTGATCCTGAACCAGATAGACGGCTACGTGATCCAGCCGATGGTGATGGGGCACGAGGCCCGGCTGCACCCGGTGGTCGTGATCCTCTCCTTCCTCTTTCTCGGCAAGCTGCTCGGGTTCGCCGGCCTTCTCCTGTCCGTCCCTACCGCAGTGTTCCTGATGACCGTGTTCGACGAGCTGGGACCTAAGGAAGGATCGAAAGACGCTCCCGGCGAAACCGCCGCGAAATCTCCCGCCTCGCGCGATGCTCGATCATCGCGCAGCTAGCTCGAGCAGAAGAAGTGAGGCGCTGCCCCGCTCGCGGTCTATGGCCCGCTGGTCGCGCTTTACGCCCGGCTGATGGTAAGTATGGGGTTTGCCCAGTGAGGCTACCTGTCCCTCGCGGTCCGCCCTCGGGCCTCGACCTCGGTTTCTGCCTCGTCTATGTCGGTCTCGCCCCTGGACTCCACGTCCGGCGTGGGCTCCACGCCACGGGCCTTGAGCACGTTTCCGATAAAGAAGTCGTAGGCGAACGCGCCGAGTACCCCACCGATCAACGGCCCGACTATCGGCACCCAGAAGTAGTAGTTGATGCCCGGCAAGGCCACCTGCCCCCACCCGGCCAGCCACGCGAACACCCTCGGTCCGAAGTCGCGCGCCGGGTTTATGGCGTAGCCGGCGTTCGGCCCGAACGCGCACCCGATCATCGCCACCACGAGCCCTACCATCAAAGGGGCCACGTTCGACTTCGGCGGCTGGTTCCTCTCGTCCACCAGCGCGAAGACGACCGCCACCAGGACCGCCGTTCCGACTATCTGGTCGATAAAGGGTCCCAGGCTGCTCGCGAAGTACGGCGCAGGGAAGGTGGCGAAGATGCTGTAGGTGGCCGTGGAGTCGTGGGCCCCGCCGAGCGCTCCACGGGTTATGTGGTTGGCCTTCTCGAAGCTCGCTATGGCGTCGTGGTAAACCAGGTAAGTCAGCGCGGCCCCGGCAAAGGCGCCGACCACCTGCGCGATCATGTAGCCTGGGACCTTCCTCCACGGGAAGCCCCGTCTGACCGCGAAGGCCAGGGTAACGGCCGGGTTGATGTGCGCCCCGGTCACCCCGCCCGCGATGTACACGGCGAAGGCCACTGCCAGGGCCCAGCCAATAACTATGACCAACCACAGCCCGCTGCCGGCGGCGGTCGAGATATCCGTGCCGCGCCCCGACTGGTTGAGGGCCGCCACCGTCTCCGCGACGACGGAGCAACCTATCAGCAGTAGGAAGAAGGTGCCGAAGAACTCCGCCAGGTACTCACCCCATGCTGTAGATCGCCAGCCTCCCCGAGCCGGTGCCGATACTGCTGCCATGACCGTCCTTTCTCTCTAGGCTTTCTGACCCCTCGCTCGCGCCGCTACAACGGCAGGGGTGTTCGCGTTACAGGGTTGTTGCGCGTGTGGACGACCTCACCGCCGCTCGGCGAGCCGCTCTAACCTAGCGAGGTCGAAGTTGATCACGAAGGCGCAGTTTTCGCATATCAGTTGCGCCCGCTTCAGGCGGTGACCGCCGTACGCCTCCTGCTTTCCCGCACCCAGAACCGTCGCCTCTTCCATCACGAACTCCTCGCTCGCGCATATGGGGCAGGCAAGGTTTCCACCCCTCGTCTGGACCGCCTTTCGCACCTCCTCCAGCGTCATGTGTAGTCCGGTAGCCATGCCGCGCACCTCCTTCTCATCTGCCGCAACCGGCTACCGCCGACTGCGGCGCTTATACACCTGTCAGTCTGTGTAACAGTCTGTGTAATATCCACTCCCTTCCGCCGCTCCAGATAGTCTTTCACCGATCCTCGCTCCTTCACCATAATTCATGATACATTCGCTATTTAAACTTCCAGTAAAGCTTTCGTTATGGCTCTGCAAACCTTCCGTTAAGCCTTGCGTTGCGCCCAGAAACAGCCCGGCGTTCACCGGTCATCGGATTAGCGTGTTGTAAGGACTTGATTAAGATTTCGCGGCCTGCGGCCCGGACGGCTACCGCTCGGGCGTGCGATCCCGTAAAGTTCACACCGTGAGGAGGATTCGTAGCCGCTCATCCGGGGGAAAACCGGATGACGGGAAAGGAGTTTGCGAGGCGGGTCCGTGTTTACTCTAGTCAGCCCAGGAAGCCTGTACGATTCATGGCGCACCTTCACCGGCCGGAGAACCTGCCTTGGCTAAAGTAGGGGGATACCACACCATCGTGGGGATAATCCCCGACGGGGCCGATCTGAACCAGACCGTCACGGACCTCAACGGAATCGGGATCGGCGGAGAAGACCTGACCGCCATCCTGAAACGCAAGGACCCGGAGGTGCCGGAGCCCTTCCCGGAAGGGACGCGCTACATCGTCATCCCCGACGACTCCCGCGGCCTCGAAATCGCCGTCGCCTTCGCCGCGGTGTTCGCCGTATCGGGGCTTTTGTTCGCGTTCACGACCCCCGAGATCGGGGCGATCCTCTTCATCTTCTTTATCGCCCTGGCGGCGATACTCGCGACGGCGACGTTCACCAGGGTGGGCGTTACGCCGATCCTCATGGACATCGAAGCGCCCGCCGAGGAGTCCGGGTTCTGGAATGACGAGTTCGAGAGGGGCAAGGTCCTCGTCTTCGCTTCTACAGAAGATCGGCGGACCCTCGAAGCCGCGTGGGAAGTGTTCCGGAGGCAGAACATCTACTTCGACATAATCGGGGGCCGCCTCAAGCCCCGGCCGCTGAGCGGGGCCGTGCTGCACCACGCCGCGGTGCGCGGAGACGAGCGGCCCGTCGAAGAGGCCGGGCAAGCATCGGGGAAGAGCTGAAGATGTTCCCCGGCGCCGCGAACGTCCTCGCCCTGATCCTCCAAGAAGGCGCCCGTGGCAGCTTCGACCTCCCGAGCATCCAGTTCCCCTACCTGGGGACCCGCGCCTTCGTCGGCATCGTGGTGCTCATCCACATGTTCTTCGCGCAGTTGTTCATCGGGTACATCATCGGCTCGCCCATCCTGCAGGCGTGGGGAGTCCGCAAGGGGAACGAGCGCATGCAGCGCCTCTCCCGCGCGCTCGACCGCTTCAACGTGCTGACCTTCAGCACCGGGGCCACGTTCGCGGGGCTGTTCCTCGTGCTGCTCGTCGGGTTCTACCCCAGGGTGACGGCGGCCCTCTTCACCCACTTCTTCTGGTTCTTCCCGGTGATGGCGATGACCGCGATGGTCTTCACTCTCTATCTACTCTACGTCTACCACTACAGGACGCACCGCCGGAGCCTCGTGATCGGTCTTGGCGCCGCGTTCTTCATCCTGGTGTGGCAGACCATCCTGACCGGCGTGGACACCTTCATGGTTACCGGGGGAGGAGCCGGCGCCGTCCAGAGCGGCGGCGACCTGAACAATCTCGGCTCGGCGCTGGGCGGTCTCATCAGCCCGCTGTCCGTGTCGCTGGACCTGCACCGCACCTTCGGCAATCTCTCCTGGCCCGCCTTCGCGGTCGCGGGCTGGGCAGGTCTCCGCTACCGCCGGGCAAAGAGATCCGAGGACCGGGCCTTCTACGACTGGGCCGGTTCAATGGGCGTGTTGTGGGGCACGGTCTTCCTGCTCTTCCAGCCTTTCGTGGGCTTCCTCAACGTCCTCTCGCTGAAGTCCCTCGGATACACCCCCGGCAACGTGTCGATCCCTGGCAATTCCGGTCCCTACGACAGGATGGTGGGCGCCGGGTCCGATACCTGGACCTCCCACCTCCTGTACATAAACCTCCTGATGGTCGTGGCGCTCTTCGTGCTCTCGAACGCGGCGATGTACATGGGAGCCGCGAGACACCCGGAGAGGAGAGGCCGGCGTCCGATACAGGTCTTCGGGCTCATCGCGGCGGTCGCCGGTCTGTACTCCGTGTCACCGGTGGCGGGCTTACCGGTGTTCTGGGTGCGCTACGTGGCGATGCTCGTCATGGTCGTGGGCACCGTGGGAGCCCTGGTCGCCTACGTGCGGGCGCAGCGGGGATTCAGCTACGGGAGTCCGGGCGGCGGGTATCGCGCGGTGCTGGTGCTGCTCGGGATCGCGGCCGTCGCCGTGACGATGAACATGGGCTACATGAAGTCCAACTCTCGCGCGCCGTACACGATCTACGGCCAGGACAAGTACCAGGTGAGCCCGGAGAGGCCCTTCAAGGAGAGCGTCCTCCAGCCGCGCTCCGGTCCCGGGAAGACACCCTAGAAGGAGAGCCAGACCTTGCCCGAAGAGCTACAGAAGGACCCACTGACGAGGGGCCAGTTCCTCCTGTTCGGAGCCCTGGGCACGTTCGTCGGGGCGGTTATGACCATACCGCCGGTCGTCTACTTCCTGGACCCGGCGATCAAGAGCGTGCTCCAGGGCCGCTCGGACATCCCCGACGACTGGGTAGAACTCGGTTCGGTCTTCGACATCCCCGCCGGCAAGGTCGTCGCCCAGCTCGTCAAGTTCACCCAGCGACAGACCTACGACTCCGGGCTGGCGGGCTCCAAAGAGGGTTCCATCCCCAACGCCGTGCTCCTCTCCTGGAAAGACGGCAAGATGCCGGAACTCATCAAGGGCAAGAAGAAACGGCTCTCCGGGAGCGATATAGAAGAGATCAACAAAGAGCTGAACGTCATGAACAACGCCTGCGCCCACATGGGCTGCCCGACACGCTGGAGTGGGGAACAGAAGCTGATCCTGTGCCCCTGCCACGGCGGGATGTACGACATCAACGGCAAGCACACGGCCGGCCCTCCCCCGCACGGCCTCTGGCGCTACGACTTCCAGGTACGCGGGGACGGCGGCCTGTTCGTGCGGCACGATTTCCACCTGAAGGGCAGAGGCCCCGGCAAGCCTTACGTGGTCTAGGACGAGGAGGCCGACGGATGATAGCCAGGATCAGAGCGCGAACCAGGGAGACGGGAAGGTTCCTCGCGGACTGGATGGAGGAGAGGACCGGCATCGTCTCGATGACCCAGAAGTTCCTCTACGAGCCGGTGCCCAAGCGCGGCAAGTGGCTCTATACTCTAGGGAGCGCCACGCTCTTCCTCATAACGCTCCAGTTCCTGACGGGCATATTGCTGCTCTTCTACTACGTGCCGACGACGGACAACGCGTGGGATTCAATCTACTACATCATGAACGCCGCCTATTTCGGGCAGTTGATCCGGGGCATACACTTCTGGTCGGCCAACGCTCTCCTGATGGTGATCGGACTGCACATGGTCAGGACGTTCCTCTCCGCCTCCTACAAGGCGCCCCGCGAGATGAACTGGGTCGTCGGCGTGTTCCTGATCCTCATAGTGACAATCCTCGCGTTCAGCGGCTACGCCCTGCGCTGGGACCAGGAGGGCTTCTACGCCTGGGAGGTCGGCACCAAGATAGCCTCCTATACGCCCCTGATCGGCAACTGGATGATAACGAGCCTCCTCGGCGGCGACACGGCGGGTCCGGCCACGCTCTCCCGCGTGTTCGCCCTCCACGTCTGGCTCCTGCCCGCGGCGCTCGCGCCCCTCATCGGCATCCACCTGTTCCTGCTGCGAAAACACGGCGAGTTCGGCGCCCCCTACGAGTACTCCGAGCGCCTCGCGGAGCTCCGCAAACGCCGGCAGATGGAAGACCTTCTGGCAGAGGAGGAAGACGATGCGAACCAGGAGTAACGGATGTCGGAGATAAGGCACGGGCCGCCGAAAGCGGTAGAGGAGGGAGAGGAGATCACGGAGGAGAACGTCTTCGACCGCTACGACGAGCCGGAGGGTTTCTTCCCCGGACAGGTACTCGCGGACCTGAGCGTCTCGGCGGCGTTGCTCGCCATAATCATCGTGCTGTCATATCTGGTGCCCGCCCCCCTGACGGAGCCGATGGACCTCTCCACGACGACCTACGTGCCCCGGCCGGAGTGGTTCTTCTTCTTCCTGGACCAGTGGCTCATCTACTTCCCCGGCGGCGCGCTCATCTCCATCGCCGACGTGATCGTGCCGGGCCTCTTCGCCCTGTTGCTGCTGGCGGTGCCCTGGCTCGACCGGGAGCCGGCTCACAGCCTGGCCAGGAGACCGTTCATGGTCATGATCAGCTTCCTGATAATCGTCGCGATAGTGCTCAACCTGTTCCTGGCCCTGACCCGCATCGCCAACTTCCCCGGCGGGACCCCGTCCGGGTAGCAGGAGGTAAAAGTGCCGATTGGCGACCTGCAGATACCGTTAATAGGTAAGGACCTGGTGATACCGCTCCTGGTAATGCCGCACATCCTGATCGCGGCGTTCGTCATCGGGATCAACCTGATCGGAGCCATAAGCGAGTGGATCGGCTCGATGACCAAACGGCCCTACTACGACCGCTTCGCCAGGAACGCGGCCAAGTTCACGCTGCTCCTGTTCGGCGTGGGGAGCGCCATCGCCTTCACGTTCATACTCTCCCTGATCACGCTCTATCCGGTCTTCTGGAGCTTCATGCAGAACGTCTTTTTCTGGGTGCTTCTGGCGGAAGCGTTCATGTTCGTGGGCGAGGTGATCATGGTCTACGCCTGGTACCACTCGTGGGACACGATGGCCTACCGAAAGAACCTGCACGTTACCTTCGGCCTCATAGCCGGCCTCTTCGGGCTGACGCAGATGATCTTCATCAACGTGGTCGCCAGCTACATGCTGACCCCCGCAAACGCCCAGGCGTCCAACGTGGGCTGGACCTTCATGAACCCGACCTACATGGCGCTCAACATGCACCGCTTCGTCGGGAACTTCTCCTACGCGGGGTTCCTGATCGCCGGCTGGGGAGCGTGGCGCTACCTCCGCTCCACCACCGAGGAAGATCGCGAGTACTACGACTGGATGGGACACTGGGGCATTATCTGGGGCTTCGGTTTCCTGCTCCTGCAGCCGTTCATGGGCTACGAGTACATGACGGAGATAAAGTCCGCCTCGCCGGACGCCTTCAAGTACCTGATGCTCGGGGACAAGTCCTGGCTCTTCAACATGCTCGTAACGGAGCTACTGATCATGGGCGCCGCCTCCGTCGCCTACTTCGTCCACAAGCTCAAGTTCGCCGTAAAGCCCGTGCCGGGGCTGAGGAAGCTGACGATGGGCGCCCTCGGGTTCGTGACGCTCTTCGGGCTACTGAACATGATCCCGGCCGACCTGTACCTGGTGCCCCAGATCGGTCTGGTCTTCGGCGAACGGGTAAACCCGAACATCGCCCTGTTCGACAAACCGCCGATACCGCTCGGCGCCATGTACCCTTACAAGTACATCGGTCTCATCGGCCTCGCGGTGGTGGGCCTCTTCGCGCTGGCGCTCTACCTGAGAGCCTCCGCGACCGGCTTTTACTGGGGCCGGGCCAGCCGCTGGAGCCAGTTTGCCCTGCTGCTCTGCGCCGTAACGGTCGTCTTCACCATGATGACGATGGGATACGCTCGCGAGACCGCGCGCCGGGCGGGCAACGGCAGCGACGGATGGCTGGTCCACAACTGCATAACGCTAAAGGACCAGAAGTTCGTCCAGAAGGGTTGTCCCTCGGCCGCGCCCCGGGAGACCCCATGATGCTTGAGTTGAGCCTGCTCCCCCCGCTCGTCCGTTTCTTCCTGGGGTTCTTCCTGATCCTGCTGACCACCGGAGTAGCCGTCCTGATCCTTCACTGGCTGGTAAAGGGAGAAGAAGAGGAGTAAGGCCGGCCTCTATCTGGCGTGCCGGTCAGGACTCGCGGCTTTCTCCTGTTCCGGCCGCGGAGTTTTCCGCTCCCGTGATGGTGAGGTACGCGGCCGTCGCCAGGAACGCCCCGACGGGCCACCCCGGAAGGCTCGGCACGTAGGCGGACTCCAGCCAGGCCGACCCCACCGCCAGCCCCACCAAGAGGAAGCGGAAGCTGCCCCACGCCTTGATGTCGTTGGACCCGCCGACCTCCGACGCCACACCGCCGAACGCCAGAACCGCCACCATGGCGAAGGCGACTATCGCGCCACCGAAGAACATGAACACCTGCGGCGGGCTCGGCAGCCCGTAAGCATGGCTCAGGATCGAGCCGGTGGACCATATCGTGAGCGTGAACCCGTAGGCGGTCGTGCTGGCGCCTACGACACCGCGCAGGCTGGAAAGGTATCGGTTCAGCGGTGAGCGCTTCTGTGGCTCTATAACGTCTCTTCCCCGGTCCGTAGCGGGTCCCGTCTAGCCTGTCCCGCCGAGGGCGACCGCTACCAGCCCCGCGATCCCGACTACGTACAGGAGGAGCACCGCCAGCGAGTCCACGCCCATGCGCAGCACCCGGCGCCGGGGCCTAAAGACGAGGCCCCAGATATAGACGGCCGTAAGCAGTATCCCGAGCCCCGTCAGGTAGATGTCGGTGTCGTGGGCCTGCGGCAGCACGGCCTGCCCGGAGAGCAGGCTCGCCATCAGGAACAGCACGGGCAGGAAGGCGTTGCCGCCGAAGATGTCGCTCACCGCCAGCTTGAAATCGCCCAGCCTGACGGAGGTGAGCCCCGTGGAGATCTCGGGTAAGGCGGTCGCGGCGGCCAGGAAGGTCGAGCCGAACAGCACGCCGCTCATCCCGATATTGCCGGCTATGTTCTCCCCGCTCTGCTCCAGAACGACGCCGCCGACCAGCGTAACGACCGCCGCGACCGCGAAGATGATGGCCGCCCTGCCGGTGCCGACGCCCTTGCTGTGGGCCTGCCGGTCTTTGTGGGCCTTGGAGTGGCCGCGAGGCTTCTCCTGTCCTTCGGGCGCTTCGCCCTTCTCCTGCCAGGGCAGGCCGGAACGGGCGCGGTTCAAGAGGAGCAGCCCCACGACCCACAGGGCGGCTATCAGGAGCCCGCCGGGTTCGAGGCGCCAGAAGATCAGCGACGATGGGAGCTGGCTGCCCATAACGGCGACGGTCAGCACGGCCACCACCAGCGCCCCTTCGAGCACGAGCATCAGGGATGCCGCCCGGTAGGTCAGGGGCTCCCTCCCGCGCACGCCGAAAACGTCGAGCGCCGCGAGCACGACGGTCTGGATGGCGATCCCCCCGAGTATGTTGCCGACGGCCACTCCGAGGTTATTTGAGAGGGCGGCGCTCGCGGTGATGGCGATCTCCGGCAGGTTCGTGACGATGGCCAGCATGATCAGGCCGCCCAGCGCCTCGCCGAGACCGAAGCGCTGCGAGAGCACGTCCGTGGTATCCGAGAGACCCACGCCTGCCACCCATACAGCCCCAGCAGCCCCGGCGAAGACGAGTATCAAGAGCGGTAGTGAGAGCGAATCGAACACGTCTAGCGGCCTCCAGTCTCCGGAAGTTCGCGGCTCTTCACGTCGCGCTCAAAACCCTAGCTTTACGGTTTTCTCGTGGTGGGCGGTCGGCTCGGCGTCTCCCAGCTCGAGATGGAAGCCGGAGGTCCCGGTATCCCCGAGACGCAGGCCCGAAGGATGGGCGCCGAACGGCACCGCCAGGTCGAAGTTCACTTCCCCGTTTCTCTCCTCGCCAGGGTCCAGCAACCCTTCATCGTTGAACAGGATCGCCTTCGAGGGCACGATGTACTCGCTGTTTACACCTGCGGCGGGATAGTCCTTGAAGCCCGTCTTGTCTATGAGAGTCAGCGAGCGGGCATCGAGCGTTACGGGTGTCTTCGAGACGTTCTTGACGGTAAAGGTCACGCGCACGAAGTCGCCCCGCTTGGTGGTCGACGGGATGGTGAACTTGCGTATTTCGGCCATCCGGCTGGCGTCGTGGATGGTCCACTTTAGCTTGCCGGCCGTAGCCGACTTGTCTACCGTGACGGAGGTCGTCTCCGCGGCGGGTAAGCTCTCGGCCGCGTCCGCCGCCGCGCCCCCAACCTGGGTGCTCGTGGACGCCTCGCTGAGCACCCCAGCGACCGCGAGGAACCCGACCAGGGCAGCAGCCATCAGCGCTATTATCCCCAACGTACTCGCGAAGGTCCTCATCGCCGTCTTTCCAGCGAATCGACGTTTCCAATCAGGAGCAGCGCGCCCGTGGCGAAAGCCTCCTATCCATCCGCGCGAGCGCGGGATTCTCTGCGCTCGCGTTGCGGTATGACAGTATATCTGGGGTCCCGCGCCGATTGGAACCCGGCCTTGAAGATCGACCACCGCTCCAGGGCGGCGCCCGCCAGAACAAGGGCGCCGCCCGCCACCACGGCCGACCGGTGCCTGCGGCCGAACATCCCCATCACTGCGGCCCCGAGACCGGTTGCAGCCGTGGCGAGCCTGTCGTAGCGGCCGGCTTCGCCCTTCTCGTAAGGCTCCGCGAGCAACTTGCCCAGTCTCCGCTTCATAACCTCTACACCCGCGATCTCGGCCAGCGCGCCTCCGACTGCCAGACGGCGCGCGGGTCTCGCTGCTTCGACGGGCGTCAGGATCGCGGCCGCGGCGCCGGCGCTCGCAGCGGAGCTCGCGGCGAAGATGAACGGCATCTCCCGCCGCGCCTCGTGCCACACGGGAATAGATGTGTCGGCGATGAGAACGGCCGTGTAGGTCGAGAGCGCCGGGCCGAGGAGGGCCGCCGCCGTCCCGGAGAGCCGCCCGAGGCGCGGGAAGACGCCGAGCACCTTGCTCGCCGCGGCGATCCCCACCGAGGTCCCGAAGGCCGAGAGGATCCAGGTCCCCACGCTCATCGGGGAGGTGGGCTTTATGACCCGGAGCATGTTGTAGAAGCGTTCGGGTTTACCGAGGTCGGAGATCAGGAGCACCGGGCTTACCGCTGCGCCAGCGAGCACCACGAGCCGCGCCCGCCGCGCGAGCTCCACGTTGCCCGCTAGCCGCGCCGCTGCGGCCAGGCTCGCGGAGGCGCCAGCCAGTCCCCCGGAGAAGAAGTACCAGGGGATCTCGCGGCTCCACACCGGCTCTTTTAAAACCGGCCGCCCGTAGTAGGAGCGCGCTTCTGCGCCGGTCCCACGGCCATCGTGGCGAGCCTCTTCGGAGACCGATACCTCGGGCCGCGCGTTCATCGGCCCTCTCCCGCGAAGGCGGCGACCACCCCGACAGCCATCGCACCCGCCGCGACCGCCGCCGGACCCCACAAGCTCTTAAGCTTGCGGGTGACGACCTCCGGGTCGGGCGGCAGACCGTAGACCTCCGGCTCGTCGAGCAGCAGGAAGAAGGCGCCCATCCCGTACTCCTCCTCGTCGGCCCCGTAGAGCCTCGCGTCGGTTACGCCCGCCTCATGGACCATCTCCAGGCGGTAGTTCGCCTTTTCCCGCAGTTCTTCGAGGGGGCCGAACTGGATCGAGTCGGTCGGACACGCCTGGGCGCAGGCCGGCTCCATCCCGCCCTTCAGACGGTCGTAGCAGAGGGTGCACTTCCACACCCGTCCGTCGTCCTGGCGCTGGTCCAGCACTCCAAACGGGCACGACGGGACGCAGTAGCCGCAACCGTTACAGATGTCCTCCTGCACGACGACGGTACCGAACTCGGTGCGGAAGAGGGAGCCGGTCGGGCACACGTCCAGGCACGGGGCGTCCGTGCAGTGCTTGCACACGTCGGAACTCATCAGCCACCGGAAGTCCGTGTCGCCGGATGCGGGGGTTGTCAACCCCGCGTCCTGGACGACCTTTACCGGCTTGCGCTGCTCGATAAAGGCGACGTGGCGCCAGGAGTCGGCTCCTAAAGCTCCCGTGTTGTCGTAGGAGTCGCCGGTAAGCTCGAAGGGCAGGGCGGGGACGTCGTTCCACTCCTTGCAGGCGACCTCGCACGCCTTGCAGCCGATGCAGACGGTGGTGTCGGTGAAGAAGCCCATGCGGGGCTGTCCGTCCTCGTAGCCCTTCTGCCCCAGCGGGATCACGGGCCGCGTCTCGAGTGTCTCCCGGCCCTGGATGTCAAAGGCGTCCGGGCTGCCGGAGCCGGGGATGACGTTGGTCTCGCTCACGCTCTCGCACCTCCGTTCTCCGCGTGGGCGTTTGCCCGGGCGCGGTAGTCGTCTACCAGCCGGGCGAGGGCGGGACCGCGGGGCCTCCTGCCGGGCCGGATGTCGCAGGTCGCCACCTTGTACTCGCCGATGTGCACGTTCGGGTCGAGGACGAGGCCGAGCAGGTCGTTGGCCGAGTCGCCCGTAACGAGACCCTTGCTACCCCAGTGGTAGGGCATCCCGACCTGGTGTACCGTCCTGCCCTGCACCCGCAGGGGCGCCAGCCGGTCCGTGACCAGCACGCGGGCCTCGATGGCGGAGCGCGTCGTAACGATGGTCGCCCATCCCCCGTTCTCCAGGCCCCGCTCTTGCGCCAGTTCCGGGCTCACCTCGCAGAACATCTCGGGCTGGAGCTCGGAGAGGTGCGCGACCGTGCGGGTCATGCCGCCCGCCGTGTGGTGCTCGGTGAGGCGGTAGGTCGAGAGGATGTAGGGGAAGACCCGCGTGCCGGATTGCCCGTCAGAGGGGTTGTACGGGTTGTCGCCCCTCGGGAACTGCTGGCGCGCCGGGTTGGACTGCTGTCCGTAGAGGGCGTTCTCGAACGGGGACTCGTGCGGCTCGTAGTGGGTCGGGAGGGGCCCGTCGGTCAGGCCGGCGGGGACGAAGATCCAACCCCGACCGTCCGCCTGCATGACGAATGGGCTGTCGCCCCGGATGGCGTCCTCGGCGGTAGCGTCGTCGGGTGGCTCGTAGTCCGGACGCTTGGTCGGGCTGATGTCCGGCACGTCCTCGCCGGTCCACTTCTCCTGCTCCTCGTCCCACCAGATGTATTTCTTCCTCTCGGACCAGGGCCTGCCTTCCGGATCGGCGGAGGCGCGGTTGTAGATGATGCGGCGGTTCATCGGCCAGGCCCACGCCCACTCGGGGGCGACCCAACTCTGCTCGGAGCCGGGCTTGCGGCGGGCGGTCTGGTTCACCTCATCGGCGAAGCAGCCGGCGTAGATCCAACAGCCGCAAGTCGTCGTACCATCGTCCTTGAGCGGCAGGTAGCTCTCGAGCGCGTCGCCGTTCTCGTCCCAGCCGCCGATCTCCCGCAGAACAGTCTCGGCGTCCGGCTCCTCGTGCGTCCCTAGCGTGGGATAATCCCAGGCAAGGTCGAGGACGGCCCGGTCTTTGGGATCGGTGGAGTTCGCGAGCTTCTCCCTCACCTTCCTGCCGAGGTGGTACATGAACCACAGCTCTGAGCGGCAGTCTCCTTTGGGCTCGACGGCCTTGTGGTGCCATTGCAGGAGCCTTTGCGTGTTGGTGAAGGAGCCGTCCTTCTCCGTGTGGGCGGCGGCGGGCATGAAGAAGACCTCCGTGCCGATCTCTCCGGTCTTCAGCTCGCCGGTCTCTATCTCGGGGGAGTCGTACCAGAAGGAGGCCGTCTCTATCTCCGAGAAGTCCCGGACGACGAGCCAGTCGAGGTTGGCGAGGGCGAGACGCTGGAGCTTGCCGTTCGCGGCGCCTACCGCCGGGTTCTCTCCCATGACGAAGAAGCCCTTGCACCAGCCGTCCATCATGCCCATGATCGCCGGGTAGATCGAGTGGTCCCCGGTGAGGCGTGGCAGGTGGTCGAAGCAGTAGTCGTTCTCCTCCGTGGCCGCATCGCCGAAATACGCTTTGAGTAAACTCACCATGTAGGCCCGCATGTTGCCCCAGTAACCGGTCTTGGCGGCGTTCTTCTCGATGAACTCGTCGAGGTCCTGGTGCGCGTGGGCGTGGGCGTGGGGCATCGGGATGTAGCCGGGGAGGATGTTGTAGAGTGTGGGTATGTCGGTCGAGCCCTGGATCGAGGCGTGTCCGCGAAGCGCCATGATGCCGCCTCCGGGACGTCCGATGTTGCCTAGCAGAAGTTGCACTATGGTCGCCGCCCGGATGTTCTGGACGCCGACGGTGTGCTGGGTCCAGCTGACGGCGTAGCAGAACGCCGAGGTCCGCTCGCGCCCGGAGTTCTCGCAGAGGGTCTCGGCCACCTCAAGGAACTTCTCTTTGGGACAACCACAGATCCGCTCCACCGCCTCCGGCGTATACCTGCGGTAGTGCTTCTTGAGTAGCTGGAAGACGCAGCGCGGGTGCTCCAGCGACTCGTCCATCTCGGTGGGTTCGCCGTGTTCTAGCTGACCGCCCTGCGCGTAGTGGGCCTGCTCTCCGGTCACGCCGCCCTGCTCGCGCTTGCCCGCCGAGCCGCTGACCTCCATCCCGGCGTACTGCCAGGTGTCCACGTCGTA
>DASSMB010000037.1:0-2303 GCA_035689095.1 Rubrobacteraceae bacterium | reverse complement strand
CCGGCCCGCTGGAGAACGGCGCCTCCGGCCAGGGATAGGAACCTGCGATGGCCGTGCGCTCCTTCGTCGCCATCTTCCCACCGCGTGGGATACAGGAAGCGCTGCACCGCTCGGCGCGCGGACTTCCAATCGAGGGAGCCGTCCGGCAGGTGCGTCCCGAGAATATCCACCTGACGATCAAGTTCCTGGGCGATGTTCAGCCGGAGAGCCTGCCCCATATAGGAGAAGCTCTGGCCGCGGTATGCGAACGGCACGGTCCGTTCCACATCGATTTGTCCGGGTTCGGAGCCTTCCCCTCGGAGCGCAGGGGGCGCGTTCTATGGGCGGGCGTAGACGGAGGAAGCGCACGCCTGATCTCGCTCTCCGAAGACCTGGAGAAAACCCTGGAGCCACTGGACTTCGAGCGCGAGCCTCGCGCTTTCCGGCCGCACCTGACACTCGGACGTGCGCGCGGCAGATCATTTGTTCTGGGAGAAGCCGCCACGGCGGAGAGACTGGCATTCCGGGCCGGACGCCTAACTCTAGTTCAGAGCGTGTTGCGGGAGGACGGGGCGAGGTATGAGACTGTCGGGGACTATCCCCTGGGTGGGACGAAGCCGGGCTAGATCGAGACCAGAGGCCCGACGGCCATGAGGATGAAGAGTAGGATCAGGATCATCACGACGATCGCTATGAAGTTGTTCCCGCTCATCGGGCCGCGCCTTTCCAGCCGGTTCTACTGCACACTCTCACACCCCGGATTCTAGCCGCTATGCGCCCGGCTCGCCAGTGGCAAAGCCAATGACGGCTAGGCCACTGTAACTAGAGTTCGCTGGCATAGAAGACGCGACGGGTCGGAGGGAGCATCTCGCCCCGTGAGGCCGCCTGCCGCTGTCCATGAAACTCCTCCACCTTCTCGGCGGCGATCCTCACCACAGGGTCCGGATGGGAGCGCAACTCCAGAATGGCATTCCACCCGGCCTCTATCTCGATCTCCTCCAGCCCCGCGACCGGACGCGGTTCCTTGTAGAAGATTTTGCACCCGTAAGAGTCTCCGGCAGCGTCATAGATCACCAATATCATCTCCGGCCGGGCCGCTACCGCCTGCGGTATGTTCTGCAACTCGTACATCACCTTCCGCCGCCGGTAGACTTCCCGCTGACTCTCCTCACGCGCGATCTCCCCGAATTTATCACCTTGAATCATAGAGTAAGCCTCATCTCGCGCCCTCTCCGCCTCCCGGACCCACCGCGCCACTCCATCCATATCCAGATGCGCCTCGCACGCCGGACACCGATACTCCAACCCCACAGTTCCCCTCAAGCCCTGGAGATGCAGGCAGTTTTCGATCTCCCTCACCATATAGGCCCGTATTGTACTCCCTTCCCGCTCCAGCGCGACTCTCATCCCGCACCTCAAGATACAGTGTACTTGAACGTGAGGTCTATGTATACGGCAAAGTCGAAGGTTTCGTCAGCGCCCCCGGTTTGGCCTGCCGGAACCGAATCGCCGCTGGTTTGGCGTTGAAATGCGCC
Organism: Rubrobacteraceae bacterium; assembly: GCA_035689095.1. Classification (GTDB taxonomy): domain Bacteria; phylum Actinomycetota; class Rubrobacteria; order Rubrobacterales; family Rubrobacteraceae; genus JACDDK01. Next base: position 789 of record DASSMB010000037.1, on the reverse strand, counting down.
ATTCCTGGCCGCGCCGCGGTTTCCTGCTTCGTAGACGAGGGGGCGCCGTACATTGCGAGGTCTCGTGCGCGGGTGAGTTACTCGGAGCCCGAGCAACGCCCTATACCTGAAGTGCAGCATGATCCTTTACGGTCCGACAGGCGGCTGAGGATTGGTGCTGGTATTCTCCGGGGCATGACGATTCGGGGGCAGATAACGCATTTGATCTTGAACCCGACGGCCAATAAGGGGCGTTCCGCGAGGAGCAGAGAGAAGATCTCCCGCTTCCTGAACGCTCGTGGAATGGACGCGGTCTGGCACGTAACGAAAGGGCCGGGAGACGCCACTCGCATCGCGGCGAACCTGCCGGACGGCTCGCTCGCAGTAGCGGTCGGAGGAGATGGTACGGTAAGCGAGGTAGCCGCGGCGTGCGCGGGTACGAGCCGGGTCCTCGGGGTCCTGCCGCTCGGTAGCGGCAACGACTACGTCAAGGTGCTCGGCATCGGTACGAAGCTGGAAGACGCTCTGGAGGCGCTGGCGAGAGGGAAGGTCCGTTCTGTCGACGCGGGCGAGGCGAACGGCGTCAGGTTCAACAACGGCCTCGGCATCGGCTTCGACGCGCAGGTAGCCGCCGGGGTGGCGGAGGCGCCGGCTCTCCTCGGAGGGTTCGGCCGGTACATGTGGTCGGTCGGTCGGCTGCTCTGGGGATTCCGGTGCCACGACGCGGTCCTGCGGCTGGATGGGGAACGGGTCGTTGAGGCAAGGACCATACTCATCGCGGCGGCGCTCGGGACGACCTACGGGGCGCGC
>DASSMB010000036.1:0-7287 GCA_035689095.1 Rubrobacteraceae bacterium | reverse complement strand
ATCGTTTCTCCGGCGTACACGGGGGCTACGTACTCGAAGGACATCTCGGTCGCCAGGAAACCCAGCATCCCACCGATGTGAGTGAGCATGCTGCCGGTCAGGAGGCCGGGTATGGTCCTTTGCCCGTACCAGCTCTCGCGGGCGAAGGACTCGTCCTGGTGGTAGGGGTTGTAGTCGTCTGTGACGCCGCAGAACAGCGCCACGTCCCCGTCGGTGAAGGTGCGCGTGTAGGAGAATGTCTGGCCGACATGCATTTCGTCCAGCGCTTCCCTCAGCCGTTTTTTGAACCCGGGCGTCGCCTCCGGCGTCAATCCGTGCCTCCTCTTTCGGCTCGATGGGCCGGCCCCCGGAATACCTCCTCTCCCCGGTGCCGGACCAGGGCGGCCTTCTAACCGATCAGGCCGAGTTTCCTTACCGCGTCGCGCTCCTCCTTTAGCTCGCCCACAGTAATGTCGAGCTTGGACTGCGCGAACTCGCCGATCTCCAGCCCCTCCACTATCTCGTAATCGCCGCCAGAGCACCGCACCGGGAACGAGGACAAGAGGCCCTCATCCACACCATACTGGCCGCCCGACCGGACTGCCATCGAGCGCAGACCATCGGCGCCCAGCGACCAGTCGCGGACGTGATCTATGGCCGCGTTCGCCGCGGAGGCCGCCGAGGACGCGCCGCGCGCTTCGAGGACCTCCGCGCCGCGCTTGCCGACCTTCGGCATGTACTCGTTCTCGTACCAGTCCATGTCTACCTGATCTACCGCCCGCTCGCCATGCACCTTCGCGTTGAAGAGGTCGGGGAACATCGAGGGGGAGTGGTTGCCCCACACGACGAGGTCCTGCACATCCTCGACGCCCACTCCGAGCTTCTGGGCGAGCATCGAGACGGCGCGGTTCTCGTCTAGTCGCGTCATGGCGGTGAAGCGCTCTGGCGGCACGTCGGGAGCGTTGTTCATCGCGATCAGGGCGTTCGTGTTCGCCGGGTTGCCGACGACCAGGATCTTTACGTCATCTGCCGCGTTGGCGTTAATCGCCTCGCCTTGCGGCTTGAAGATCGCGCCGTTCGCCTCCAGCAGGTCGGCGCGCTCCATCCCCTTCTGGCGCGGCCGGGCGCCGATCAGGAGGCCGACGTTGGTTCCGTCGAACGCCTCGTTCGCGTCGGCGGTGATGTCGATGGACTCCAGCAGCGGGAAGGCGCAGTCGTAGAGCTCCATCGCGGTTCCCTCTGCGGCCTTCAGGGCGGGTTCGATCTCCAGGAGCTTCAGCCGGATCTTCTCATCCGGGCCAAGCATCTGGCCCGAGGCGATGCGGAACAGGATCGCGTAGCCGATCGCGCCCGCGGCGCCGGTGACGGTGACGGTCTTAGACATCAGGTGATCTCCTTATCCCATCGTTTTCTGGAGTTTCTCGTCGACGGACGCGAGGAACTTCCCGGTCGTCTCCCTGATAATGATAGAGGAACTCCCATTTCTCTGCCGCTACACTCCGCAGTAAAATACTCTAGGACATTTCGAGACGGGCAGGGAGCATCTTTGGAGTTAACCGAGGCCATAATTACCCGCCAGAGCATCAACCGGGTGAAACAGGATCCCGTACCCCGCGCGCTGGTGGAGCGGATTCTGGAGAGCGCCATCCACGCGCCGAACCACAAGATCACCGAGCCCTGGCGCTTCCATGTCTTTACCGGTAAGGGGCGCGGAGAACTGGCCCGCGCCCGCGCCGAACTGGCTCGCATCCAGGCCGAAGAAGAAGGGGAAGACGAGGAGATGGCGGCCGGCAGGATCAGCCGCGAGCGCAAGAAGACCTTCCGGGCGCCGGTGGTGATCGCGGTGATCTCCCTTGCCGGCCGCGACGAGGTGGAGACGCTTGAGAACTACGCCGCCTGCTGCGCCGCCCTGCAAAACATGCAGCTAACAGCGCACTCGCTCGGACTTGCGAGCATCTGGCGCACTGGTCCCGTCGCCTACCACGAGCATATGCGAGGGTTCTTCGGTCTGGCGGACGGCGACAGGATCGTCGCCTACCTCTATATCGGATACCCGGATATGGGGGAGAGGCCGCGCAGGCGTGCTCCAGCAGCGGAGAAGACCGTCTGGCACGAAGGATAAGTGGGTTGGCGCAACTTCCCTGAGGGTATCGACGTATCAGACTGTTGACCTAGACGAGGAGATTGCGTGAAGACTTTGCTGAGAAGGCTGCTCATACTCGCCGCGCCCATTGTGTGGCGCAAGATCCGGCAGCGTCGTAAAGGACGTTAGCCTACCCCTCCAGCGGCACTCCCTCGAAGCCTTTCTCGGAGCGGCGGATGTTGACGAGGAAGTCTTTCGGTTCGTGGTAGAGGATAACGGGCGCGTTCTTCTCCTCCGCCTCGGACAACACCTCGATCCGGTTACGCCGGGCCGCTTCGGGGTCCGTGTCCACGCCGGCTATGGTATCCGGGTTCAAAAAGATCTTGCTCGGCGCCAGATCCGCCGTGAAGAGCGCGGCGTTTTTACCTGAGCCGATCCAGACGATCTGATGTCCCGCGGAATGTCCCGTACGCACTTGGACTCTTATCCCCGGCACCACCTCGCCATCTCCCTCCAGCAGCTCGCACCAGCCCTCTTCGACGCCCTGCTCGACCGCCGGGACCGCCATGCGGCGTCCGTCCGTCTCGGGCTTGCCTCGCGCCTCTTCCAGCGCGGCCTGTTGCACGTAGACGGTCGCGTTGGGGAAGCTGGGAGGCGCCAGGGCCCAGCCGACGTGATCGGCGTCGAGGTGCGAGAGTACGACGCGCGTAACGTCCTCGGGATCATGCCCCGCCTCGCGGAGGCCGTCCATGAGGCTCTTCTCGCGCTTCAACTCGTAGCGTCCGACGAGACCTTCGGGCAACTCCGGGCCGAACCCCGCGTCGAGCAGCACAAGGTCATCTCCGGCCTCGACGAGCACCGCGTGCATGGCTCCCCGGATACGGGCCTTCCTCGACCCCCCGAAAATGTTGCCCGCGTCCGTGATGAAGATGCCGTCATCGAGAACGTGTAGCCGCGTAGTTCCTGCCTCGAAGGTTGTCCTGGTAGCCAAATCGCGCAAGCCTCCTGTCGCCGTTCATCGCATCATAGCGGGCCATCGCGCCTCATGCTCCCGGCATCATCCGAATTCCGTCTCGCGCCAGCGCGCCCTGTCCGGTAGCATCCCTAGCCAGTTTGGGCTAGTAAAAGTTCGCCTGTTTGACCGATTCGGGCTCCCGGCGCATGGTGCATAATCCCTCTCATGCAGACGCGGAGGGAGATAGAGATGGGAGACGCGAGGGTGGGTTACAGGTGGCTCTTTCTCGCGGTCGTCGCGTTCATGCTGGCCGGGACGCTGCTCTACGGCAGGAGCGCCGTCGCCGCGAGTCCCTATGACTCCGAGGAGTTGCAGTTCCTGAGCCTCATCAACGAATACCGGCAGAACAACGGCCTCCAGCCCATGATCCTCTCCGATACCCTCACCCTTACCTCCGGCCACCATGACGAAGATATGGCGAAGTATGGCTTCTTCGCGCACGACACCGTGCGCAGCTCCTATTACCCGGCGGGCTCCAAGCCCTGGGACCGGATGGCAAAGGACGGCTACGGCTACAACACCTACCGGGGAGAGAACCTCGCCGTCGGGTACGAGACCGCAGAGGAAGCCTTCCAGGCCTGGCGCAACTCTCCGGCCCACAACGCGGCGATGCTCGACGGGCACTACAAGGTCATCGGGATAGCCCGCCTCAACGCCCCCGGCTCGGAGTGGGGCTGGTACTGGACCACCGACTTCGGAGGCGTCGTGGACCCCTCCGCCCACGGCGCCAACGAAGCCCCAAAGCCCAAAGACCCTGCCCCCGAGCCAACCGGGACACAGGCCGCGTCACCGGAGCCGAAAAAGCCGGACCCGCCAGCGCCGGCGAAGAAGTCCGCCCCGTCGCGGGACCAGGGCGGCATCGAGAACGGATCGTTCGAGGACGGGACTGTATGGCGGCAGGATGCAAAGGACGGTGCCGACCTTATCCTGCCCGGCGGCGTGGCCCGTCTCGGCGACTACGCCGACGGCCGCGACGACTTGAGCCAGGTTATAAAAGTAACCCGCGGCGCCAAAGTCTCGTACAGGATCAAGGTGATCTCGGAGGAGCGCAAGGACCCCTCCGACCACCTCAAGGTGCGCCTGACCGACACGAAGGGGAAGAAGCTGGCCGTGCTCAAGGTCCACAACGCCTCCGACCCCGCGGGCTGGCAGCGTGTGACGCTGGACGTCTCCCGCTACTCGGGACGCACGGTGAGATTGGACTTCTCGGCCGTCATGGACGACCAGCGCCTGACGACCTTCCTCCTCGACGACGTGGCGCTGAAGGCGCGGTAGTACCGGCCAGGAGCCTCTAGCCTCCCTTTATCCCCTCGCGCACCGCCGCAGCCAGCGTCTTGGGGTGCTTTAGCAGGCTGTAGATCGGCGCGTCGCCGGTGAAGCCCTCAACGAGCGTCCGGCGAGCCTCCGGGTCTTTCTCGCAGGCCCTGAATAGTGGCTCCATGAGCGCGAGGTTCGGGACGAGGTTGACCATCGCATGCCCGGAGTAGTGTTCGCGGGCGCGCTTGTGACGCAGTTGTCTCTCGTAGCCCGCCAGGGTCGCAGCGGAGAAATCGCGGCGGGAGTGAGCCTCGTGCGCCCAGGACGCCGCCAGACGTCCCGATTCCAGCGCGTACCCGACACCCTCGCCGCTGATCGGGTGGATCATGCTCCCCGCGTCTCCGACCATGATGAGGCCCTGCGAGTAACGCTTCGCTCCCCACATCCCCATCTTGAGCGACCAGCTCTTCGGCGGCGCCTCGGCCTCCGCTCCCTCCAGCCATTCGGCGAGCACAGGCTCCTCCAGGAAACGGTCGAAGTAGTCCTTGAGGTTGCGTCCGCTGCGGGCCAGAGCCCGCGTGGAGACCCCCGCTCCCACGTTGGCCCGCCCGTCGCCGAAGTAGAAGACCCACCCGTATCCGGCCCCGTCCTCGTTCATGTCCTTCGTGATGAAGACGTGGATGTCCTGGTGGTTCGGGCCGGTGACGTTCTTGAAGTACTGTCTTCGGGCGACGGCGTTCTGGTGGGCCTTCATCCCCTCCGAAGCGAACCCGCCGATTCCGTCGGCGGCGACGACCAGCGGGGCGTCGAAGCGCAGGGCGCCGGAGGCGTTCTCCGCCTCTATGCCGGTTGCCTCTCCCGCCGGGTTACGCCGGAGCTTCGTGGCCCGGTGGCGGGCCCGGAAGTCGGCGCCCGCTCCGACGGCGCGTTCGAGGAGCTTCGCGTCCGTCTCCTCGCGGGCGGCGATGTAGCCTCGCGGGCCGTGGAGGGTGGGGGGGACGCGCTGGCGCAGGAAGGCGGTCTGGGTGTAGATCGAGATGTCGGTGAACTTCCCGTGGTGCGGTTCGTCGAGCCAGTCGCCGAGACCCATGAGCGTGACCTCGGAGGCGGCGTGGGGCATCAGGCCGTCGCCGCAGGGCTTGTCTCTCGGGAACTCCTGGCGGTCCAGGAGAAGGGTGTTCAGGCCGGCGCGGGCGGCGTAGTAGGCGGTCGCCGAGCCGGCCGGTCCGGCGCCCACGACTATGAGATCGTAGCGTTCCGTCATCGTTCTTCCTCTCGCCGCTGTGTCAGAATATCCGTCGCCCCGCCGTTATGGAGGGGATGAGATCATTATACGTGGCACGTTAACGGAGAGGAGACCCACGATAGTCGACCGCAACCGCCCCGCCCGCTACGAGGTCGGAGGCCGCGCCGCGCTCAAGGCGACGGGCCAGCCGGTGGAGATTCTGGAGGTCCGGCGCGGGGAGTTCGTCCCGGACTTCGTCTACAAGGTGCGCGTGCTCGCGGAGCGGCCCGCCCGACCGTATAACCTGTCGGTGCCGGAGCACGACCTCTCCGACGAGCCGGATTGAGAACGGCCTAGAAGCCGTCGCCCGTGGTAACGCTCAGGTAGGCGACGTCAACCAGGGGGACACCGGTCTCCAGGGCGCGCTCGACGGACCGGACCAGGGCCTCGGCGGCGACGCCGGGATCCGGGAAATGCCCGTCCAGCAGGCGGGCGGCGCGGGCGATCTCATAGAAGGAGAACCGGCGGCGCTCGCCCGTAAGACGATGGACCGCCTCCAGGACTTCGAGGCGGAGCGAGACGAGCTGTTCGAGGCGCCACCGGATCTCATCTCCCGTCAGGCTCATGGTCTGGTACAGGCGTGCGATCTCCGCGACCTGCACCAGGGCCGGAGCGCGCTTCTCCAGCCGGCCGATGGCCGTCTCGTCCAGGTAGCGGCGGGCCGTGATCCTCGCGAGCGCCAGACGTCCCTCCTCGCCGCCGTATCCGGCGAGCGGGGGCCAGGAGGCTGGCTGGTAGCGCAGGACGCCGGCCCGCGCCTCCTCGCCCCCGACGAAAACGCGCGGCGTATGGCCTCCGGCGTAGTAGGAGATCTGAGCCGCCATCCGCCATACCTCCGCGTGGTAGGACTCCGCCCGGACCTCCACCCACCGTCGCACCGTGCCGGAGTACAGCCGCTCCAGGGCGCGCCACGTCGCGTCTCCCCTCAGGTCCATGTCTCCCGGCCGCTCCGTAACGACGCCGACCTCTACCCGCGAAATCGCTGTAGCATACGCCTCCCGGATCGCCGTTAGCAGCGCCTCGAACTCCTCGTCCACGCGCCCGGAGAGGTAGCGGCGGCGTTCGGCGGGCAGGACGTACATCAGACGGCTCTTGATCCTTCGCTCCCGCCCCTCGGCCGCCTTGAGGCGGTCTATGGCCTCGTAGAGCTCCCGCCGCCGCAGGTACACGAGAGCGGTCAAACGCTCTACCTCCGGGTCGGTGGCGAAGCTCTCGGACCAGGCGTCGTCCCGGGCGGCGCAGGCGGCGTCGTGGGCGTTCTCGGCCCGCACGACGGCCCGCTCCTCCTTCTCTCGCTCTACCTGGGCCTCGCCCAGTTCACGTTCAAGTGTCTCGATAGTGGACGACATCAGAAGATCCCCATTGCCCCTGAGAAGTACGTCTGTACCATTCTACAGCAAGCCGGGCTCGACGGACCTTTCTTGCGTTCGTCCGCCCGAGCAGGTAGATTTCAGTAGACCACGACGCGAATGGAAAGGGGAGCCGCGTGGACTTCAACACGGGTGGCGGCACGGGGGGCAGCGCGAGTCCGGGAGGTTCGTCCGGCGGAACGGGCGGCGCGCCGCCAAGAATGACCGGGGGCACGGGTGGCGAGTTCGACTACCGCGACCCGGTACAGAGCTTTATCAGGACGGTCACGTCGGTGGTCATGCGACCGGTCCCATTCTT
>DASSMB010000035.1:0-16436 GCA_035689095.1 Rubrobacteraceae bacterium | reverse complement strand
ATCCGGCCGCTGCGCAGGCTGGCCCGCGCGTCGGCGGCCAGCTCCGGCTCTACCCCGATCGCGTTTATATCCGGCCGGTTTAGCTTGAGCGCCGCCGCGACTCCGCTTATGAGGCCGCCGCCGCTGACCGGGACGAGCACGGTCTCCACGTCGGGCAGGTCCTCCAGGATCTCCAGTCCCACCGTGCCCTGGCCGGCTATGAGGGTCTCGTCGTCGTATGGCGGGACCGGAGTGTAGCCGAACTCCTCGGCCAACTGCTCCGCCCGGTGCGCCCGCTCGGTGCTGTCGTCACCCACGACCACGACCTCGGCTTCGTGCGCCCGCGTGGCGTCGAGCTTAACCTTCGGGGCGCCGCGCGGCATGACGATGACGGCCCGGACTCCCAGGGCGCGGGCCGCGTACGCCACGGCCTGGGCGTGGTTGCCGCTTGAGTGGGCGACGACACCCAGGCGGCGCTCCTCCTCGGTTAGCGAGGAGATCTTGTTGTAGGCGCCGCGCAGCTTGAAGGCGCCGGTCGGTTGCAGGTTCTCGGGCTTGAAGTAGAGGACGCGGTCCTCCTCGCCGCCCGGACACGAGACCAGCGGCGTCCGCAAGGCTACCCCGCGTACACGCCGCTGAGCCGTCTGGATGTCGTGCAAGGAGATCATGGCTTCACCCGGAAGAGTACCGTCTCTCCGTCCCCGGCGACGCGCTGCAGCGACGGCTCCCTGCCCACCTTCCGCGACATCTCCTCGCCGTCCATGCCGTCCACGTCGTACTGATCCGGGTGAACCACGACATACTCCACGCCGAGACGGCGCAGCTCCTTCAGGCTCTCGGGGCTTGGCAGGGTGTTCAGGGCGTCGCGAGTCTCCGTATAGCCGTCGGGGAAGTAGCTCGCGTAGCCGTTCACGAGTCGCCACCACCCGAAGGTCGAGCGGTACATCCTCGGCGTCTCGCGGAAGGCGTCCGCGGGGCTGGCGAACGGGACTTCGGCGACCACCGCGCCGGGCGCCCTGTCTGCCAGGTACCGGTAGGCGGGCTCGATAGTCGCCGGCCCCCGGTCTATGTAGCGGTCTATGGGTAGCTTCGGGACGAACTCGAACGCCGTGAAGAGCGAGATTACAGCTAGGGCCAGGAGGGCCTTCTTCCCGCCGAGGCGCTGCATGAGCGCGCGAAGGCCGAACCCCGCGAGGACGGCGATGCAGAGCATGACTATGGCCCACATGCGGGCGGGCACCCGGAGGTTTCCGAAGCCGGGGACGAACTCGTAGAGCAGGTAGTAAGGGAGCGGTATGAAGGAGTCGCCCACCGGGATAGCCGGTCCGCACGAGAAGATGAAGATGACCAGGCCGAGCAGGGCGTAGAGCGCGGAGTGGATCGCGACGCGGTTCCTCCGCAGCAGCCCGTAGACCGCTAGTGCGGTAACGGCGAGGCCGGGGTAGAGGGTGAGCTCGTAGACGGGCTTGCGGTTCTCGTGGGTGATGCCGAGGACTTCCGGGGTCCAGCCGAGGAACCAGCTCTCCGGGACGGAGGTCAGGATGGCTGCCGGGACGAACGAGCCGCCGGCGACGGTGCTGATGTCTCTGGCGTGGTCGGAGGCGCCGCTCAGGGCGATGTAGGGGCCGAGGACGAGCGCGAGCACTGCCCCGAAAGCGGCGAAGACGGGGATGCCGAGAGCCAAGTCCCGAACCTTCGGAGGTTCGCGGTGCATGAAGGACCAGAGGAGGTAGAAGGAGGCCATCATCAGGACGGCGAAGACTCCGTAGTAGAGGCCGGAGAGGACGTTGAGGGTGAAGAAGAGGCCGACCAGGAGCATGTCTCGGAAGCGGCGGCCGTCTTCCAGGTAGCGGTGCATGAAGAGCAGGATCAGGGGCAGCCAGTACGTGGTCATGGTGTTGAGCTGGGTGATGTGCCCGTAGCGGTAAGGACAGAGCGCGTAGACGGCCCCGGCGAAGAGCGCTGCGAGCAGAGCGTAGGGCCTGCCGCCCAGCAGCCGCCGGACGAGCAGGAAGGTTGCATAGCCGGAGAGGACGTAGGTCAGTAAGAGCACGACGTTAAAGCTGAGGAGTGGGTTATCCGTCGCCAGGTAGAGCGGGGTGGTGATGACGGCGCTCGGCAGCAGGAGGTCGGTGTAGGCGAGAGCGTTCTGTGTCGGGTAGAAGATGTTGGCGTCGTAGAGGGAGGCGCCGGTGGTGAGGGCGTGCTGGATCCAGGCCATACTCCATACCATGACCGCCGGGTCTCCAGCTCCGTCCACCCGGTCCATGTTGAAGGCGAGCGGATAGGTGAAGACCACAGCAAGCGCGGTGTAGAGAGCCAGCGCGAACAGATGCTCGCTTACGCGCGACGCGCGAAACGCTGCGCGGGGCTCATCATGCCGGGGTCTGTGCTTCAAGATCTTATCCTCGCGGGTCGGAACGGGCGCCCGGACGCCGGGCGCGCTCGGGACGCGGCTATTGTAAACCAACCGCAACGCCTGCTTAAAACCATTGCAACATCACGTCCCTATAATGCGCCCCGTGACTACGCCTTTTTATGTAGGAGCGGCATGAGAGTACGAATGGTCCTGCCGCTGGTTCTGATCTGTCTCGTCTTCATCGCGGGCTGTGGCAGCGCCGGTCGGGGAGACGGAGCGGACCGGGATGGCGCTGGCACGGAGACTATGGGCGGGACCTCGGCCCATACCACCGCTGGCGAGACGACTGCCGCGGAGACCTCCACGGAAGCGACCGTCGGCGCGGAGAAGGAGGAGCCGGGGAGCACCACCGCGACAGATCAAACCGGGACCGGCGGGAAAGCGGAAAGTTCCGGCGAAGGTCCCTTCATCGCCAGTCCGGAATCGAGCGGAGGAGAAGGTTTCCAGGCCGACAGCATACTGGCCGTGAGGTATGGGGATCACGGCGGGTACGAGCGCGTCGTCCTGGATCTCGGGACCGGCTCTAGACCCGCTGGGAGCATACCGGAATGGAAGCTCACGAGCCCAACAGGAGACGGGTTATTGCGCGTTAGCCTGCCGTCCGTGAGCGCGACGCAGGTATCTGACGGGAAGCTCGGCGGCAAGTTGCTCAAGGACTTTCACGCGGTGCGCGGCCCGGATGGCGGGATGTTCGTGGATATTGTCGCGGACGAGGCGTTTACTTACCGGGTGATGGAACTGACGGACCCGGCCCGGCTCGTGGTGGACTTCAAGCCTTCTGAGATGCCGCTAGATATGCCGCTGCCCGCTGAGGGGGACAAGACCGTCGTCACCCAGCCGAGAGAGGGGGAGCGTGTGGGAAGCTCCCTGACGGTAAGCGGTTACTCCCGCAACTTCGAGGGGACGAACACCATCGTCCTGACCGACTCCGGTGGAGAGGTGATCGCCCGCAAGACCGTGCAGGCGAACGACTGGGCCGTTACCTGGGGTTACTTCGAGACCACGCTGAAGGCGCCGTCCTTCTCCGGCAGGGGGACGCTGCGGGTCGGAGCCGAGAGCGCCCGCGACGGGACATTCGAGGGCGTCGAGGTCCCGGTCCGCGGAAGCGGCTAGCCCAGCGACTCCACGAAGTATCGGGGATTCAGCTTCTCCCCGGTGGCGCGCAGCACGGTGGTCTGCCAGTCATCGCGCGCGCCGGGACCGAAGACGGCTTCGAGCAGGTAGCGCCCGGCCACCTCGCTCTCGAAGAACGGACCGTGAGTTATGTAAGTCTCCAGGTAGTGCCGGAGCTGGGCGGCGGTCAGGTGACCGAGGACGTAGTTGTGGTAGTAGACGGGGGCGGTCGCGACATGAATCTTAGCCGCCCAGTCCGGCTCATCTCTATCGGGTGGACGTTCCACTAGCTGTATGCGCTCCACGAGATCCCACCAGACGGTATTCAGATCCTCCCGGCCCGGGTCGGCGTAGAGCGCCTGCTCGAAATGGAACATAACCAGCGCCCAGCGCGTGAAGACCAGCTTGTCAGCCCGGTCGCGCCCGTGTAGATACTCCCGGTTCTCGCTCAGTTCCGCCTCGGAAACCCCGGCAATATCAGAGAGCCACTCGGGATCGTCCGCAAGAGATCCCATCATAAGTGCGATGGCCTCTGTCGTATTGATGTGTGCAATGGAGCGCAGGAAATAGGGGAGACCGGGATTTATGTGCTTGTCGTAGACGGCATGCCCAAACTCGTGCAACATCGTGTCCATCCAATAGGAGTCGGGCTGGACGTTCGCCAGAACCCGCACGTCATAAGGATAATCCCGCCCGACACCGAGACAGAAAGCGTGTTGACTCTTGCCTTCCCGCTCGTAAAGGTCGCTCTTCGCCATTACGTCCCGCACTTCCAGGCCCATATTGTCGTAAGTCTTGCGGGTCAGCGCTTCGAGGTCCTTGTCCCGGAAGAAGCTGTCTACGTCTACCCCGTTACCGTCTCCAGACGCACTTCCCGAACCCCCTCGCGAATCCGGACGCGGAAACGCAGACGGGTCCTGTTTGCAACTTTGAAAGAACGGGTCCGGTAGGTGCCAGGGCATAACGGACTCGACGCCGAATCTTTCCCGGACGCTCGTGTCCAGGCGGGACTTGAGATCCCGGAAGGGGGCTTCGGTGACGGACTCCAGCTCGTCCATGAGGCGCGCCAGATCCGCCGCGCCTATCTCCTGCAAGTCCAGCGAGCGGTGGTAGTGATCCGGGTATCCAGCCTCCCGCGCGAGGCGGTTGCGGAGGCGCGCCAGCTCCCGCACCGTAGCCTCGACCTCGCGGCCGACCGTCTTGGAGGCTTCCCAGGCTTCGCGGCGCAGGCGGTCGTCGCCTGAGCTACGCAGGACCTCGCGTACCTCGTTCTCCCCGATCTCGCGGCCGTCCACCACGCCCCGGTGGTTGCTGTACGTGGCGTTCGCCTCGGCTTCCAACTCCTGTATATTCCGTAGGATCTCCCGGTCTCCCTGCTTGCCGGCAAACGCGCGGTACAGGACCTCGACCTGCCTCCGCAGCAGAGGGTCCTGCAGCGAGCCCCGTTCCTCGTACCAGCCGCGCATCCTCTCGAACTCCTCGGCGTCCGCGAAGAGCGCGTCGTATGCGTTGCCGGCCCGCACCAACTCCTCCTGGGCTTCTTCGGTCCCGGTTGTCGCGAGGTTCCACCACGCCTCGCCGAAGGCTTTTTCCACCGGTGCGACCCGCGTCTCGAAGCTGGACACGAAGCTCTGAATTTCCGTTGTGGAGATCATGGTTTATTCTCCCGAGAGCGTTGTGGTTTTCTGGACGACTCGAGCGAGGTCTTCGGCATCAGAGATCAGAGAGCCGTGGGTAGGGCTCCACGAGATAGCAATGGTCAGCGGCCGGGGCGGTCTCTGCGTTTGCCGAGCCAGATCACGACGAGCAGGAGGACGATGCCCAGGGTCCCGAACTGCAGGAGCCCGGTCGGGCCGCCCCGTCCTCCGACGACGAGCGCCGCCACGAAGACCAGGCCCACCGCGCCGTACCCGGCTGCCCGGTAAGCGAAGTACGAGGCCACAAGGCCGACCAGCGTGTAGAGGATCGGCATGAACGAGGCCAGCACAGAGATGCCGGCCAGGGAGCCGGCGCTCGCGGGATTTATGGCCCACAGCCCGATCTGGCCGACCGCGATGAACGCCAGGAATGCGGCGACGAAGCTGATCGCGCCGGTCTTCCAACCTATCGGCTCGGGGTCGAAGTCGTGGGGCTCGTACCAGCGGGCCGCGCGCTCCTCGCGGTAGCGGCCCCGGCCGCGCCGCCCGGATTCGCGCCCGCTGCTTCTCCCGGACTCCCTCGTCTCTCTGCGGAGCTGCTCGAACGGGTCTTCCTCTTTTCTGCCGAAGCGTCCCCGCAGGCGTTCTCCGAAGCTCGGGCCACTCGACTCGCGCTCCCGGCGCTTGGCGGAGAGCTCGTCTCCGAGGGAGTCGAAGTCCAGGTCGGCTAGTTGATCGGCGGCGAAAGCGAGGTCTAGGGCTTCGTCGTGGTGGCGGCGGCGGTTCGGGTCCGAGAGCGTGGCGTGGGCCTCCTGGAGGAGGGAGAAGTCATCCGCGCTGCCTCCCGGATGGTCCGGGTGGCGCTGCTTCGCCAGCGTGCGGTAAGCGTTCCGTATCTCCGTCTGGGACGCCTCGCGGGAGACGCCGAGTATCTCGTAGTAGTTGATCTGGCGCGCCATCGTCCGACTATTCTAACCCACCGGCGCGCTTCCGGTCCCGTCACCCAGCGCCTGCCGGATCTCCCCCCGGCACCCTTCGTCCCGCTCCGTAGCGAGTGCCTCCCGCAACTCCTTCTCCGAGCCGCCGATCTCACCCAGCGCCCAGGCCGCGTGTCCCCGGACCAGCTCCGACTCGTCCTCCGCAAGACACCGCAAGAGCGCGGGCACCGCTCGCTCTTGCTTGAGGTTCCCGGCCGCGACGCAGCAGTTCCGCAAGAGACCAGCCCGTCCGGGACGGGTGAGGGGCGTTCCCGCGAAGCGCTGCTCGAACTCCTCGTCCGTCCGTATCTCCAGTACCTCCACGATGTCCAGGTACGGGCCGGCGCCGGCCTCTTCGGAGAACTCCGGCCACCGGCTCCGTGCTGCCTTCGTCTTGTTATACGGACAGACCTCCTGGCAGACATCGCAGCCGAAGGCCCAGTCTCCGACCTTCTCGCGTAGCTCTCGCGGGATCTCTCCCCGGTTCTCGATGGTCAGGTAGGAGATGCACAGCCGCGCGTCCACCACGCCGGGGGCTTTTATGGCTCCGGTCGGGCAGCGGTCCATGCAGCGGGAGCAGCGGCCGCACGTCCCCGTTCCATGTTCGTCTATCGGCAGGTCCAGGTCCAGGGTCAGGTCCGCTATAAAGAAGTACGACCCGACATCCCCGTTTATGAGACAAGAGTTCCTCCCGAAGAACCCGAGCCCCGCGCGCTGCGCCGCCGACCGCTCCAGCAGCGGCACCGCGTCCGTGAACGCCCGCGCCTTTACCTTCACCCCGAGATCTTTCTCCAGTTCCTCCCGCAGCCGGTACAGGCGCTCCTTGATGACGACGTGGTAGTCCCGGCCCCACGCGTATCGCGCAACCCGGCCACCACCGTCCGCGTTCTCGGGATGATCGCCCGGGTAATACGAGACGCCCAGAGAGACGACGCTGCGGGCGCTCTTCTGCAGCTTCTTCGGGTCCGAGAGCAACTCGACAGGCCGCTGCATGTAGCACATGTCGGCGGCCATCCGGGCCTCCTGCCACTCCCGCAGGCGCTCGCCGCCCTCCCGCAGCGGTTCCGCGGAGGTCACGCCAACCAGGTCGAAGCCCGCTTCCCGCGCCCGCTCCTTTAGGACGCGCCGCGCCTCGGCGGGGTCCGGGTGCGTGTCTGTCCGGCGCTGTGCCACGCTATCCGCCGGAGTAGGAGATGAACTCCAGGAGCGAACCGTCCGGGTCGCGGAAGTAGAGGCTCGTGCCGGAGCCCCGAGCCCCGTTACGCTCGACCGGGCCCAGCTCGACCTCGACGCCGTGTTGCTCCAGGTGCTTTCGCGCCTCGCTGATAGGTCCCGGCCACTCGAAGCACAGGTCGCTGTTGCCGGGCTGTACTGGCAACCTGGCGACCGGGGTGGGATCAACTCCCGGACCGTGCAGGTTTAGTTGCTGATCCCCGAACCGGTACGACCAGCGTTCTCCCGCCGGGACCACCTCGGCGCCCATCACTTCTTCGTAGAACCTGTTGGAGCGCTCCCATTCAGAGACGTGGATTACGCAGTGATCCAGCTTGACCTTCAGCACGTTCTACTCCTGTATAGGCGTGTAAGAGGATTGTACTCGCTGGGTTAGAGAGGGACCTAAAGGGATTACGGTACGTGAGGTGTATATTTCATCTTCGTGGGGTGAAAGTGAATTAGAAGGAGCATTCATATGACTACATCCAGCATCAACCCGGCGACCGGAGCGAGGGGTACAGTAGCGCCGCGACCGAGCCGGACACGCTCCATGAAGATCCGCCTCGTGAAACCTCTTGCTGACGTTCGGAGCCTTGCAGGATAACCTGTCTTCACAATGACTACCGCAGTTCGGAACCGCCTGATCCTGCTCGGCGCCCTCTGGGGCGTGGTTCTCGCGGCCGTGCCCGCGCTCGTAATGTCGCGGCCGTTTCACCTCTCGGGGTTCCTGGTCGCGGCCGTCGCGTGCTCTGTCGTCAGTGGATCTGTCGGGACCCTCGTCGCCGGGCGGCGAGCCATCCGTCCCGGCAAGAAGCGCGGCGCGGTCGCGGCTGCTCTCGGGACCGGGCTCTTTCAGGGACTTGCGGGCGGGGCGTTGTCCGCAGCCCTGATCTGGGCGCTGATGGCCGTAACGCTCTCCGGCTTCACCCTCGGCAACCCGGTCCAGCTCGCCACGCTCATGAGCCCGCGGGTATTCCTGGGCGGGTTCTTCGTCGCCCTCTCGGTCTTCGTGTACGTCCTGGCGGGTGGGCTGCTGCTCGGCCCGGTCTTTGGGACGCTCATCAATAGCCTCGTGCGGAAAGGAGATGCGTGATGTTCTTGCGTCTCATGGGCGTGGGAGCGCTCTACGGCTTCGGGTTCGCCCTCATAAAGTCGCTCTTCCCGAGCCCGGTAATACTCCTGGCCTTCTCCGACGCGCCGACCGGCGAGGGCAGCCCTGCGGCGCTGATGCTGGTCTACATGGGAACGGGGCTCGTGGCGGGCTTCGTGGCTGCCTTCGTGTTCGGCGGAATCCTGCTGGCGAGACGAGGAGCCACGGACGAGTCCTCCTCTTACTACGGACCGAGGTTCGCACTCAGCATGATACTTGCGCTCTTGATGGGCCTCATCTCGGGGCTTCTTACCATCGTCGCCTACGCCTCGGGGATACTTCCCGCCGGCGGAGTCCTGGACCCCCTGAAGCTCATACGGGCCTCCAACTTCTCGCCCGGCACGCCGCTGCTCGTCGCCTGGACCATCGCCCGCGACCTGCTCCCGGCTGGCCTCACGGGGCTGTTCCTCTCGCCCGTGGGAGGGGGGATGCTGATGCGCCTCTACGCCGCCGACCGTCCGCCGGTCCAGAAGACCTACGAAGACTTCGAGTAGAGGGATAAAAAGCTAGATAATGCTTACGAGCGGAGAGAGCTTACACTCCGCGAGGTTGTAGTCCTCCGCCCGGCGGACCGAGCGCACCAGGTACTCCAGGCAGTTGCTCCGGCAGTCCACTTTGCCGCAGGGGATCTCGATCGTCCCCAGGTTCTCTACCACGCGCACCACAGGGTCGAGGTCGTCGCCCGGCATCGCGTCCTTGCGGCGCACGAACTCGCCTTCATCGTAATACGCCCGTCCGTAGCGGAACACGGTCATGCGCTAATTGTACACCGGCTTGATCTGGATCACATAAGCCGGGGAGCGCGGGCTCAGGGCATAATCTCGGCGACCGACTCCGCGATCCGGGTCGGACGGTAGGGATGGCGTTCCACCTCTCCCAGGGTGGTTACGCCCGTTAGCACCAGAATCGTCTCCAGACCGCTCTCAATGCCCATGACCACGTCCGTGTCCTTATTGTCGCCGATCATCACCGAGTCTTCGGAGTGGGCGTCGATCATGTTGAGCGCCGTGCGAACCATCAGCGGGTTCGGCTTGCCGACGAAGTACGGCATGACGCCCGTGGCGCTGGAGATCAGGGCCGCAATCGCCCCGGTTGCCGGGATAATGCCGCCCTCGCTCGGTCCGCTCGTGTCCGGGTTAGTGGCGATGAAGCGCGCCCCAGCAAGGATCATCCGCACCGCCTGCGTGATCCGCTGGAAGGACAACGTGGCCGTCTCGCCGAGGACCACGTAGTCGGGGTCGGTATCCACCAGGCTGTAACCGGTCTCGTGCAGCGCGGTGGTCAGACCGGCCTCGCCGATCACGAACGCAGTGCCGTTCGGGGTCTGAGAATCCAGGAACTCGGCGGTCGCCATCGCGGAGGTGTAGATAGACTCGACCGGCACCTCCAGCCCCCTGCGCCGCAGCCTGAGCTGCAGGTCGCGCGGCGTATAGAGGGAGTTGTTCGTCAGTATGAGGAACTTCGCCTGACGCTCTATAAGACGCGCGATGAATTCGGGAGCGCCCGGTATCGGCTCTCCCCCGCGCATCAGGACTCCGTCCATGTCCAGCAGGTAACTTTTCGGCTGTGTGCTCATGGGACCTCCGTTCGGCAGTATGCTGTTTGTCTTCGAGAGGTAAGAAATAATGCCGGAGCCGAGTATACAGGCCCACCGAACGCTTTCCAGCTTCCGTCGGCGCATCCAGGCGAACCGCAGGTGCATAACAGCCTTCGAAAAGCTGGCCGACCATCACCGGGCAGGCTCTTTCTCCTGATAACCTTCCGCTCGGAGCCAGCGGCCCGCATCAAATTTATGAAAGTCCGACATGGGAGGGGATATGAGCGAAGAAACCCGGAGATCAACCGCGAGGGACGACCTCCTGCGCGGACGCGTGGCGTTAGTGACCGGCGCCGGGCGGCGGAGGGGGATAGGGACGGCGATCTGCCGGTCGCTGGCCCTCTGCGGCGCCGATATCGTCTTCTCCTACTGGAGGGCCTACGACCGGGAGATGCCGTGGTCTTCAAACGAAGACGAGCCGGATACGCTTCTCGAAGAGCTACGCGCGACGGGCGTCCGGGCAGAGGGTGTGGAGGTAGATCTCTCACGTCCCGACTCACCGGAGCGGCTCCTCGACTCAGCCACCGAAAAGCTCGGGACGCCCTCCATCCTCATCAACAACGCCGCCCACTCGACCCGCGACGGCTTCGAGAACCTGGATGCGGCGATGCTGGATGCCCACTACGCCGTCAACGTGCGGGCGATGGCGCTCCTGTGCGTGGAGTTCGCGCGGCGCTATCCGGGTGGGCCGGGAGGAAGGATAGTCAACCTCACTTCCGGACAATCACTCGGGCCGATGGTCGGCGAACTCGCCTACGCGGCGACAAAAGGAGCTATCGAGGCGTTCACCGTTACGCTAGCCGCGGAGGTCGGACAGAAGGGGATCACGGTGAACGCCGTCAATCCCGGGCCCACCAACACCGGCTGGATGACGGAGGAGTTGAAACGGGATCTCGCGCCGAAGTTCGCGCTCGGCAGGGTGGGGGAGCCCGAGGACGCGGCTCGGCTCGTGACGTTTCTAGCGAGTGATGAGGCGGCCTGGATCACCGGCCAGGTCATACATTCCGAAGGCGGCTTCTTGCGCTCCTGACAAGACGAAAAGCCTCGCGATGGGCTACTATACACGGACCATGAAGCCTTCCAACCGTCTCCCGAAGTTGAAAATCTTCCGAAGCCCGCCAAAGACGTTCTTCGAAGAGGATGAGGAGATAGATGCCCCGCCGAAAGGCCCGCTCCTGCCGCGGCCTCTCTTCTACGCGGCTCTCGCGGCCTTCGGCGTCTCACTCATGCTCGCCGCGGACTGGTTCGGGCTGCTGCTCCTCAACTCGCAGGGAGTCTTCCTGCAGATAGGCTCCCTCAACATGCTGCGTGTAACGGCCGCCCTCATGAGTGGCATCTCCGTGCCCTCAGTCTTCCTGATGCTGCACTACGGACGAGTCTACTCCTACACCTCCGAGGAGAACGTCTTCTTCGCCATTACCTTCTCCATCTCCTTCATGCTCGGCCTCCCCTGCGGACTCGTCGGGGTCTTTGCCTGATCCGAGCGCCAGCTTCTGTCCCGCGGGCCGGAGCGCGGAACACGCAGACCTCTATGCTTCCGTCCGTGAGCAGTGAGACGCCCTGGTGCGGCTAGATCGCGCGCAGGGTACAGGCCATCTTCGCTCCCAACCTCGGCATCACCGACGACAAGGCGTCCGCCCGTTCATACCGGCCATGGTTCGGACCTACCTCGGCCAGGAGCCTCTCCTTCAGAGCGTCCGCACCTACTCGCTGGCCGTCGCGGAAGACAGACAATACGTCATGTAATACTTCGCGGACCTCGTCATAAAGAGCCGCGGCGGCTGGGAAAGGACGTGCTGATCGCCCCGGAAGAGTCGAAAGACACTATCGAACGCTTCCGCGAGAAGGTCGAGCAGAACCCGGTCGAGTACGTTGCCCAGGAAGTCGTGGAGTTCTCCACCCACGTGCTCTGTGAGACAGAAGGAGACGAACTGCTCCTGCGCGACACCCACGCGGACTACCGCGTCCACGCCCTCGCGCCGGAGGCGGAGACCGCCGAGGTCGTGCCCGGTGCGATGACACGGGTGGCCGCTCCTGGCAGCAAGCTAGTCAACATCTCCAGCGGCGGCAAGACGAAGGACACCTGGGTCTTGCGAGCCTGAAGTCCGCGCGTTCGTGATATTGTCCGATCATGGAGTGGTTGCTCTTACCCGTCGGCGTGATCCTGATACTGACCGGGCTCACGGATGTGTTCTTCACGGTGCTCCATTACGACGGGTTCGGGTTCCTCAGCAGCCGCCTCTATAACCGGCTGTTCCACGTGGTGAGCTTCGTCACCCGGCCGTTGCCGGGCAGGTACCGGGCTCTCGGGCTCTCTCTTGCGGCGCCGCTGATGGTGCCGGTTACGATCTTCGTCTGGATACTGCTCGTCTCGTCCGGGTACGCCCTGATCTACTACGCCGGCATGGACGCCCATACTTTCTACTTCTCGAACTCCAGCCTCGAACCATCCCTGCTGGAGGCGTTCTACTTGAGCGGAACCGCTATCTCGACCCTGGGGTTCGGCGACGTGACGCCTCTGAGCGCCTTCTATCAGCTACTGACTGTCTCGGAGGCGCTCATAGGATTCGGCATCCTGACGCTCGCCATCACCTACGTCCTCGGGGTATACGGGGTCTTGCAGCAGCTCGGCATCCTCGCTGCCGGTCTCTACCATCAGGCCCAGGACACGAGCGAGCCGCTGGACATCCTGATCCCGCACTTCCCGAACGGCGAGCACCGGGGTCTGGAGACGCACCTGATGGCCGTCCACCGGGAACTGGTCGAGATCTACGAGGGCATCCGGCGCTACCCTATCGTCTACTACTACCACAGCCGCCGCGCCTACCGCTCCCTGCCCTACACCTTCCGCATGCTCGGCGGCATGGCGGCGGCCCTCCGCTGGGGTCTTCCTAAAGACCACCCCGGCGCCCAGACTCCCTGGCTCCCCACTCTCATAACCGGCCTCGACAACGTAACTTCTTATCTCGACGAGCGCTTCCTCTCCGAGCACCTCGAAGAGAGCCCCGAGCCCGTCCAGTTCGAGACCTTCGAGGCCGCCTATTCTCGTGGCAAGGAGCCTGCGGACAAATGGCTCTCCCGCTTCATCCAGATAACCTCCTACATGTGCGAGATGGTTCTCCTCGACAGCCTGCCCGATGCGCGGGAAGCCTACGAGCGCTATACGGAGTGGCTTCCGTTCGCGCACCGCAACCGGGAGTTCTTCGAGGCGAGCGCCAGGGACCTCGGCTACGAGCTAGAAGACCTCGACGTAGCTCCTGGCAAGAGGCTCTTTTGAACGGGCGCGAGAGTAGCCGTCCCGGTCTCCGCCGATAAAGACTTGAGGGAGAGGGTGTTGTTTGCGCGGCGGCCTGCCGGCCATGACGAGAATCATGCGGCGAAGAAAGTTAGGAGCGGGTCGGTAAGCCGGACTTACCGGTCTTCGAGACCGCGCTGGAAGGCGGTCCAGGCGAGGGTAGCGCACTTGATGCGGGAGGGGTACTGGATCACGCCCTTCAGCGCCGCCAGGTCGTCCGTCTCGGGGAACTCTCTCTCCCCGATCATCATGGACTTGAAGCTCTCGATCTGGGCCTCCGCTTCCTCGCGGCTCTTGCCGAGGATCCGTTCGGTCATCATCGAGGCCGAAGCCTGGGAGATGGAGCATCCCCGACCGCTGAACTTCACGTCCGCGACCTTATCGCCGTCGAACCTGGCGTAGACCGTCACCTCGTCGCCGCAGAGCGGGTTGAGGAGGTGCTCCTCAAGATCCGCATCTTCTATCTCGCCCCGGTTTCTGGGACGCTGGTAGTGGTCCATGATCACTTGCGTGTATAGCTCGCGCATCATGCTCATATCGCGAACGGCCTGAAGAACTCGCGGGCGTGGGCGAGCGCCTCGATCAGCGCGTCCACCTCATCCTCGGTGTTGTACAGGTAGAAGCTCGCTCGGGCCGTCGCTGACACATCGAGCCGGCGCATCAGAGGCTGGGCGCAGTGGTGGCCGCTCCTTATGGCGATCCCCTCGTCGTTTAGTAGCTGGGAGAGGTCGTGCGGGTGGACGTCCGGCAGCGAGAAGGAGACGAGCCCCGTCCGGTCTTCTTGTGGACCATAGATGATAATGTCCTCGACCTCCGAGAGCCGCCGGTAAGCGTATTCCCCCAGCCGCCGCTCGTGCTCGCGCACGTTTTCCATGCCGAGAGCGCTCAAGTAATCGACCGCCGCGCCGAGGCCGATAGCCTGGGCGATGTTCATCGTCCCGGCCTCGAACTTGTAGGGCAGGTCGTTCCAGGTCGAGTAGTCCAGGTGGACCTCCCGGATCATCTCTCCACCGCCCAGGAACGGCTCCATCTCTTCCAGTAGCTCCGGCCTCCCCCACAGCACTCCGACGCCGGTCGGACCGAGCATCTTGTGCCCGCTGCACGCGAAGAAGTCGCAGCCTAAATCCTCCAAGTCTACTGGCATGTGCGGCGCGCTCTGCGCTCCATCCACCAGCATCAACGCGCCGTTCTCGTGCGCCAGGTCCGCCAGCCTCCCGACCGGGTTGATGGTCCCGAGCACGTTAGAGGCGTGGATAACCGAGACCAGCTTCGTCCGCGGGCCGATCAGGCGCTCCGCCTCCTCCATATCGAGCGTTCCGTCATCCAGGACCGGGATGAAGCGTAGCCTCGCGCCGGTTGCCCGCGCGGCGAGTTGCCAGGGAACGAGGTTCGAATGGTGCTCGGCCACCGTGAGGACCACCTCGTCTCCCTCTCTCAGGAATTTGCGGCCCCAGGCGTGGGCGACGAGGTTGATGGACTCGGTCGTGCCGCGGGTGAAGATCAGAGCGCGGCTATCCGGCACGCCCAGGAACCGGGCGACTTTCTCCCGTGACTCCTCATATGCCGTCGTCGCCTCCTCGGCGAGAGTGTGGACGGCCCGGTGGATGTTGGCGTTATGTTGCTCGTAGTATTCGGTGAGCGTCTCGATGACCTGCCGCGGCTTCTGGGAGGTCGCTGCGTTATCCAGGTAGACGAGCTTATTCTCCCCGATCCTGCGCTCCAGGATGGGGAAGTCTGTCCGAACCTTCTCCACGTCGTACACGGCTACCTCCTGCGGCCGCCTCTGCCGCCGACCTTCACGCGCTTGGGGTTGAGGGAGACATACACGTATCTGTCCTCGACCTTCACCTCGTGCTTCGGGACGGGCTTGACGGCGGGCAGGCTCTTCGCGGCGCCGGTCTTCACGTCGAACTTCGCGCCATGCAGGGGACATTTCACCTCCGAATCGGTGAACTCGCCCTCGCTCAGATGCGTGAACTGGTGGGTGCAAATGTCCTCGAAGGCGTGGAACTCGCCGTCCACGTTGCACAGGGCCACGAAGCGGTCCTCGACCTTGTACTGCTTGATCTCTCCGGGCGAAACCTCGTCCGCCGCCGCCAGCTTGTGGAACTCCGCCATCGTTTAAGCTACCCGCTCCTCGAAGCCCAGCCCGATCTTACCCTCGATAGCCCGGTCGAGCTTCTCCTTGAGGCCCTTCAAGGGGATCTTGCTCGTAACCTCGCCGAAGAACCCGAACACGACCAGCTTCTCCGCCTCCCGCCGCGGGATGCCCCGGCTCATCAGGTAGAAAAGCTCCACCTCGTCCACCTGCCCAGTAGTCGAACCGTGCGAGCACTTCACGTCGTCCGCCATGATCTCCAGGTTCGGCAAACTCACCGCGAAAGCGTCGTCCGTCCCGAGGATCAGGTTCCGGTTCGTCTGGTAAGCGTCCGTCTTCTGCGCCCCCGGCTCCACCCGGATTAGACCGGAGAAGACCGCGAGCGACTCGTCGCGCAGAGCGCCCTTATACAGCAGGTCCGAGTGAGCATTAGGGGAGATATGGTCCTGGAGCGTGTGATGGTCGAGGACCTGGTTCTGGTCGGCGAAGTACAGCCCCAGCATCTCCGAGTCGCCGCCGGAGGCCGTCAGGCCCGCCTCCACGTTCGTGCGGGATAGCTGCGAGCCCAGGGAGACGACGAGGCTGTTGATCGTCGCGTCCTTCTCCGTCTGCGAGCGGATGGTGTTGAAGTGCAGAACGTTCCGTTCCCAGTTCTGAAGCGACACGTAGCGCAGCGACGAGCCTTCCCCCACGAACAGCTCGACCGCGCCGTTGGAGAACGCCGGGTCCTCGCCGTCCGCGCTCGCGTACTCGTCGATGTACGTCACCGACGAGCCCTCCTCTACGATGACGAGGGTGCGCGGCATTATAGAGCCGATCACGTCCAGCCAGCGGTAGCTCTGGATCGGGACCTCCACGTCCACGCCGCGCGGCACGTACAGGAAAGACCCGCCACTGAAAGCCGCCGCCGAGAGCGCAGCGAACTTGTCGTAGCTCTCCGGCACGAGCTTGAAGAG
>DASSMB010000034.1:0-3922 GCA_035689095.1 Rubrobacteraceae bacterium | reverse complement strand
AGGACTGGGACATATTTGACGAGACCTGGCTCCTCATGTGGGCGGAGGCCCACAATATCGACCCCGACTCGCTCAGGGCCGAACGAGACACAGGCGAGACCCCGAAAGAAGGCTTCTACCTTCCCGAAGGCCTTCTCTCCTTCGGCACCATGGAGTTCGTGGACGACGCGAACGCCATCGGCATCCCCGGTGTGAGCGTCGCCAAAAACAGCGATAACAAAGAGACTCTGGAGGTCCGGGGCCGGGACACTTTAGAGAAGCTGCGAGACCTCCTCTCCGGACGGTACAGGATCGTAGAGAAGAGCCGCGCCGCGGACTATCTGGAACTTCCAGACTTGCGGGAGACCAAGGTGATGCTGAACGAGCACCGCGAAGCGGCCAGGAAGGAACATCGAAACGAGTAAACCAGCGGAGTAGGCAGTCTCCAGCTTCCTGCGCTCCGTGGTCCCGGACGGGCGCAAAGAAGTTCCATCCACCCCGGCTGCTAACTTTCAGGGTACAGGCCGAAAGAAGGGAGCTGGATGTGAGTCATAGGAAAACCATCGTCGGGATCTTGTCCGCCATCGTGGCCCTGTACCTGCTGGCGAACCACACGGGGCTGTTCTTCACGCTGGCGCTCGCTGCCGGTGTCCTGTGGTTCATCGGGCGGCGAGAGCCAGCAGCCGCGCCTCCCGGCTTTACGGCTGCTCCGGCGGCCGCGGCTCCCGGGAACCACTACAGTCCTCGTAAGGACAGCCGCGGTCCGGGAGACGTTGCCAGTGACGCGGGCTCCGCCGCTGTACTCTCCAGGATGCTGCAGGACCTGTGCCGGGACGACTCTTCGGAAGGGTACGACCCCCGACCGGAGAGCGCCGACTGGCACGGCGTCCTCCCGCCCCTGACCTCCGGCGCGACCACCGATCCGGCGCCGGACTACGCCCAGGCGCTCATCGGCTACCGGGAGTGGGCCTTCGTGCCCCGCATAGAGACGACTTCCGGCTTCCGCGCGGCCCCCGACACGCTCTTCAGCCTGACCAGGCAGGCCAACGGGACCGGCGGTTCTCCGCTCGCGCAGCGGCGGGAGCGCTACCACGAGTGGCCGCTGGACGGGCCGCACGAGGCCCGGTGCGGCGTCTCGGGTCTCCTCCCCTCGCGCGGCAACTGCCCGTCCTGCACCTGCGGCTTCTACGCCTGGTCGGAGGAACTGTGGCCCATCTGCCGTCCGGGCCAGACCCTCTACGGCACGGAGCCTTTCTCGTGGGCGGTGCCGGGCATAATCGCCGGGTGGGGGAAGGTGAGCATCCACCAGCGGGGGTTCCGGTGCCAGTACGCGAGGGTGGTGGCCCTGCTGGACCCCGGCGCCTTCGCCTTCGATGACCCCGGCGAGCCCGGATGGCCGGACCCGAAGACCGCTTACCTGGACCTCATCGGGCGAAAGGGCGTACCCCTGATCTCCCCGGATGAGATGTTGGATCCAGATCTGCCCGCCAGGTTCGGGCTCCTGAGAGCGTCCCAGATAACCTAGGAGGTAGAGCGTAGTGGACATCGGCGAAAAGGTGAAAGAGGTAATCCTCGAACCCCTCGCGGAGCCGGGCCGGCCCGTCAGGGAGCCCGTCAGGGAGCCAGCCCCCGAAGAAGCTCCCGCGACAGAGCCCGACAGGGAGCGGGACCCGGAGCGCCGCGGAGAACCGGCCGGACCGCGACGAAGCACGCGCCGGTAAACGCGAAGAACCAGGATCGCCTGGATTTCCGCCTTTCTCCCCGGATCTGCGGATGAGGATGTGGCTCGACGACCTGCGCCCGCCGCCACGGGGCTGGGTGTGGGTCAGGACAGTTGAAGAAGCCATTCCCCTGCTTGCCGCCGGAGACGTCGTGGAAGCCTCGATGGATCACGACCTAGGCGAGGGCGTCGAGGAAGGTTACGCCCTCGTCCTGTGGATGGCCGAACACGACATATGGCCCGGCCACGCGTTGGAGGTCCACTCCGCGAACCCGGTGGGCGCGGAGAGGATGTGCGGGGTGATCGAACGCTACGGACCGTACCGCAGAGTAATGGGCACGCGGCGCTTCGCACGCCCGCCGATCCGAGAATAGGGTGCTGGAGATCTACGGCTCATAGGCAGTTCGGGCGCCGCTCCCAGGCGTGGACCCCGCCGCGAAGTTCCATCCACCCTCTACCGTAAAGTTATGAATAGGACACACCACGCGGAAGGAGCCGAAGATGAAAGAATACTCGAACATGGGACATGTCATGGACGCGCGGCTGGCGGCCTGGGTCTCCTCGGTCCCGCCCTGCGCCGCGGGCTACTATCTGCACTCGGGCGCCGAGCTGCCGGAGCCGGAGGAGAGGCCGATCAGCAACAGACCCGACTGGCGGGACTCCGCCGCGGCCGCCGTGCTGCGCGAGTGCTACCGGAGGGCCATGTTCGACCCGCACCTCGAAAGGGTGGAGGCTGCCGCCCTCGCGGCGATGCCCGCGCCCGACGATGAAGAAGAGGAGGACGAGCTCTCTCTTATCCCTCGCATGTTCCGCACGCCCACCGACCGGGAACGCTGGGAGATGGCGGTCTCCCACACCGCGGCCAGGGTGAGCCGGCTCCTGCGCTACGGTCCCACGGCGGGTATGCCGGGCGGCGAGGCCGTCTTCGCGGGCGAGATGGAGGCCGAGGTCCGCGGCCTGCGTCTGCGGCAGCGGGTGGACCTGCTCTGGCGCCACCCTGGCGGAGCTCTTGAGGCCGTGCTCGTCTTCGAGGACTCGCGCGGCGGGAATGCTCCGCCGCCGGTGGAGCAGGACTGGCGCTGCATCCTGGCCGCGGCGGTCGTCTCAGCCCTGTACGGGGCCGTCCCCAGGGTACACGCGCTCTGGATCTCCGCCGGCGCGGCCCAGGTGGTCAACTACCCCGTCGGACACGTCGAGGAGAAGGTCCTAGGCCTGGCGGATGCCGTCTTTAGGGCCGGGAAGCCCGACGTCTGCGGCGAGACGATCAGCTACCCTCTCGTCCCCGAGGCCATCGAGCCTCTGCGGCACGGCAAGTGGCCCAGGGATCCAAGACCCTTCCCACCCGGAATGCCGCCCCGCCGTTAGCGCGTCGGAGAGAGGAGCGTATCCATGCCAGCAGAGAAAGAACACATGGCCCGCGAGTTCCTGGAGCGCATGTGCGAGGAGGTCTGGGGCCGGGGGAACCTGGACGTGATCGACGACCTCTTCGCTCCCGCCTGCGTCGTCCACGATCACCATACGCCTCCCGGTGGAGAGCAGAGGAGCCCCGAACGGCTAAAGAGCAGCGCGGCGAAGTTCCGCGAGGCGTTCCCCGACCTTCACGTGGACATCGGCGCCATCGTCGTGTCGAGCGAGGGCGTAGAGGCCAGGATCTCCTACCACTACAGGCTCACCGCGACGCACCTGGGACGCCTGCACGCCATCGCCCCGACCGGCCGGCAGGTAAACATCACGGGAATGAGCATGATGCGCCTCGCGGGAGACAGGATCGTCGAGAGCTGGGAGAGCAGCGACACCCTCACCATGATGCGCCAGCTCGACCTCATCGTTCCGAAGCCCCAGAAGGCCCCCGGCCTCTTCAGCCGTCCCGCCCCGCCTCGTCCCTCGAGACGGAGCAGCCTCTCCAACGGCAACGGCTGGAACGACCTGGCGATGCTCGCCGCCTTCCTCCTCGGCTGGTCCATCGGGGACGACTGAATGACGTGCGGCGAAGCACCCGTTTCGACCTTTGGCGATAGCTCGATTACAATGAACGGCACTAACGTTTGAGAGGTGGGGGTGATGAATGGGGTGCGGGATCCAGGTCGTCATGAAAAGTCTACGCGCCTGTAGGCGAGCATGGCTGGTGGCATGATCCGAGATGCGGAGACCAGGGTCCCGCTCCGGGGGAAGGAGTAGCCGTAAGTTGAACAAGAACGAAAGAAAAAAGACGCGCCAACTCCT
>DASSMB010000033.1:0-9824 GCA_035689095.1 Rubrobacteraceae bacterium | reverse complement strand
CAAGAGTAATTCTTAAGATTTATTTTTTCTCTTCGATCCGCAGCCGCAAGAGGTCCAGCGCCCGGTTCGCGCTGCGCTCCCGGATCGCATCCCTGGACCGCGCCCACGCCGACAGGTCCAACCTCTCAGCCTCGGTCTTCTGCGCATCGGAGACCCCGACGTAGACGAGCCCTACGAACTTCTCCTCGGTCCCCCCATCCGGACCGGCGACCCCGGTCACGGAGAGCCCGTAGTCCGTGCCGGCGGCTTTTCGGACGCCCTCGGCCATCGCACCCGCCACCTGCTCGGAGACCGCGCCGTGCTGGACGAGCATCTCCCGCGGGACGCCGAGGTGACGTTCCTTGGCCTCGTTCGAGTAGGTAACCAACCCCTCCTCGAAGTACGCCGAGGAGCCGGGGGTGTCGGTGAGGCGCTTGGCGATGAGGCCGCCGGTGCAGCTCTCGGCGACGGCGAGGGTCGCGCCGTGCTCCCGGAGCAGACGCCCGACGGCGCTCTCCAGGGTCTCCTCGTCCTGGCCGAAGTAGTACTCGTCGAGGCGGGACAGGATCTCTTTCTCGACGGGCGCTATCTTCTCTTCGGCGGCTTCGGGGGTGGCGGCGCGGGTGGTGATGCGGAGGCGCACCTTGCCCTGTCCGGCGAGCGGGGCGACGGTCGGGTCCGTGGCGTCGAGGAAGTCCTGGACCTCCTCCGCGAGGGCCGACTCGCCGATGCCGGTAAACCAGAGCGTGCGGGAGACGATGGAGCCGTCGCTGCGCGCCCGGATCAGGGGCGCCAGAGTCTCGGTGAACATGCCCTTCATCTCGCCCGGCACTCCCGGCAGGGTGGCGAAGAGCGCGCCGTCTACTTCGAGTAGCGCGCCCGGCGCGGTGCCGAGAGGGTTCGGGATGAGCGTGGTCCCCTCCGGGAAGAGCGCCTGCTTGTAGTTGGACGGCGTTGGCGTGCGGCCGAAGCGGGCGAACATGGTGTCCACGTGGTCGCGCGCCTCCTGATACTCGACCATCTCCCGGCCCGCCGCGAGCGCCAGACACTCGTTCGTCAGGTCGTCGGAGGTCGGGCCGAGACCGCCGGTGGTTATGACGAGGTCGGAGCGCGAGGCGGCTTCCTTCATCTCGGTAACGATGCGGTCGCGGTTATCCCCGATGGTGGTGTGGCGGTAGATCCCGACGCCCAGCTCGGCGAGCCTCTGGCTAATCCAGGCCGAGTTAGTGTCCACCAGTTCACCGAGCAACATCTCGGTCCCGATGGTAATGATCTCCGCGCTCTCTATGTTTTTCTGTTCTCTATCCACGCGCGTATTCTACAATGCACCGAATGGAAGACCGTGAACCGAATTATGTATCCTCCGAGACCGCCGACGCCTTCGCCCGCGACCGCCTCTCCGAGAAGCGCTACGCTCACACCATCCGCGTGACCGAGACGGCGGAGCGCCTGGCGCGTACTCACGCTCTGAACGAGGAGTGGACACGCCTGGCCGCGCTCCTCCACGACGCCGCCCGCGAGATGTCCGCCGGAGAGTACCTGCGGCTGGCGAGGGACTGGGACCTCCCCGTCGGAGACTTCGAGCGGGAGAACCCGAAGCTGCTGCACGGTCCCGTTGCGGCGGAGCTTGCAAGGCGCAAGCTCGGTGTCGAGGATGAGGAAGTGCTGGAGGCGATCCGGGTCCACACCACCGGCGTTCCGGGGATGTCTTACCTCGCCCTCGCCGTCTACGTCGCGGACAAGATAGAGCCCGCCCGCGACTATCCGAGCGTTGGCCACCTGCGCGACCTCGCCGCGAAAGACCTTCGCGCGGCTGCGCGGGAGGCCCTGCGCCGCGCGATCTCATACAACGAGCAGCGCGGGCGTGACGTGCACCCGGAGAGCCGGAAGACCCTAGAGTGGCTGGAGGAGACCGAGGAAACCTCGTAGCGCCGGGTGTACCTCGAACAGCGCGTAGGCCGTCAGCCCCAGCACGACGAGCGCCACTACGAACTCCGCCGCGCCCCCGGACCTGACACCCCCCGGCAACAACCGGAACTGTATCTTCAGCGGCCACAGGAGCGGTACGCCCCAGGTGTTTAGAGCGTCCGCGACGATGTGAGAGGCAGCTCCCACGAGGAGCGCGAGGAACAGGTTCGGGTAGCCTCCCAGAAGGAGCCACGCCACCAGCGCGTAGAGAGCGAGGCCCAGGAGCGAGTGGGTCAGCGTGCGGTGTCCCACCACGCGGATCAGGAAGAACGAGGATGTCCTCAATGCCCAGCTAATGGGGCGCGTTACCGCGTTCAGCAACGGGTTCTTGTGGCGGCTCAGGCCGTTACCCAGGGTGCTGCGGGGGTTATCCACGTCCGGCAGCCACGCGGCGACCACCGCCATGGGGTAGGCGTACAGGGGCGGCTCCATCCCCGTCAGGAGCGCCGCTCCGGCCAGAGCCCCGACCCCGAATATGGCGTGCGTCGTCGCGTTCATACCGCCGGGCAGTCTAGCAGGTTCGGCGGAATCAGCGGAGAGCCATTCAGGGGCCGCCCCTCGCGGCCGCTAACATGGCGGCGCTGGAGTCTCTGGCGAAGCGCCGCTGGAGCCGCCGGACGAACGGGTAGCCGAGCCAGGCGAGCGGGTGGCCGGGACGACTAAAGGCGAGCACGTCGTAATGGACGGAGTCCGACGCGCGGTCCCACTCCACGCAGAAGCGCTCCTCGCCGCGGGCGGCGTGTCCGGGGAGGGTCCCGTAGGCGAAGCCGCGGCGCTCCACGCTGCCGGAATCCTCGACCACGTAGACGATGCGGGCCGCGTTCAGCGACCACAAGCCGAGGTGCCGGGCGAGGACGGCGACGGTAACGCCCCGTTCGATAGGAGCATCGTCGGGGATCAGACAGGCCCACCCGAGGTCGAACATACTCCAGGATCGCAGCGCCGCGACCGCCCGCTCGAAGGTCTCCTCCCCTTCACCGAGCCGGACGCGGTAACGGTCCGCGACGTAGCCGGCCGTCGCGCCGCCGCGCGTCGCCCCGACTTCACTGTAGGAGAATGGAAGCCCGCGCTGGCCCGCGACAAAGCGCCGGACAGCTACATCCGGCGGCTCCCTAAACAGGAACATCTGCTCTGACGCCGATTGAAAAGTTCTGGTCGAGTGTGGATGATCTCAGTCCCACGAGGCTAGTATCGCCGTTGTGCGAGGGATGATCCGGGAACGGGCTCACAAAGGCGGGAACGGTCTTTTTCGATCAGCTCTCTGATAGGATGAAGCCGTGCGGTCGGCGGTAGCGGCGATGGTCTTATCTATGGTCTTTCTGTTCCCGCTGGCGCAAGCCGCGTCCGGCGAGCCGGACCACGCGCCGGTCGTGCTCGTCCTGGCGGACAGCGGGCTCACGTGGAAGAGCGTAGAGTATCCGGGCCTCGCGCCGGTCTTCGATAACGCCGCAGTCGCGAGCCTCTCGACCTCTCAAGGACAGGCGCCGGAGGACCCCCGGATGAACTACGTGCTCCTCGGCGCGGGCGCGCGGGCGGACACTTCCGTCCTGCCGGAGAACCTGCCACAGGAGCGAGGTAAGATCCCCGGCTCCTTCACGGGACCTTCGGCGACGGTTCATCCGGGCGCCCTGGGAGACGCGCTGGCCCACTCCGGCGCCCGAGCCGCATCGGTGGGCGGACGCGCAGCTCTCGTCGTCATGGACTCAAAAGGCAGAGTGCCGATCACTTACGGCAGCAAAGAGCCGGTGAAGCATCTGAAGGACGCGCTCCTCCACGGAGCGGATCTGGTCGCGGTCGAGGCATCTGATCCACGGGAGGCGGGAGAGGCCGCGGATGCGGCTCGGCAGGCCGGAGCGGTGGTCGCTATAGCGGCCCCGAACGCCCCGACAGGCTCCGCGAACCTCACGCCTTTCGGACTCGCCGCCGGAGATCAGGGCGGTGTCCTCTACTCTCCGGGCACGCATACGGCTGGCCTGATGAGCAGCGAGGATGTCGCCCCCACCCTGCTCGAACATCTGGGCGTCCAGGCCCCACCGGAGATGTCGGGGCGAGCGGCCGAGGCCCGGCCCGGCAGTATGACGCAGGTCTCGCGGCTCCAGGATCGGCTCGCGTTCGTGGACGAGGAGCGGTCGGTTGTCTGGACTCTGCTGTCCGGGATGTCGGTAGCGGCGTTCGTCCTGGCCGGTATCCTGCGAGGGTGGGCAGGCATCCGGCTCGCGGTACTCTTCCTCACGGCCCTGCCTCTCGGGACGCTGGCCGCGGCGGCCGTGCCCGTGACGAACGCGCTGCTCGTGGCGATCCTGGCTTCACTGTTCGCCGCAGCTTTTGTCGCCCTGTCCCGGAGAGTCTCGCGGAACCCGCTGGGAGAGTTGGCGGTAGTGGCCCTGGCGACAGCAGCGTGCGTGATCTCCGACGCCGCCCTCGGAGGCTGGTTGATGCGGTTCTCGATCCTGGGCCACGACCCGGCCTACGGCACGCGGTTCTATGGCATTGGCAACGAGTACTCGGCGGTCGCCGCCGGAGCGCTGCCGCTCGGGGCGGCGTTGCTGATAATGCGGAAGCCGCGGCTATTGGCGGCTGTGGCGGTGGCCGGAGTCCTGGCGGTGCTCGCCATTGGCCTGCCAACGATGGGCGCGGACGTGGGCGGGTCCCTCGCCCTGGGGTTCGGGATGGGCGCCACGGTGGGGCTACTGCGCGGCGGGCGTATGGCGGGCGTGGCGCTATGGGCGGGAGGCGGGCTATTCCTGGCGGCGGCGCTCTTCGTGTCGAGCGGCTTCCTCTTCCCGGACGCCTCGCACGGAGCGCGGGCTGCGGGCGGAGAGGCCGGTCTCTACGAGATCGCCGTTCGCAAGCTCATCCTGAGCCTCCGGCACTTGCTGAACCCGCTGTGGACCGCGCTGCTGGCAGCCGGTGGAGCCCTGATCTTCACCGCCCTGCGGCGCCTCCGGGATACCGCGGACGGTAAAGCCATCGCCGCCGGAATGCTCGGCGCCACGGCCGCCGCAGCCGCCTCGGGCGCCCTGAACGACTCCGGCATTCTGGCTACGCTTCTCGCTCTCGCCTATCCCGCTTCCGCGGCGACAATGGTCCTGCTCGATAAGGACCGTCCGCGGCGAGGAGTCGCATGACGATATTTAACGAAGACGCAACGCCGGACCGTAGACATCGTCTCGGACAGCCCATACCATATTCGTCTGGAATGCCTGTTATTTTGGATCTTTCACCAAGTCCGGCCCGGAGGTCCGCCTCCGGCTCCATTTCCCTAAAGCGTGGACGGACGCCGTGGCCCGGGTGAGTGCCGGGCGGCCGGGGATCCTGTTCGCCACCGTCGCCGTCGGCGGCGGACACGTAGCCACGGCCCGAGCGATCTCCGAGGCCATCGAATACCACTACCCCGACCAGTTCTCCCCGCGCGTCTCGGACTATATGGAAGACCTGGGTGTTTTGAACGCCGACCGCCGGCATAAAGCCTTCTGGCGGCTCGCGCTGCGCTACCCGTTCATCGCCCGCGCCGGACAGCGCCTCATAGACTCCTTCCCGCGCCTGACGGTCGCCGGACAGCGGCGTCTCGTGGGCGAGTTCGCCCGCACGGCCGCGGCGGAGCTAGAGAAGGAACGTCCGCTGCTCGTTGTCTCGAACCACGGCCTGCTCACAACGGGCCTCGCGCTCGCCAGAGACCGCTACGGCCTCCAGGTCCCGGTCCTTACCTACGCGACCGAGCCGTACAACATAAGCGCCTACTGGGCCGACCCGCGGGCCGAGCACGTCGTAGTCCCGGCGGCGGAGGTGCGCAGAGACCTGATCCACATGGGCGTCCCGCCGGATAAGATCTCCGTCGTCAGCTACCCGGTCCGCCAGCCTTTCCTGAACGCTCCGTCGAAGGCGGAAGCCCGCGCCCGCCTCGGCCTCGAAGGCCGCTTTACCTGCCTCGTCACCCTGGGAGGCGAAGGGGTTGGTGGTCATCCGCACCATATAGTCCCGGCGTTGCTCCACTCCGAAGCCGCCCCGCAGGTAGTCGTAGTTACGGGCCGGAACAAGAAGCTGCGGCACGCTCTGGAGGAACTGCGGGCGCCGGGGCTCAGGGTCGAGGGCTTTGTCGAGGAGATGGCTCTCCACGTCGCGGCGAGCGACGTGGTCATCGGTAAGGCCGGACCGGCCTCGGTGTACGAGGCGCTGGCGGTCGGGCGTCCGGTGCTCGTCACGGGTTACGCGGGCCTCAACGAACTTGGTGTGGCAAAGTTCGTCGAGCGGGAAGGGTTCGGGCACTACGTCAGGACGTCGGAGGCGCTCTCGAAAGCCGTGGCGCGCTACGCCGCGAGCCCGGCGCTCCTCGAAGAGGTTGCGCTGCGGAGCAGGGATCTGGACCTCGCCGGAGACACCGAGCGGCTCGCCCGCTACGTGGTGCGCTACGCTCTAAATAATGCTTCTGACGGCGCGGCCGGCTAGCGCTTGAAACGCGCTCTCGCGATGCTGTTCCTGAGCCTCGCGCTCGGCTTCGGCGGGCTCTATCTCGCCGTCGGCGGCGCGTTGTTCGAGGCGGAGACCTACCGCATCAGGGACCTGAGCGCCTTCTTCCTGATCGTGGGCGTGATCGCGCTGGCCGCGGAGTGGATGACGCCGGGCCTGAAAGTCTCTCTCCTGTGCAGGGGACAG
Source organism: Rubrobacteraceae bacterium (assembly GCA_035689095.1). Taxonomy (GTDB): domain Bacteria; phylum Actinomycetota; class Rubrobacteria; order Rubrobacterales; family Rubrobacteraceae; genus JACDDK01. The sequence goes on along the minus strand of DASSMB010000033.1, from coordinate 3,224 downwards.
GGCATCCAGATGCCGTATCGTCCGGCGCTGCTGGCGCACCTCGTTGGTGTGCTGGGCGCGGCCCTGACGCCGAGCAACACTGGAGGAGTACCGGCCACGGTCGCGGCGCTCGGGCGGCTCGGAGTGCCGGTTGGGAAGGGGATCGGGGTGATCGTGCAGGTATTTATCCTGGACCTGATCTTCTTCTCCTGGTCCGCGCCGCTGGGGCTGGGATACCTGATCTATACGAGAGCGATCTCACTCCCTATCCGGGCCGAGTTCCTGACCGTGGTGGCGGTCTCTCTGGCGGTCGCGGGTTCGATCATCCTCAGCCGTCATCCCCGACTGGTCGTGCGCCTGCTCCTCGCCCTGGCGCGTTGGCCGTTACTCGGACGCTTTCAGACCCGGCTGACGAACACCGCTCGCGACTATCAGCGCAGCGCCCGCGCCTACATGAGAATGTCCGCAAGGACCTGGGTCTCGCTGCACGCCATAACCGCCGTGGGATGGATCGCGGGCTTCGTAATCCTCTGGAGTCTTCTCCACCTCTACGGCGTGTCCGCGGGCCTCCCCACAGTCCTCTCGCTCCTCGCCAGCATCATCCTGGTCTCGCACTTCATCCCCACGCCGGGCGGCGCCGGTTTTATAGAAGCGGCCGTGGCTCTGAGCGTCGGCGCCGGAGTGGGGAGCGTCGCGGCGGCAGTGCTCCTGTGGCGTCTCCTGAGCTTCTATCTCATCTTCCTGATCGGGCCGGTGGCGGGCTGGCTGCTCTATTTCTCGAAGCCTCGTCTCTCTCCGGGGCCTGCGAAAGTCCCGCCGCCCGGACCAGGAAAGCGTCCCTGACCGCCGTCGGCATCATAGACATCACCCTGGCCGGGATCGCGTCCAGCGTTGCCAGACTACGCGCCGGGACCCGGTTGGCGAGCGCCGCCCGCGCCACCACCCTCGCCACCCTCTCCGGGCTCGTGGCCGTAGCCGTCCCCCAGAGCGAGCTGTCGAGGAAGGACTTCAAGTAAGGGCTCCAGCCGTCGTTCGAGCCCGAGATGCTCGCCTTCAGCGCCGCCTGGGCGCGTCCGGCGAAGGCCGTCTTCATGGCTCCGGGCTGGATGACGCCGACCTCCACGCCCCAGGGCTTTAGCTCCATCCGCAAAGCGTCGGAGATGGCTTCGAGCGCGTGCTTCGAGGCGGAGTACGCGCCCATAAACGGCGTCACGATAAACCCATTGGTGGAGGTGACGTTGAGAATTCTTCCCCACCCCCGCCGCCGCATCCCCGGCGCGACCGCCCGCGCCAGCCGCAACGGTCCGTAAGCGTTCACGTCGAAGTGCGACTCCACCTCGCCGAACGGCTGGCTCTCAAGGGGTCCCGGCCTGCCAACGCCCGCGACGTTCACCAGTAGATCCACCGGACCACTCTCCGCTTCGATCTCACCAACCACAGCCCGCACGCTCTCCTCCGACCCAACATCCAGCGCCACAGTCCGGATTCCCTCCACCGCCAGCCCGCCGAGAGCTTCGCGCTGGATGTCCGCCGCCCACACGGTCAGGCCCTCCTCCCGGAGCCTGCGCGCAACCGCCCACCCCAGCCCACCGGCCGCGCCCGTGACCAGCGCGACCGAGGGACGCCGCAACCGTCCGGCGCTCCTCAACCATGCCTCCGTCTCAGCCATCGCCTCCTCGAAGCTGTAGGCTGGCTCGAAGCCGAGCACCCTCTTCGCTTTTTCCGTCGAGAAGACCGCCCGGCTCGTCATCACGCCGACCATCTCCGAGGGAAGGCGGGGGCGGCGTCCCAGGAGGCGTTCGGCGCGCTCTCCGGCCTGGGCCGCCCGCCGGGTTACGGAGGCGGGTATTCGCCGCAGGGGCTTCCCGGCCATGGTGGCGTAGGCGCCGAAGAACTCGTTCCAGGTCCGCGGCCCCGCCCCGATATTGAACGTCTCGCCGGCGGCTTCGGGGATGGAGGCTGCGAGTTCGAAGGCCCGCGCGACGTCCTCGACGTAGACCGGGTCTACCAGGTCCTCGCCGCTGCCGATGATCGCCGGGAGGCCCTTCGAGATCGCGGCGAACGGCTCCTCCGTCCAGGACGGGGACTCCGGGCCGAAGATCATGGTCGGACGCAACACTACCAGCTCTATCCCCAGCCGCTCCGCCTCGCGCCGCGCCGCGCGCTCCGCCGCTATCTTGGTATCCCCGTACATGTCACCCACGCTCCAGAGCGGCGCGTCCTCCGTGACGACGCCCCGGAGCACCGGCCCGTAGACCGCGATGCTGCTCGCCAGCACCACCCGCCGCGCGCCACCAGCCGCCGCGGCCCGCACTACTCCCTCCGCTCCCCCGACGTTGACGGCATGCGCCAACTCCTCGTCGAACGGCTTCCCCATCCAGGCGGCCAGGTGAAAGACAGCCTCGCAGCCACGGACAAGGCTTTCCAGCGCCCGTCCGTCGCGCACATCGCCGACGATGGGTGTCGCCCCCATCTCCCGGAGCCGGTGTGCGTCCTCTTCCCGGCGGACGAGTGCCCGCACGGCGTGGCCGCCCCGCAGCAGGCGCCGCGTGAGGGCGGAGCCCAGAGATCCCCCGGCCCCGGTTACGGCGACCATACCGTCGTTCAAGCCTCCATCCTCTCAAGCGGCCCCGCCACGGGCTCCGGGTCTCCGTCCCGGACGCGGAGCAGGGAAGCGTAGACCTCCTCCAGGCGCTTACCGCTCAGGTGTACGTCATGCCGCCGCGCCGCATCTTCGGCGTTGCGCTGCAAAACTCTCAACCTATCCGGTTCATCAAGCAGCCGGCTCGTGTCTTCCGCCGCCTCGTCCATCCGCTCCGGTCGGTAACAGAGGCCGCATCCCGCCTCCCGGACCATCTCACCTACGGCGCTGGTCTCGAAGCCGGCAGCGACCACCGCGCAGCTTCGGGCCATCGCCTCCAGCGTCGCGATGCTCTGCAACTCCGTCGGAGACGGCATCAGGAAGAGGTCGCTCGCCATGAGCAAGTCCTCCTTCTCCTCCTCCGAGATGTAACCGAGGAATTTCACCCTATCGGCGAGCCGGAGCCTTACCGTTTGCCGCTCCAACGTCCGGCGGAGGGAGCCGGTTCCCGCTATAAACAAGCGCCAGTCTTGCCGCCGCTGCGCGAGATTTTCGGCGAAGGAGATCAGGTCTTGCGGGCGCTTCTCGTGCGTCAGGCGGCCGACGTGAGAGATCATGAACCGCTCTTCCGAAAGGAGCTTCTGGCGCATGGCGGAGGTCCGCT
>DASSMB010000032.1:0-4106 GCA_035689095.1 Rubrobacteraceae bacterium | reverse complement strand
GGCTGGTAGACGCCCTGGGCGACGCTGCCCGAGAAGTAGACGCGCGGGGCGTCGTCAGTCGCCGGGGCATTGGCCGGGAGAGGGAAGAGGGTCGTGATCGGGCGCGCCTGGACCAGCCAAATTCCACCGCCGGCGTCGATGGCCCACTCCGTGTCCTGCGGCGCTCCGTAGTGCGCCTCGACCCGCGCTCCGAGCGCCGCCAGCGCTCGAACCTGCTCATCCGAGAGGCAGGCCAGGTCTTCTTGTCCGGCTAGCTCGACGCGCTGCGTGCCCTCACCCTCGGCGGCTCGGATGGCGACCTGCTTGTCGCCGAGGCGGCGCTCGACGATCTCGCCGGTCGTTGTGTTCACGACGAAGTGGTCGGGGTTGACCGCGCCGGAGACGACCGACTCGCCCAGGCCGGGGCTGGCGTCTATGACGGCCTGGCGGCGCTTCCCCGTCAGCGGGTTCGCGGTGAAGAGGACGCCGGCTACCTCGGCGGCGACCATCCGCTGCACGGCGACCGCGAGACGCACGCCGTGGGGATCTATCCCGTTCGTGGCGCGGTAGCTTACGGCGCGGTCCGTCCAGAGCGAGGCCCAGCACCGCCGAACCGCGTCCAGCACGGCTTTTTCGCCCACGACATTCAGGCACGTGTCCTGCTGGCCGGCGAAGCTCGCGAAGGGCAGGTCCTCCGCCGTGGCCGAGGAGCGGACAGCCACCGGGACAGACGTTCCATCCCCTAGTTCCAGATACGCCGCGGTAATTGACCGGGCAAGATCTTCCGGGATGGGCGCCGCCGACAGGCGGTCTCGCGCCTCCGCGGCGAGCTGCGACAGACGCGCCGCGTCGTCAGGAGGCGTCCCGGATAGGGCGGTAAGGATGGCATCCAGGCCCGCGTCTCTGGAGACGCGCTCGTAGGCTGCCGTGGTCGCGCAGAACCCGGCGGGGACCGGGAGGCCGGCCCGGATCATCTCTCCCAGGTTGGCCGCCTTGCCGCCAGCGATGGGGAGCGAGGTCCGGTCCAGGTCCTCGAAGGGGACTATTGTCTTTACGCCGATGTCGTGAACCGTGCTCATGGATACTCCTCTACTTCTTCACCCGGACCGGCCAGAAGCCGAGTCCGACGACGCGGGTGGGTATGTTGCGCAGGACGGGGGTGTCGAACACGAGCCGCGCCAGCAGCGGCAGCTTGAACGGACGGTCCGAGTCGAGGGCGGGCGCGAGGACGCGCTGCTGGACCTGGGACTGGAGACGCTGTATCAGCCGCGTCGGCAGCTCGCGGCGGCGCTGCACGGACGCCAGGTAGCGGGTGTGCAGGTCCGTCAGGCGGCGCTGGCTCTCTTTGAGTGGCTCTGCCAGCACGTTCGCGGCGACGACCGCGTCCTGAATGGCGTAGTTGATGCCGACCCCTCCGACCGGGCTCATGACGTGCGCCGCGTCCCCGATGACGAGCAGCCCCGGCCTGTACCACCTCGGACAGCGGCTCGACTCCACAGAGAGCAGCGAGACGTGCTGCCAGTCCGTTATGCGCTCGACGCGATCCGCGAAGTCCGGGACCAGGCCGGCGAAGTTACGTCTGAGCGCCTCGATCCCCTCGCGCCGCAGCCGGGAGAAGGTGCCTTTGGGGATGACGTATCCAGCCTGCCAGTAGTCGAAGCGGTTGAGGAGGATGGCGATCTCCCCGCGCCCGAAACGCCCCATCGCGTCCTCCGGATCGCCTTCCTTCCGGGGCAGCTTGAACCAGAGGACGTCCATCGGCGGCGAGGTCCTGACCGGCTCGAAATCGGCCAGCTTCCGTACCCGGCTCCCGCGACCGTCCGCGCCGACGGTAAGGATCGCGCGTACCTCATGAACGCCGTCCTCGCCCTCGTACCGGACGCCGCGAACCACGCCGTTCTCCTCGACCAGCTCTCGCACCCGCGCCCGCATCACGAGCCGGAAGTTGGGGTAGCGCTTCGCTTCTCCGGTTATGAACTCCAGGAAGCTCTTCTGGGGCATCATCGTTATGTAGGGGAAGCGGCTCTTGAGGCGGCGGAAGTTCACGGGTGTGAAGGGCCCGTCCGGCGTCTGGAAGGTCAGGCTATGCACCTCGCTGTGGCGGAGTTCTAGCAGGCGGTCGGCGAGGTCCAACTCCGCCATGATCTCCATGACCGAAGGGTGGAGAGTGTCGCCCCGGAACTCGCGGTCGAAGTCCGGGTGCGCTTCGAGCAGGGTTACGTCCACGCCCCCACGCGCCAGCAGCAGCGCCAGCATGGCCCCCGCCGGGCCGCCGCCCACGACGCAGCACGTAGTCCGCAGCACGCTTCGAGCCTGCGTTGTCATCTCGGCCATGAGGGACTCCTTTCGCGTTACTCGACCTCCGGGAGCGTGCGGGACGCGAGCAAGAGAAGGACCACGCCGTAGCCCGCCAGGATGACGAGGTTGCCCCACACGTCGCCGAGAGAGCCGTCCGGTTTTATTACCTCCTGGATCACGTCGTTCGCGTAGAACAGCGGGAAGGCGTGTCCCAGCCATTCCGCCCAGGTAGGCAGGTCTTCGATGTCCATGAGCAGTCCCGAGAGGAAGACCGAAGGGAAGATGATGAGCGGTATGAAGGGGAAGACCTGTCCCTCGTGCCGAGCGAAGGTCGAGACGAAGATGCCGAGCATGACGGAGGCTATCGCGAGCAGCCACACGACGCCGAACAGGGTGACGAGCGTCTGCGTATCGTAGTCCAGCTCGAAGAGCCAGATCGCCTCGGTGAGCGCCGCGACGGCCTGGAAGGTCGCAAGCCCCAGGAACCCGAGCATGTATCCGCCGATGATCTCGGCCCGCCGGAAACCGTTTATGAACATGCGCTCCATCGTCCCCGCCGTCCTCTCCTGCACGAGCGAGATGGCGCACAGGATGAAGGCCAGGAAGTGCACGATGAACGCCGCCACCGGGACTATGTAGCGCGCGACATCGAAGCCTTCGGGCATGGTGTCGAAGAAGAGCTTGAGGAAGTAGACGATCAGGAGCGGAGCCACGATGGAGAGCGCCAGGAACCTGCGGTTGTGCAGGAGTTGCCTTATGACCCGCCGGGCGACCGTGAACGTGTGTCTCATCGCGCCTCCTCCTCTATTAGCGACAGCACGACCGTCTCCAGCGTGTCGGCCTCCACTTCCACCGCCGTGACCTCCGGCGCCAGCCCATACGGATGCAGCGCGGCCGCCAGGTCTTCGGGATGCCCGCCGATGGTCTTCTCTTCCTCGTCGCCGCTACGGCTCAACACCAGGCGGGTCTTGCCGCGCTCCAGTATGTTGCGCGGCGTGTCGGAGGCTATGACGCGACCTTTGCGCAGGACCGCGACCCTGTCGCACAGCATCGCCTCTTCCATCAGGTGAGTGCTGATAAACAGCGTCGCGCCTTCCCCGGCGAGCTTGCGGAACGTCTTCCAGAACCGGCTCCTGAGCTGCGGGTCCACCGCAGCCGTTGGCTCGTCGAGGAACAGCACCTCCGGCCGGTGGACCAGAGCGCAGGCGAGGGAGACGCGGCGCTTCATCCCGCCGGAGAACGTGTACAGAGGATCTTTCGCGCGCCCGGCCAGCTCGGTGAAGGCGAGCACCTCGTCGGTCTTCTTGTGGATCTCCGGCACCCCGTGAGCGGCGCCGAAGAACCGGACGTTGTCCCGGGCCGAGAGGTCCTCGTATAGGGCGGGGGACTGGGGCATGTAGCCGATCTGCCGCCGGAGTTCGGCCCGGTCTCTCAGAGGGTCGAGTCCGAGAACGCGCGCGTCGCCGCTCGTGGGGCGCAGCGCCCCGACGAGGGCCTTGATGAGGGTCGTCTTCCCGGCTCCGTTGGGCCCTACCAGCCCGAAGACCGATCCCTCTGGAACCGTGAGGTCAACGCCTTGCAGGGCTTCGATCTTCCCGTAGCGCTTGGTCAGCCCCGTAACCTCTATGGAGTCCACAACCTGCTCCTAACTTTCGGGCTTCAGTCCTTCGAGGAATAACTTGATCGCGTTCTCTATATGCTCTTCGTCGGTCAGACCGTCTTCCCGGATAGCCGGGAAAAACATCTTGCCTCCCGCCTGCGGGAGGAGCATCCCTATAAACGCGCGGGCGCTGGACCGGACGTCGTGCGGACGGAACCTGCCTAGCTCG
>DASSMB010000031.1:0-2135 GCA_035689095.1 Rubrobacteraceae bacterium | reverse complement strand
AGTGCTCGTCGGGGGTGTTAGTGTACATGCAGGTCTTGGTGTGAAGGAGATCTCCGTTCAGAGCCGGGACGTGGCGAGCGAGGTAGCGCCGGATGAACTCCACCTCCTCGCCGTGCACCTCACGGTCTATTGTCTCCGGGTCGGCCGGCGTCCCGTCGGCCCGGAAGAACGCGACCTTGACGCCCCAGTCAGGACCGTCGTGCGCCGGGAAGGCGTAGAACGCGTTGCCGTCCTCCGGCTCCCAGATAAAGATGGGGAAGCGGTCCGGCAGGAAAGGCTCGATGCCGCCTATCGGGTCGAACCAGAACAGGATCTGGCGCGTAACCTCCAGCGGTAGCCCCAGGTCCGCCAGCAACCCCGGCGCCCACGCCCCTGGGGCGATCACCAGCCGCTCCGCCTCGTATACGTCTCTCTCCGTCCGCACCCGCACCCCTGATGTCGTGGCCTCCCACGAGACCATCGGCTCCTCGAAGTGAAGGTCCGCGCCGAGAGAGGCGGCCCGGTCAAGGTGTGCCCTGACGCTCGCCTCCGGGCGCACGAAACCCGCCTGCTTCTCGTACAGAGCGACCGTGTTGGGCGCGGGCTCGAAGGGCGGGTAGCGGCGTTTCAGCTCGGAGGAGTCCAGGATCTCATACGGCAGACCGTGCTCCTCGGCGCTGTGCGTGCTGCCGGCGACTAGCCGGCTCTCGGGAGCGCCGATCATGAGTCCGCCCGTCAGCGTCATCAGTTCCTCGCTGGTCTGCTTCTCCAGTTGCTCCCACAGCTCGTAGGCCCGCAGGAGTAGCGGCACGTACTCCGCGCCCTCGAAGTACGCCTGCCGGATGATGCGCGACTGGCCGTGGCTGGAGCCCCTATCGTGCGCCGGGGTGTGCTTCTCCAGCCCGAGAACCTTTTTGCCGCGGCCGGCGAGATGGTAGGCCGCCGCGCTCCCCATCCCGCCGAGCCCGGCCACTATGACGTCGTACATGCTCCTCTACTCCGGAAGCCGGTAGTCGAGGTCGGCGGGCAGGTCGGCTATGTCCATCTGGGCTTTCTGGAGCTTGCCGGCGTAGTCCCAGTTCATGGACTGCCAGCGAGTGAACTGGTCTATGACCCAGATACCGGAGAGCCGGCTTCCGTTGCCGGATTTGCCGTTGCCGCCGAAGGGCAGGTGAGCCTCGGCGCCGCTGGTGGAGTTGTTGACCGAGAGCATCCCGGCCTTATTCCGCTCCCGGAAGCGCAGGGCGTTAGTGGCGTCGCGGGTGTAGATCGCCGCCGAGAGACCGTAGCCGTGGTTGTTGGAGAGGGCGACGGCCTCATCGAAGTCCGAGAACCTCGCGACGCCGACAATTGGACCGAAGGTCTCGGTCCGGTAGATCTCATCCTCCATCGTTACGCCGTCAACGATAGTGGGGTGGCAGTAGATACCGCTCTCCGGGTCGCCGACGAAGCCCTCCCGCGGGTTGTCCTTCGTGATGGTCCCCATCCCGGTGGAACCGTGGAGGGAGTGGTGGTCCTCTATCAGTTCCAGCCACCCGATAAAGCGGTCGTGGAAGCGCTGGCTGAGCATCGGGCCGTATAGAACGTCCTGGGTCGGGTCCCCGATCTTCGCCTCATCGACGGCGCGGGCGAACTTCGAGACGAACTCGTCGTAGATGGACTCGTGCGCGATGACAGTACCGAGCGAAGTGCAGCGCTGTCCGGCTGTCCCGAAGCCGGAGAAGAGCGCGCCCTCCACGGCGAGATCGAGGTCCGCGTCGGGCATGACGACGAGCGGGTTCTTGCCGCCAAGCTCCAGGCACGGCGACTGCATGTGCCGGCCGCACAGCTCGCCTATCTTCTTCCCGACCTCCGAGGAGCCGGTGAAGCCGACCTTATCCACGAGTCCTTCATCCAGCGCCCGTTCCAGCCCCTCGAAAGCCGCCGGTCCTTCGGCCTGCACCACGTTCAGGACGCCGTCCGGGAGGCCGCCACGGTTAAAGAGTTGCGCGAGGGCGTCGCCGATGGCGGGGGAGTACTCGGCAGGCTTCCAGACCACGGTGTTGCCGCAGGTGAGGGCCGGGATCAGGTACCAGGAAGGCACCGCGACCGGGAAGTTGCCGGCCGTGATAATGGCCGCGACCCCTACCGGCACCCGGAAAGTGAAGAGTTGCTTG
>DASSMB010000030.1:0-5284 GCA_035689095.1 Rubrobacteraceae bacterium | reverse complement strand
ACGTACTCCTACGGACACCGCAACGTGCAGGGCCTCGCCTGGGACGAAAGCGGACAATTGTACGCAAGTGAGTTCGGCCAGGACCGCTTCGACGAGGTCAACAAGATAGAGGCCGGCGGCAACTACGGCTGGCCCGAGGTCGAGGGCGCGGGTGGAGAGCCGAGGTTCATAGACCCGATCCAGACCTTCGCCACTGACGAAGCCTCCCCGAGTGGAGCCACAATTCTGAAGGACAGCGCCATCCCGCAGTGGGACGGCGACTTCTTCATGGCGGCCCTCCGGGGAGCGCGGCTCTGGCGTCTGGAGCTGGGCCCGAGCGGCGACGTGACCGGCACGGAAGCCCTGCTGACAGGCGAATACGGGCGGCTCAGGAACGCCGTTCAGGCCCCCGACGGTTCTCTGTGGGTCTTTACCAACAACCGCGACGGACGCGGCACGCCCACCGAGGGTGACGACCGTATCCTGCGGCTCGCTCCCGCACGCGGTTCAGCACGTGGTTCCGCACGTGGCTAGAATGCTGCGGTTCGTGTAGAGCTTCCGGCTCTTGGCGGACATGGCGGGAGCATCCCGGTGTCCGGTCGAACCCTACGTGAGAAGAGCGACGGAACATAGGGCGGAAGGCGTCGAATGGGCGTGGTGGGAGTCCGGGGTCGTATATCTCACTATCCGCGTGACTCCTCGAATACCGAGGACTCTTGCGGGACGGCGCGTGTGTCGCGAGGCGGAGGCGCGCCGTCCCGGTGGAGGCAGCGTCAGTTACGAGACCTGATCCGCAATGCTCTGTAGCTCTTCTTGAAGTGTCTTTACGGCTTTATCCGGGGAGACGTCACCCTTGAGCACGGCGGCGAACTGCTCACCCATCTTGAGGGACATATCAGAGTAGGCCGGCGACACGGGGCGAGGTCTGGAGCTCTTGAGGGCTTCCTGGCCCAGGGAGACGACCGGCACCTTCTCCTTGATCTCCTTGTCGTTGTACAGGGAGGTAGCCACCGGAAGGAACGAGCCCTGGAGAGCCCGGAACTTCTGCTGCGCCGGGTCGGTCATCCACTGCACGAACTCCCACGCCTGGTCCTGCTTCTGAGAGTTGGCGTTTATGAGCATGTTCCAGCCGCCGAGGGCGCTGCTGGTTGGCTGGCCTTCCTTCACGGGCAGCGCTGTGACGCCAACCTGCTCCTGCTTAATCTTCGACTCGTCCGGGTTGGCGGCCAGCGCGTACATGTAAGGCCAGTTGCGGCAGAAGACCGCGTCGCCGTTGAGGAAGGTGGTCTGCGATTCGGTCTCCGTGAAGTTGGTGACGGACTGGGGGGCCGCGCCGTCCGAGATGGTGCGGCGTTCAGTGGCGAGACCCGCAGCGGACTCGGGGCTATCTATAATGACCTTGCTGGCGTCGTTCGGGTCCAGGACGTCGCCGCCGTGCGTCCAGATGTACTCTAGGCCGTTGCAGACCCCGCCCTCGTAGTTGGACCCCTGGTAGACGAAGCCGTACTTGACGTTCTCGGACTTGGAGACCTGATCTGCCTGCTGTATTAGCTCGTCCCAGGTCTGGGGCGGCTTCAGACCGGCCTTGTCCAGAAGGTCCTTGCGGTAGTAGAGCATCCCCGCGTCTGTGAACCACGGCACGCCGTAGACCTTGCCATCGTAGGTAAGGGACTGTATCGGACCTTCGAGGAAGTCCTTCCTCGCGGATTCCGGGAAGCGGTCGCTCACGTCCATGAGCCAGCCGTTCGCGGCGAACTGGGCCGGCCAGATCACATCGCCCGCGAACACGTCTATGTCGCCGCTGCCCGCCTGGAACTGCGTGCGCATTTTGTCGAAGTTCTGGCCGGTATCAGCCGGCATCTCCCGGAACTTGACCTTGAAGTCTTTGCTCTGCTCGTTGAACTTCTTGAGCAGTTTCTCCGTGGCCCCGCTCTGGTCCGGGCCGTTGGCGAAGACGATGTCGCCGGACTCACTGGAGCCTCCGCCGCCCCCGCCGCAGCCCGTCGCGCCCAAAAGGGCCGCCCCCGCGAGACCGGCGCCGCCGAGCTTCAAGAAGCTGCGCCGGCTCATCGCTCGCCGCGAGAGGGGGATGCTGCCGCTTCTGGACGTTGCCTTGTACATAGACCCTGCCTTTCTCTGTCCAGTCCCCAATTATTTGCAAACAGAGTAATCTAACGGCGAAGCCGCCGCAAATCGCCCTCGAACGAGGCGAACCGGCGGACCCCTCATAATAAGGATCCGGCATTAAGGAGGACGACTTGACAGGGCAATTCTCATGGTGGCAGGACGGAGTGATCTACCAGATCTATCCGCGCTCTTTCGCGGACGCGAGCGGCGACGGCGTCGGGGACCTGCGCGGCATCGCGGGGCGGCTCGACTACCTGGAATGGCTCGGGGTGGACGCCGTCTGGCTCTCGCCTTTCTATCCCTCCCCGATGGCGGACTTCGGCTATGACATCTCCGACTATCGCGGCGTGGACCCTCTCTTTGGGACGCTCGAAGACTTCGATGAGTTGCTGGAAGAGGCGCGCCGGCGCGGCATCAGAATGGTTATCGACCTCGTCCCCAACCACACCTCGGACGAACACCCCTGGTTCGCGGAGTCCCGCTCCTCCCGCGATAACCCCAAGAGGGACTGGTACGTCTGGCACGACCCGAAGCCGGACGGCTCGCCGCCGAACAACTGGGAGAGCGTCCACGGCGGCGGTAGCTGCTGGAAATGGGATGAGAAGACGCGGCAGTACTACCTGCACACATTCCAGGTAGAGCAGCCCGACCTTAACTGGCGTAACCCGCGGGTAAGGGAGGCGATGTACGATGTCATGCGTTTCTGGCTCGACAGGGGCGTGGACGGTTTCAGGCTCGACGCCCTCTCTTTCTGCGTAAAGGACGACCGCTTGCGGGACAACCCGCCGAACCCCGGATGGAAACCGGGGGATCCGCCCTGGACGCGCCAGATCCGGCTCCACTCGGACGATCAACCCGAGATGATGGACGTGGTACGCGAGATGCGCGCCGTGGCGGACGAGTACGGGGGCGGCCGGGTCTTGATCGGCGAGCTCTACCTGCCCCTGGAGCGCCTGATAGCCTACTATGGGACCGATCTCGACGGTGTGCATTTGCCCTTCAACTTCGGGCTCGTGGATCTGGCGAAGTGGGAGCCGCGGGCGGTGGGACGCCTGATCTCCGCCTACGAGACCGCGCTGCCGGAGGGCGCGTGGCCGAACTGGGTGCTCGGCAACCACGACCAGTCCCGGGTAGCCACCCGGCTCGGCGAGGAGCGGGCCCGGCTCGCCCAGATGCTCCTGCTAACCCTGCGCGGAACCCCGACGTGCTACTACGGTGATGAGATCGGCATGCAAGACGTGCCGGTCCACCAGGATCTCGTCCAGGACCCGCAGGGCAAGCTGAGCCCCGGACATAGCCGGGACCCGGAACGATCTCCCATGCAATGGGACGCTTCACCCAACGCCGGCTTCTGCCCGCCCGAGGCAGACCCGTGGCTGCCCATCACCGGAGACTACAAGGAAGTCAACGTCGAGGCCCAGAAGGAAGCCTCTCGCTCCGTACTCTCCCTCTTCCGGCGCCTCGTCGGGCTCCGGCGCGAGCATCCCGCCCTCATCTCCGGCTCCTACGAGCCCCTGGACCCAGGAGACGAGAACGTCCTCGCCTACCAGAGGAGCGACGGCGACAGCCGCGCTCTCGTGGTCCTCAACTTCGGCCCGCGAACCGCGCGGCCGCGGCTCCCGAAACGGTTGGCCGCGTCCGGGGCGAAGCTGCTGTGCTCCACGGACCCGGAACGGAAGAGTCTCGTGGACGCGGACGACCTCGAACTGGGGCCATACGAGGGAGTGCTACTGAGCACTTAAGGTAGTGTCAGGAAGAAGCGGGCTCGACCGTTGCGGACATCGAGCCCTTGCAGCGCGGGATAAGCGGGTCTGGTCCGAAGCTCTGGATCTGGTCGCGCTTCAACTCCGCCAACTCCAGGTTCGTGGTCGCCACGACGACCCTGCCGGTCGCGTCTACCTCCTGCGCCATGCCATACGCCTTGTTCACCGAATGCCCGAAGAGCTTCCTCAACATCAGGATCACGTACTCGTAGCTGTGATCGTCATCGTCGAGCAGGACCACGTTATACGGCGGAAGCTCCTTCGTCCGCTGCTTGTTCTCTTGCCTGGGCTGGGTAACGGTACTCGTCATTGCGCTGCCAGCTTAACATGATAGGGTGACTCTCCCCAGACTTTCAGCAGCTTTTTAGTTCTCCCGGCACTTTGTAGACTATAGTCCGTAGTGACTTCTACGTCACGCAGGTACGCTGGCGCTCATTGTATTTATCTGAGCAGAGGTGCGGTTGCGTGGAAGAAAAGAGAAAGCTGCATCAGCTTGAAGTTCAGTTTCAGATGGACTCTGTCGAAATATTGGACATGGTTCTCTCCAACAACCGTTTGCACATAGCAGTAAAGGGAGCCGTGGCGCAGGAGCATCTGCGAAAGTATCTTACGGAACTACATCGCGAGGGTGTTCTCGACGACTTCGAGCAGATTGACAAAGACGGTCAGCCGGACTTCAAGCTAACCTTCGAAGGCCACGACTACTTGCTCGAGTGCAAGAACGTGGAGAAGGAGAAGCGACCTGGCGGTCCCATGACTGTGGATTTTCAGAGAACCCGCGCTCCCAAGGAAGCTCCGCATCTCCGTTACTATCACGAGGATGAATTTGAGTTACTTGCGGCCTGCACTTTCAACCGAAGTGGTAGGTGGGAGTTCCGTTTTATTCGAACTGCTGTTCTCGACCGCAGGATGGCCCCGCATAATGATAGGTTCCTGAATCGTGTTTACGTAGATGATTCGGCGAGTTACGGTAAGAAATGGTCATCGGATCTGACTAGCATTCTTCGTGAGCTGAGTGGCTAATTCGTTTTCTTCCCGATTTGGGAGCGAGGTTCGTAGGTTGCGCTTGGAACGTGGACTCTCCCAAGAAGCTCTCGCCGCGATGGCCGAGCTTGATCGTACCTTTATCAGCATGGTTGAGCGCGGAGTCAGAAAACCCACCCTGGACTCGGCGCAGCGTATAGCACAAGCGTTGGAACTACCTCTTAGCGAGATAATTCGTCTGGTCGAGAAAATGGACCGGTAGAGTTTATTCAGGATTGCCGTAGTTTTGGGCGGCGGACTCTTCGAACAAAACAGGCTGAACGAAGCGGAAGCGTGACGTCTCCAGATACTCTTCGTTTAACTCGATTGATATCCATCTCCTCCCGGCTTTCTCGGCTGCGTAACCCGTCATGTTAGAGCCTGCGAAGGGA
>DASSMB010000029.1:0-52588 GCA_035689095.1 Rubrobacteraceae bacterium | reverse complement strand
CATGAAACATATCTTTCTCCTTGAGGAGCAGGCTTGCTTCCGTCAAGCCCTTGCGCGCGCACTGGAGCGGGAACCGGACCTTGAGGTGATCGGGCAGGCCGGGTCTCTGGCCGAGGCTCGCAACGGAGTCCCCGGGCGGTGGAGGGCTGCCGACGTCGCGATCATAGGTCTGCTATTACCCGACGGTGTTGGCACGGATCTGATCGAGGATCTTCGTGAAGTCAACCCAAACCTGCCGGTGCTGGTACTGACCGTCCTTGACAGTACCGAGTTTCGCGCCTGGGCAATAAGAATGGGAGCCAACGAGCTACTCGGCAAGAAATCAGCCTCGATCTCAGAGGTCATAGCCGAGATAAGGCGCCTGGTAGGCGAGAAGAGGCTTGTTGGTCGGACCGGCTGATAAGAGGGTGACTCGTAGCCACAGAACCGCCGGCTCACAGGGAAGCAGACTTCAAGCCCCTAATACTCCTCTGCCCTCCCTTGCAGCGGATTCTACCTGCAAAACAGCATGTCTCGATGGACATGAGATCGGAAGTCCTTCGATTAGCTATGATACGCCGCAGGCAGGCTAGTGGAAAGGGCACGCGGTTGCGGGGAAAGAGCGGCGGTATCGGGAGCTTGAGGTTCAACACGGCGTCGGAGACAGAGATACGGGGCGCCGAGGTGGCTGACGTTTACTTCCACCGCACGATGCAGGTCTTGCGCGCCCGCGGATTGGATAACGCTCTCGTCCACGCGGAGGTCGCCTACAAGACCTCGAACCCGGACGAGTGGTTCGTGGTGGCGGGCCTAGACGAGGTGGCGCACCTGTTGGACGGAACGGAGGTGGAGGTGCGGGCGGTGCCGGAGGGCACCATCTGCGGGCCGAACGAGCCGGTGCTTGCGCTCTCCGGTCCGTACGGCGCGTTCGCGGAGCACGAGACGGCGATCCTGGGCTTTCTTTGCCAGGCGTCGGGGGTCGCCACGGGCGCGGCCCGGTGCCGCATCGCCGCTGGCGATAAGCCGGTCGTCTCCTTCGGGGCGCGCCGGATGCACCCGGCGGTCACGCCGATGATAGAGCGGGCCGCGTACCTGGGCGGCTGCGACGGGGTAGCGGTGGAGCTCGCCGCCCGCAGGCTCGGAATTCCGGCCAGCGGAACCCTGCCACACGCGCTGGTGCTCCTGATCGGCTCGACCGCCGAGGCCGCCCGCGCCTTCGACGAGACCGTGGCGCCGGACGTACCGCGCACCATCCTCATAGACACTTTCGACGATGAGAAGTTCGGGGCGCTCATAGCGGCGCGGGAGATCCCGGACTCCATCTACGCCATCCGCATGGACACCCCCGGCAACCGGCGCGGCGACTTCCGCGACCTGATGCGCGAGGTGCGCTGGGAGCTCGACCGCAACGGCTTCTCCCACGTCAAGATCTTCGCCTCCGGCGGCATTGACGTGGACTACATCCTCCACCTGAACCCCGTCTGCGACGCCTACGGGGTCGGGGGCGCCATCGCGGATGCCCCCATGATCGACTACTCCCTCGATATCGTGGAGGTGAACGGCGAGGACCGCTCCAAACGCGGCAAACGCGGCGGACGCAAGCAGCTACTCCGGCTGGATAACGGCTCCCATCACGTCACCCCCGCCGGCGCGGACATCCCTCTGGGCGCGTCGGACCTGCTGCAACCCATAGAAGACCTGTACGCTGCCGGCTCGGACGTCTCGGAGATGCGGGAACGGGTCCTGGCCCAGCTCTCGACGGGGCGTTTCACGCTCTAAAGAGCCTAAACCAGATGGGCTACGCCATTTGAGCTAGAAACTACTGCTTAATTCTCGTGATAAAAAGATCAATCATTTGTGCGATGTCTTCCTTGTCCTTCGGACGGATAATTACTGGTACAGACAAGAGATACCAGGAAAGGACAGGAGATGGCAGACCTCTCGACAACCACCAGCCCGAAGACCCTCAACTGCCCCCTGTGCGGATCGGGCGTCCTTCATCCCGTCGGGCGCGAGTCCGCCCGCTGCGACACCTGTAGCAGCCTCATAGGCGGCCCGACGCTCAAGACGCTCCTGGATATAGCGTCGCTGCCGGATGCCACGGGGAACCACGCCTGCGAGTGCGGACACCCCGAGATGCGGCGTCTCCCGGACGGCGTCTACTGGTGTCCGGCCTGCGGCTCCGAGGTCGTACCGGTCTCCGCAAGCAAAGTCTCGTGGAAGTCGCCGGATCACAGCGAGGCCTACTGGTCCGGGTGGCTCGACGGCCGCTACAGGAGCCAGGAGCTTTTCACCAGGAACCGCAGCCTGATGAAGTGGGAGAACGCCCCCGAAAGGCTCGAATATTATCGCGGACACCGCGCCGGCTACGAGGCTCGCCTCCGCAAGACCAGCCTGCTCGAAGCCTCATAACGCGACCTCTCCGGGGCTCACACACCTCGTGAGCTTATGATGAGGTAGTAGCTGCACGCTCCCTCGCCCAGGTTGTCGAAGCGGTGCGCAACATCTGCCTCGAAGTAGACGGCGTCGCCCTCTTCCAGCACATACTCCTCGGCTCCAAGCACCGCCCTGAGCCGGCCATGTTCCACTACGATGTACTCCTCTACGCCCTTCTTGTGTGGCGGAAACTCACCCGACGTCCCTCCCTCCGGGACTACGTTGCGGACGAACTCCACGCCTCGCCCGGCGAAGTTCGGGGAGAGTACCTGGCGCTCGAAACCCGTCTCGGGGTCGCGCATGACCATGCGCCTGTCCCTGGGAACCACGATCACCTCGCGCCGCTCCTCCATCCCGGCGAGTTGGGAGAGGGTGACGCCGAGCCCCTCCGCGAGTCTGGCGGCGATGACGAGGGTCGGGTTCTTCTCACCGCGTTCGAGCTTGGAGATCATGGCCCGACTCACCCCAGAACTCTCCGCGAGCGCCTCCAGAGTCAACCCGCGCCGCCGCCGGAGATCCCGCACCCGAGCCCCCAACTGCTCTGATGAGACCGCCTCGACCACCGTCCCGACCTCTCTTGCGCCACCTTCGTCCATCTGGTAGAAGTAATTCTACCATGATAGAAATTATTGGGATAAGTGTGGCGGTATCGCCGTTCGTGGTTGCGGTGGTGGCTCTGATCTTGCTGCGTTGGCCCGCCATGTGGGCGGGGGTAGCAGCTCTCGCGTCGGCGGTTGGCGGGGCGCTACTCTGGCCTTCGCTGCATGCTTCGGGGCTGGGCAGTTCGTTACTGGATGGACTCGGAACGTCTGCCCAGGTACTCTACGTCCTCTTCGGCGGTCTGCTCCTCTACAACCTGCTCCGCGCTGGTGGGGCGACAGACGAAGTATCGCGGTTCCTCGGGAGGTTGGAGCCGGAGCGCGAGGCGTTGGCTGCTGGGGTCGTAGTTGGTGTGGCGCCGTTCTTCGAGTCGGTGACGGGTTTCGGGGTGGCGGTGGTCATCAGCGCCCCGATACTGCTCGCCGCCGGCTTCCCACCCCTGAAGGCGGCGGTGCTTGCCAGTTGGGGTCAATGCGCGGTGCCGTGGGGCGCGCTCGGGGTCGGCACCGTCATCGGGGCCAACCTCGCGGACACGAGCTTCCAGGACCTCTCCGACATGAGCGCATACCTGAGTCTCCCGCTCTTCCCCGTATACGGTCTAGCAGCCGTCGCGCTTGCCGGAGGGTGGGCCGGACTGCGCCGTCACGGTGCCGAAGCCGCCCTGCTCGGTCTCGTTACCGGTGTCGCTACGCTCGTCACGAGCCTCTTCCTCGTCCCGGAGCTCTCCGGCGCTGTCGGAGGTCTCGCCGCGACCGCGTTCTTTCTGGTACGCAGGCGAGAGAGAGCGGCGGGCGTGCCCGTGCGGGAGCTTCTACCCTACGGGTTCTTGCTCGCCCTGCTCGCCGCAGCCAACGGCATCGGTACTATCGCGGCAGCGTTGGGCAGACTCGGCCCGGTCTTCACGGGACCGGGACTGCCACTCCTGATGTCGTCGGCGTTCGCTGCTGTTACGCTCAAAGTCGGTGCGGGCACTGCTGGAAAGGCTTTGTGCGAAACAGCGGCCCAGTGGCTCCCGACGGCCGGTGCCGTCCTGACTTTCGTCCTGGCCGGAGAAGTCGTCGCCGGGAGCGGAGCGGCTTCGCTTCTCGCATCCGCCGCCGGTGGTCTCGGGAACTACTATCTGGCCTTCTCCCCCGTGCTGGCCGGTCTCGGCGGCGCGCTCACGGGTTCCAACGCGGCCTCCAACGCTCTCTTCATGCCGCTCCAGATCGAGGCGGCCCGCGGACTCGGCCTACCGGAGACGCTCACGGCCGCCGTGCAGAACGTGGCTGGAAGCCATGCCAGCATGCTCGCCCCGCAGCGTCTAGTGCTCGCCGCCACGGCCACGGGGCTGCTCGGACGCGAGGGAGATCTGGCGCGGGCCGCAGCGGCTCCGGTCGCGCTCGCTCTGGCGATTCTGGCCTGGATCGGCCTCGTCTACCAACTCCACTAACGCCTCAGAGGAGCGCGGCTACCAGCCCTGATCCGCCAACCGGCGGTTCTTGAGCGCTGGGAACTCAGTGCGGAAGCGGTCGAGGTAGTCGAGGTCGAGGGTAGCGAGGGCGTAGCCGTCCCGGTCGGGGCACTGCGCGAGGATAGTTCCCCAAGGGTCAACGATCATGGACCGTCCGTAAGTCCAGCGGCCGTCCGCCTTCTGGCCCCACTGGGCGGGCGCGATCACGAACGCCTGGTTCTCGATGGCCCGCGCCCGCAGCAGGACCTCCCAGTGATCCTTGCCGGTCTGCAATGTAAAGGCCGCCGGCACAGCCAGGATCTCCGCGCCGCGCAGAGCGAGCAGGCGATAGAGCTCCGGGAAGCGCACGTCGTAGCAGACCGAGAGACCGAGCGTGGCCGTTCCGGCCTTCGCCGTCACGATCTCCTCGCCCGGCACGATGGTCTTGCTCTCCAGGTACTCGCGATCCGGGGCTTTCACGTCGAAAAGGTGGATCTTCCTGTAGACGGCCGACAGCTCGCCGTCCGGCCCGAAGAACGTGGAGGTATTGTGGAGCCGCCCCGACCCGGAAGCGCCCTCCAGGATCGAACCTCCCAGGACGTAGACGCCAAGCTCCCGCGCTAGCTCCCCGAGAAAGTCCGTCGTCGGACCTGGAATCTGCTCCGCGTTCTCCCGGTAGACCTTATCCAGACCGTGACAACTCCACAGCTCCGGTAAAGCGATCAACTCAGCGCCGGCCGCCGCAGCGCTCCGGATCAGAGCTCCGGCTGTCGCCATGTTCTCGTCCTTATCCGGCGTCGAAGACATCTGTATCGCCGCCGCTACCAGCTTCCTTCCACTCTCCACGCCGATTCCTCCGTTCAAAGTTCCAGGCTCGTCACGCGGCCCGCACGGCCCCCGTTCGCGTAATGTTCTATCAGAATCCGGACCGCCAATGGCGTATCCTGGGCCGCGCACTCTGGCTGAAACGTTGCTTCAGCCATCTTCCGATCTCCACAAACCCGCCTCCAGGACGTGTCTCCCGTCGAAGTCCCGCAACGCCAGATGGTGCCGCGCCGTCTGGAGCAGGGCCTCCAGCGGCATTAGCCCGACTAGCTCCGTCCACTCGATCCGCGCGCCGAGAGCCGCCGCCGCCGCGCGCACGGCCTCCAGGACGACCGGCAGCGGCGCAGCCTCGATATCGGTTACGTTCATCGAGACTTGCGCCCTGCCCGCGACCTCCAGGCCGAGCGCTTTCAATCCCGGCAGCCCGCCGTCCCGCTCCCGGACCTTCCGGGCGACCTGACGGGCGATCTCCACGTTCGCCGTGTCGAGGTAGGCGTTGAACGCGATGAGGAAGTCGCGAGCGCCGACGGCGACGGCTCCGAGGCGCGGGTCGAGAGCATTCGGGCCGTAGTCCGGGTGCCAGAGGGGGTCCTTTATGCGCTCGGTGAGGCCCTCGTATCCGCCACGGCGCACCTCAGCCAGGTTTCGACGGTGCTCAGAGGTCGCGGCGCGCTCGTAGAGGAAGACGGAGTATCCCAGAGAGCCAATGCTCTCTCCCGCGAGGCGGGCCAGCCGGATCGCGCCGTCCATCGTGGCGTTTTCGAGCGGGACGAACGGGAGCACGTCCAGAGAACCCATCCTCGGATGAACGCCGGCCTGGGCGGAGAGGTCGATCTCGGCGGCACAGGCGGCGGCGAGTGTTACGGCGGCCCGGAGAATGGGCTCCTCCTCACCAGCGAAGGTGAGTACGCTCCGGTTGTGGTCCGGGTCAGTGTGCAGGTCGAGGACGCGGATGCCGGGAACGGCGCGGACGGAAGAGACGATGCGGGAGATCCTGGCCGCGTCGCGGCCTTCGCTGAAGTTCGGGACGGCCTCGAAGAGCGGGGCTCGCAAGGTCTAGGAGTGGTGCAGGGCGCGGTCGAGGTGTACGGCGGCGCTGATCAGGGAGAGGTGAGTGAAGGCCTGGGGGAAGTTCCCTAGCGCCTCACCGGAGGTACCGACCTCCTCGGCATAGAGCCCGAGGTGGTTGGCGTAGGAGAACATCTTCTCCAGCGAGAGTCGCGCCTCGTCCAGCCGGCCGGCGCGGGCGAGGCACTCGACTAGCCAGAAGGAGCAGATGCTGAAGCTCCCCTCGTCGCCTTCGAGTCCGTCCGGGGCGGCCTCGGCGTTCAGGTAGCGGTCCACGAGGGTGTCGTGGGTCAACTCCTCCTGGATGCGTTCGAGGGTGGCGAGCCAGCGAGGGTCCTTGGGACCGACGAACTTCACGAGCGGCATCAAGAGCAGCGAGGCGTCGAGGGCATCGGAGCCGTAGTACTGGACGAAGCTCTTGCGCTCCGGGTTCCAGCCTTTCTGCATGATGTCCTCGTAGATGCGGTCGCGCTCGAGGATCCAATGTCCATCCCCTCCAGGCAGGCCGCGCTGACGGGCGATGCGGGTCCCGCGTTCGAGGGCGACCCAGCACATCAGCTTGGAGGAGACGAACTGCCGCTGGCCGCCGCGGACTTCCCACATCCCTTCATCCGGCCGCTGCCAGTTCTCCGAGAGCCAGTCCAGTATCTTGCGGACGTTCTGCCAGAGGTCGTAGTCGAGCGGCGCGCCGTGCTTGTTGTAGAGGTAGGCAGCGTCGAGGACGGCCCCGTAGAGGTCGAGCTGTACCTGCTGGTAGGCGGCGTTGCCGAGACGCACCGGGCCGGAGTTCATGTAACCCGAGAGGTGATCCAGGACCGACTCCTCTATATCCAGGCGTCCGTCTATACCGTAGAGCGGCTGCAGGAGGCCGTCGCTGTCCTGGGTGCAGCGGTCCCGGAGCCAGCCCATGAAGTTGCCGGCCTCCTCCTCGAACCCTACAGCCATGAGGGCGTAGAGCGTGAACGCGGCGTCTCGCAGCCAGGTGTAGCGGTAGTCCCAGTTGCGCTCGCCCCCGATCCTCTCTGGCAAGCCCATCGTCGGGGCGGCCACGAGAGCCCCGGTCGGATCGTAGACCATGAGCTTGAGAGCCAGCGCCGAGCGGTTCACGACTTCGCGCCATTGCCCCTGATAGGTGCTGCGCGAGATCCAACGCCGCCAGTACGAGAGCGTGCGACCCAGCAACTCCTCGAACTCCGGCGGGGAGAGGATGTCTCCCGGTCCCTCTCCCTCGGCTATGTCGGCCAGCACGAACGTCGCCCGCTCCCCCGCTTCGAGCGTGAACCTGCCGCCGGCTCCCCCTCCGTCCGTCTCCTTTAGAGCGGTGTCGCTCGCCAGACCGAGGCGGAAGTTGCCGCAATCGAAGACCACGCCGGTCTTACCGACGGAGACCTTGTGGGGGCAGCGGGCGTAGTCGAAAGCGGGCCGGCACTCGACCTCAAAGGTCATCTCGCCCCGGATGACGTGCGCGTTCCGCACCAGCCGGTGCCGCTCCCCGTGGCCGGTGTGGATCGGCATGAAGTCCAGCACCTCCGCAACCCCTTGAGGAGAGAGAAAGCGCGTGAGCAACACATTTGTGTCTGGCAGGTAGAGTTGCTGGCTGCGGACGTAATCCGTGGGCCGCAGGGTGAAGTGCCCGCCCTTCTCGTCGTCCAGGATGGAGCAGAAGACGCTCGGAGAATCAAAGGCCGGCAGGCACAGCCAGTCGATAGTACCGTCCGTACCGACGAGCGCCGCCGTGTGCAGGTCGCCTATTACGCCATGATCCTCTATCGGAAGGTATCCCACGCAAACCCCCTAGCGGTCGGCTCTCTATCCTGGGCTCTCAGCTTACTGGTTTTATAGACTATCCGATAGGCAGCGCGGCGGAAGATCGTTTCCACGGCATGGGCGCCGGGTATGGGGTAAGCTGTTTTTCGTAAGCAACTGCACTCAAGAAGATGGAGGAAATCGTGGAAGAGATGCTCGGCGGAACCAGGATCAACTACCTCGGTCACGCGACCTTCCGGTTCGTTACGGCCGGTGGAGAGCAGATCATTATAGACCCCTTCCTCACCGACAATCCCCAGACCCCGGAGGAGCTCAAGCAGGTCGGGGAGGCGGACACGATCCTGATCACTCACGGACACTTCGACCACTTCGCCGACGCCATACCCCTCGCCCAGAGCACCGGCGCTACGGTGGTGGCTAACTTCGAGATCTTCGCCTACCTTCAGAGCCAGGGCGTCGAGAACGCCATGCCCCTCAACAAGGGCGGTACCGCCCAGGTCGGCGGCGTAAAGGTCACGGCCGTCAACGCTTTCCACTCCTCCAGCATCCAGACCGAGGACGGGAGCAGCATCTACGCCGGCGAGCCGATGGGCTTCGTCATAGAGTTCGAGAGCGGCTTCAAGCTCTACCACTCGGGCGACACCGCCGTCTTTGGCGACATGGCCCTGATCGGCGAGCTATACAGCCCGGACCTGGCGCTTCTCCCCATCGGAAACCAGGTCGTCATGAGCCCGTTCGAGGCCGCCCACGCGGCGCGTCTGCTCGGAGTGCGCCACGTCGTCCCGATACACTACGGGACCTTCCCGTTCCTTCCCGGCACCCCGGAAGAGTTCCAGAAGCACCTGGACGAGATCGCCCCGGAAGTCACCGTTCACGTCATGCAGCCGGGCGACAACCTCGCCTCCTAGCCGCTAGTCTTATTCAGTAGCGATTTGGCCCTCCGGCAACCATGCCGGGGGGCTAAATCGTTGCCGACAGCACCACCAGGAACACCGCGCGGGCCAACTCGCCGGTCGCGCCGGAGACATCACCGGAGATCCCGCCGAAGGCGTATCCAGACACCCGCAACGCCAACAACGCAACTAGAGGAACGGTGAGAGCGGCCAGCAGCGCAGCAGCGCCGAGCGGCAGTGCGAGCAGTAGCGGCGCGGCGAGGGCCAGTACGATGCCCGCCGTCCGCCGAGGTCCGCTCAGAGATCGCACAAACTCGACCGCGGAGGATGTGGCTCGCGCGGGCTCGCCAAAGGCGAGCACGAGGACCATCAGCGAGCGAACAGCCACCTCCGCAGCGAGAAGGGCCAGAGCGGCGCGTACCGGAGAGGTGTCCGCTATAGCGGCGAGCGCGGTAAGCGCGGGAGCGTAGACCAGAAACAGCGCCCCGAGGCCGCCGATCCCGACCCTCGCGTCCTTGAGGACCTCCTGCCGGCGCTCCCGCGATCCTCGGACCATGAGTGCGTCGCCCACGTCGAGGACACCGTCGCTGTGGTGCAGCCCGGCGGCCAGCAGCACCGCTCCTATCCCGAGCGTGGCGGCGACACCGGGCGGCAGCGCATATCCGAGAAGGAGTGCCGCGGCGCCGGGCAGACCGGTGACCAGCCCGACGAGCGGCAGCAGGTGTACGCTCTGCGCGGCTTCCCGCAGCGTCGCACCACGCAGCGGCAGCACGGTAAAGAAGGCGAGCAGCGCGCGCACCGTTATTTGATCCTCACGCCAATGCCCGCGACCCAGAGATGTACCTCTCCGGCTGAGGCGGCGGCTCTCTGGTTCACGAGCCCCAGGAGGTCCCGAAACCTCCGGCCCGCCGCGCTCTCCGGCACCACCCCGAGCCCCACCTCATCGCTCACCAGAACGACGTCCGCCTCCATAGACGCCGCTCCTTCGAGGAAAGCATCGAACTCAGCCAGCGTCTCCTTCTCCCGTTCCATCCGGGCGGAGACCCACAGCGTCAGCGAGTCGAAGAGGACGGCTTCGTGCCTATAGGCGGCGTCCAGCGCCGCCTTCAGATCGCCGCCGCCAAGCTCCAGCGTCTCCCAGTCCGAAGGACGGCGTTCGCGGTGCGCCCTCACGCGAAGCTCCAGGTCCGGGTCGCCGGAAGTCTCGGCGGTCGCCACGTACAGAACGCGATCCGCACCCAGATCGTGGACCATGCGCTCGGCGGCGGCGCTCTTCCCGCTGCGGGAGCCGCCCAGGAATAGAGCGCGGACGGTTACAGCTCCTCCCTTATCGCCTCGACGAGAAGTCGATTCTCTTCCATCGTCCGAACCGCCACTCGGAAGTAACCCGTTCCCAATCCCAAGAACGGCTCACAACTGCGCACCAGCACCCGGCGGCGAGCCAGTCGCTCCGTCAGGGTATCCGGCCCCTCTACCAGCAGGAAGTTCGCCGCTCCCGGATACGGCCGGATCCCCGGCAATGCCTCCAGCTCAGCGTAGAGGTCCTCGCGCAGCCAGGTCACCTCCGAGATGGAAGACTTCGTGAAAGCCTGGTCTGAGGCGGCGGCGATGCCGGCGGCGGCGGCCACGGCGTTTACAGACCACGACGGCTGGAACGCTCCGGCGAGGCCGGTGTCGGCTGAGATCAGGGCTCCAAGCCGTAAACCGGGGATGCCGAAGAACTTGGTAAACGACCGCGCGACCAGAAGGTTCTCGAAACCGCCGAGTCCCACCCTAGAAGCGACGCTAACCCCCGGCACGAAGTCCGCGAACGCCTCGTCCACGACGAGCACGACTCCTGCTTCCGCCAGACAACGCGACACCTCTAACATCGCATCCCGGGTCATCGCCCCGCCAGTCGGGTTGTTCGGGTTGCACAGGAACACAAGCCCGACATCGGCCAGATCTCCGAGGGTCTCCGGGTCCATCGTGAAGGCATCCTCTGCCCGCCGGGCCACGCGGCGCTCGACCTCGAACCCGGCGGCGCGGGCGGCTGCGGCGTACTCGCTGAACGTCGGCTCCAGGATAACGGCCTTCTTCCCGGACCGCGCCTCGGCTGCCGCACGGGCAGCCAGAAAGAGCGCTTCCGCGCCACCGTTGGTAGGCAGCACGTAATCATCAGAGACGCCCACATACTCTCCCAGAGCCTTCCGAAGATCCGCGTACCCCAGGTCGGGGTAGACGGCGAAACCGGCATTCCGGGCGGCCTCGACGGCTCTGGCGGGCGCCCCGAGCGGGTTGATGTTCTGGCTAAAATCCAGGAAATCATTGGAGGTTCCACCCAGGGCACGCAATACCTCTGCGCCGTGCGCGCCGTGGTGACGCCCGTCCGCATGCCCCGCCCAGCCCCTAACCACGCCTGATGCCTCCAGCCAAGACGGCCATGCAGGCCAGGAGCGCGCAGACCCGGCGCATCAGGGTAACCGCCGCGGCTATGTCCCTTCCTCCGGGTGATCGGCCCGTACCGAGGATGGCGCCGGGGTGGATCACACCGCCGTACGCGTTGGCGCCGCCGAGCCGCACCCCGAGCGCACCCGCGAACGCGGCCTCGACCCATCCCGCGTTCGGGCTGCTGGTCAGCGGTCCGTAGCGCCATGCGGCACGGGCGGCCTCCGGGCCGGCCAGGGCGGCTACGGCGAGGACCGTTACCCTGGCGGGCAGGAAGTTAGCGAGGTCGTCCAGACGGGCGGAGGCCCGGCCGAGGTGCGTATACGGTGGGTCCCGGTATCCCAGCATCGAGTCGAGGGTGTTGACGGCCTTGTAGGCCAGCGCGCCGGGCGCCCCGAAAAAGGCGCCGTAGAACATCGGGGCGACCACGCCGTCGCTCGTGTTCTCCGCCACCGACTCCACGGCGGCGCGCGAGACCTCGGATTCGGAGAGCGTCGCAGTGTCCCGGCCAACGAACTCTCCGACGCGGGCACGGGCGCTCTCCAGGTCTCCTCTCTCCAATTCGTGTTCGACCGCGAGAGCCGCGTCAGCCAGCCCGCGCATCGAGAGGGTCGTCGAGAGCAGGACGACCTCCAACGTAATGCGCAGGGGCCGCGGCGCGAGCGAGAGCGCCGCGCGTGTCGCGATAAAAACGACTGCGGGCAGGGCGAAGGCGAAGGCGGCTCCCGCCACGAGCCGATCTCTGGGACTCTTGAGGCCTAGAGCACGCTTCTCGAAAGCCGATATGGCGCGACCCATCCAGACTGTCGGGTGCGCTCTGGCGGGAGGCTCGCCGGCGTGGGCGTCGAGGAGCAGGGCCACCGCGACCTGCACCGCGCGGTCCGTCATCCCACTACAGCTACTTTCCAGCCTCTGGCTTCCCTTGCGCGGCGGCACTCGCCCGGCGGCTGTGGGAGAAGCTCCGTATAAAGCCGACCCCCGCTCCGAACGCGCCGATGAGTAACGCCCGCAGCACCAGGTTGAACAGCGAGCGTCCGAGATCCTCGACGACGGGAGGTTGGAGGTTCTTCTCTATCTGTCCGGCGCTCGTCGGCGGCGGAGGCTCCCGCAAGTCTTTCCCGGTCTCGTTCACGTAGGCGGCGATGCGCGGGGCGGCGTCGTGAGCGTAGGCCCGCAGGTCGTCGGCGAAGACCGTCGCGTGCAGGGCGGTCATCAGTATTAGAGCCACACCCACCATCACGGCGACGACCGTGGCCGCCAGGGTACAGTCGCGCACGAGTATGGCGCGGTAAGGCACATCCGGGTCCACGCGGACAGGCAGCGTCCGGATCGCGGCGAGGATGCCCAGGAAGATCTGGGCCGCCGCCACCAGCAGCGGCAGGAATGTCTCCGTGGTCGCCAGCACCCACTCCGGCGTACCGGCCGGGTCCAGGTACACGAACCGGAACCCGGCCACGAGCGTCAGAAGTACAGCTATCAGCCCGTACACGAACCCGGTCCTAAGCGGTCCCAAAGGTCTCTCCAGAAGATAAGTCATTCACATCGAAACGCAGCATACATCATCGCGCCGGTACGGTTTGTGAGAGGTTTTGTAGGGTCCGCGAGACGGTCAGACCCGCTTCGTGGCCGTCTTCGCCGCCGGGTTGCGGCGTCCGCGGATCAGAAGGTAGAGGCCGATGAGGACTATGGCGCCGCCGATAGCGGTGGCGAGGCCGGGGCGTTCGGAGAGGATCAACCACGCCAGGACCGCGGCGGCCACCGGCTCGGCGAGGACCGTGGCCGAGATGACCGACGCCTCGACGTAGCGCAGGGCCCAGTTGAAGACAGTGTGGCCCATGATCTGCGGTCCCAGCGTTATCGTGAAGAGCCAGAACCACGTCTCTCCCGAGTAGCCCCAGAGGCGCTCGCCAGTGATGAGCGCGGCGGGCAGCAGCGTGAGCGCGGCGGCGGAGTAGACGATTATCGAGTACGGGAGCACGCCGAGCCCCCCGGTGCGCGTCCGGCGCCCGATCAGCAGGTGGACCGCTATCGTTACAGTCCCGATCAGCGCCAGCACGTTACCGTACAACGCCGCCGAACCGACCGAGCGATCTCCACCTATCAGGACCGCGCCGACCACGGCGACCAGGATGCCCGCGAACGAGACCAGCGAGGTCTTCTCACCAATCGTCAGGTAGGCCAGGATCGCCACGAAGACCGGCGCCGTGCAGACGAGGACCACGCTCGCCGCGACGCTCGTGTAGTCGAGGGAGGAGATCCAGAACCCGAAATGAGCCCCTAGAAGCACCCCGGAGAGCACGAGCCACCCCAGTACCCGCGGCTCCGGCAGTTTCTCCCGCCGCGCAACCGCTATAGGAAGAAGCACCACCGCGCCCAGGGCCGAGCGCCAGAACGCGACCGCGAGCGCCGGAGCATCGGCGAGCCGGATGAAGATCGCCGCCGCGGAGATCGCCAGCACCCCGACCGCTATAGCGTGGAGCGCGAGCCGATCCCGTGCCTCACCCTGTACCAAACCGACGCCACCATCTCTCTAGCGAGCTGTCCTCGGCGCATCAACGGCACGCGCCACATCGGGCTACTATACACCGGCTCCGCCCACGCCCGGAGACCGGCCTCCCGGAACGCCCGGATCGTCCGTGGACAGTGCAGCGGGTCCGTCACCGCCCGAATCTCGCCTATACTCTCCTGGCGCTCCATCTCCGCAACGAATAGGGCCGACTCCCAGGTGTTCGTCGCCCGGTCTTCGAGGAGTATCGCGCTCTCCGGCACGCCTGCGTCTCGCAGTAACCACGCCATGATCTCCGCCTCCCTCGGCGGGTGCTCGCCCAGACCTCCGGTCGGGATCAACAGGTCAACTGCCCCACGCTGGTACAGCTCCGCGCCGTGCCGCACCCGAGCCTCCAGCGTCCGGCTGGCTCTCCCTCCCCGCAGCACCTGCGCTCCCAGGATAACCGCCGTCCGCACTTCTCCAGCCCGCTCGTCGTAGCGGAACGGGACCTCGCCGCCGCGATAGATGTTCACCAGCGTCCGGGCGTCTCCGAGGATCTCCCGAGGAGAAGGCAGCCTCACTCCACGCCCCCGCAGGCTCGCGCCCGCTCCAGGTCCTCCGGCGAGTTGACGTTCATCAGGAAAAATTCCGGCTCCCCGAACCGGCTCAACTCTTCTCCTTCCACGAACCGGACCCCCCTCAGACCGCGAATGAACCTCGTCACGGAGCGCTCCCCAGTATCGAGCGCCGCGCTGACCTGCGGGAGTATCGCGCGGTCGTAGGCGGCGCACAGAGGATGCAATCCCTCGTGGCGCGGCGCTACGACGCTCACACGCTCACGAGTGAGCAGCGTCAGGGAGTATCCCACGAGGTCCGCCGGGAGGAACGGCAGGTCCGCGGCGGCGACGAAGACCAGCGAATACCTCGCCGCCGTCAGCCCCGTTTCGATACCGGCCAGGGGTCCCTCTCGTCCGGGGCGCAGGTCCTCGACGGTCCGCGCGACCGGAATCTCCGGCAGCCTGTCGGCCGCGCCGGCCACCAGCAGCTCAGCGCAGTGAGAGGATAGAACGTCGTAGACACGGCGGATGAGCGGGACGCCGCCGACAGTGAGGGAGAGCTTGTCGCGCCCCATCCGGCTGCTTGCGCCGCCGGCCAGGATGATCCCCGACGCCAACTCCGGCGGGTTCAGGTCCGCATCGCGGCGGCCGGTCCCCGCAGCGCGCGGATGCGCCCCCGCAGCTCGTCCACCCGGCTCTCACCGGATGCAGACCACGAGCGGCGGGTGAGCCGCTTGGTAAAGGCCAGGTCCACGGCGGCGTTATGGACCTTCCTGGCCGTGCGCCAGGTGCCGAATCGCCCCCGCAACATCAACCCCAGGTAGTAGGCGGTGCGCCGGAAATAGGTCGGCAGGATACCGTACTCTTCCTGGCTGATGGTCCCGAAACCGACCTCATCGCGCAGTTCGTCCCGGATCGTGCGCCGCTCGACGGCCAGCCAGATCGCGATCAGGACGAGGTAAGCCGCGATCACGCACAGGAGTAGCAGGTAAGCCACTGACCCGAAGACTGTCGCCGTGAAGTTGAAGGTCGCGTGCAAGAGCATCGCGCATACGAGCCCCACCAGCGGCAGCGCGACCTTCAGGAGACCGCTACGGACCCACGGTATCAGGCCGATCCCCACGCCGGTCAGCGAGGTGAACGCGGCGTGCGCGAATCCGCCGAAGAGCCGCCGGACAACGAAGACCTCCGCCCCGTACTGGGCGTAGTAGATCAGGTCCTCGGCTATGGCGAAGCCGAAACCGACCGCGGAGCCGTACACGATCCCGTCCATCACCCCGGAGTACTCCATCGCTCCTCTCCGCCGCAGCATCAACGCCACGAGGAACACGATGATGAGGGCCAACCCCTTGAAGCTCTCCTCCACGACGGGCGCCACGAAGATCGCCGTCAGAGTGTCCGCCGCCTGCGTGCTGGCGATGGTGCTGATGGTAATGGCGGCGATGGTGTTAAAGAACAGGGAAGCGGTGGTAGCCACGGCAAAACCCCAGATAAAGACGGGGATCACGTACCAAAGCGGCTCGCGCTCGTACAAGTCTACGAAGCGGATGAAGAGCAGGTACACGACAGCCTGCGCCATCCCGATAGCGACCAGCGCGCCGCTCATGCTTCTGGATCTCCCCCTGCGAACATGAAGCGCAGTATACCCGCTCTACCCTGCTAAACTACATACGTACGGAGCCACACAAGGAGCCAGTCCCAGAACCGAACGGAGGACGGTGGACAGGGAGCCACAGGACCGCAACTCCATACTGGCCGCGATGCGCCATCTGACACACGGCGTCTATGTACTCGGCACGCGCCGCGGTCGTCAGTCGAACGCGATGACCGCCTCGTGGGTAATGCAGGTCTCCGAACGGCCGCCCAGCGTGGCAGTCGCCGTCCGGGACGACCGCTACAGCCGCGACCTGGTCCTGGAGACGGGTACATTCGGCCTGAGCGTGCTGCGCGAGGACCAGGTAGACGTCGCCACCCATTTCTCAGAGACCAGCGGCGAGTACCACGACAAGCTCCTCGGAGTGCCCTACGGTCTCACGCCCGGCGGTTCGCCCTTCCTCCTGGACTGTCTGGCCTATCTGGACTGCCGGGTCATGGACACCGCCCGCGCCGGTGACCACACGGTGATAATCGGGGAGGTAACCGCCGGGGACACGCTCCACGAGAGCTACCCCCTGATCTTCGACCCGACCGAGTACGAGGAGGCACTTAGATAGATGGCCTCCCCTTCCGAACGGCTGCGCGAACTGGGCTACGATCTGCCCGCCGTACCCGCTCCCGCGGGCTCCTACCTGCCCGCCGCAAAGTCCGGGAACCTCGTATTCACGGCCGGACAGCTCCCCTTCGAGAACGGCGAGTTGCGAAAGACCGGAAAAGTCGGAGACGTGGTCAGCGCCGAAGAAGCCACCGAGGCCGCCCGCCTCTGCGCGCTGAACGCGCTGGCCGCCGCCGCTTCGGAGACTGGTGGTCTCGACAGCATCCGTCGCGTGGTGAAGGTTACGGGCTTCGTAGCCTCCGCCCCCGGATTCAACGCCCAGCCGCAGGTGCTGAACGGAGCTTCGGACTTCATCGGAGAGGTCTTCGGGGAGGCCGGACTGCATGCCCGCTCCGCCATCGGCGTTGCGGAGCTTCCGCTCGACTCGCCGGTCGAAGTGGAGATCGTCGTCGAGACCGGCTAGTCTTCCCCCGCGCTCCAGTACGGAGAGCCGCACAACCTGTAGAAAATTAGAACTAGACCGCTCTACTCTTTACTGAGTACTAGGCACCTCGGCGGAGGTGGCATTGTCTTCTTCGGCGGGCTTTAGGAACTTGTAAGTGTCCTCGTGTAGCACGTCATCGAAGACGACCTTGCCGTTCTTCGTAATCTTCTGGTAGGTGACCCACTTGGTCACGGGGTTGCCCTCGCTGTCCGTAGACTCGCTGACCTTCTGAGAGTCCATATCTACCTTGACCCCACTGGGCTTTCCGTAGATGTTGGCGTTGACGTAACCCTGGTCATCCACCCACTCCTGTATGAGCACGTAGCCGGGCGAAGTGTTCTTGAACTGCATATCGAGCGCCCCAAACCAGACGGTCGCGTCGAAGCCGGGCTGGATGTACGGCAGCTCGGCGTAGTGCGGGTGACGTTCGATGACGTCGAGCCCGGCCAGGTTGGCCGCCATGTACAGCGTGGAGGACACCTGGCACAGGCCGCCGCCCTCCGCCTCGTCTACCTTGCCCTTTATGATGACCTTCGTCTTCTCGTATTGAAGCGGCTCGGCGAGCGCGTTGAAGGAGAAGACCTCGCCGGGGGCCAGCAGCGTGCCGTTCACGGCGCCAGACGCGGTCTCCAGGTTCGTCACCCGCCCGGGGCTATCGTCGTAGGTGAGGTAGTTCGTCTGATACGAGCTGAGAAGATCCGTCGGCTTGAGCTTCTCTGCCTCGGTGGTCGTGAGGTTCGGCTCGTCCTTCGTGACCGGTACCGTATAGCTATGCTTGCCGTCGAAGATTCCGTCCTCGATCGCCCCGATAAACTTCTTGTCCTCGACGCTCACGCCGGTCTGACCCGGCTGGACCGTGACCTTGGAGCCGTTGACTACGTAGTTGGCCTCGACCGGCTTTACGGTCAGCGCGGCATAGACGTTGGCGAGGTTATTGCGCATACGATCCCGGTTGAGGCTCACCTGGATCCCGCCGCCCTTCTTCTCCACATCCAGCGCGTCCCCTATCGCAGACGGCGTGACCGTCCACTTCTGCTTGCCCGAGGTAACCACCATCTGCGAGGACATGGCCTTGCGAGCCTTCTCGCCGGCCTCCTTCGCGGCACTGGTTCCGACCTGCGGCTTGAGGACCTCCCCGACGATCTTCGCCTCGCCGGTCATGTCTTCGACGGCGCCGTTCACGCTCTTCATGGTCGCCGCGACGTCCGTCTTGTAACCCTCCTTCGAACCGACGATCTCCACCTCGGGGCCAACGATGTCCATCGTCGCGTCCTTCGGTTTCTCGTCGAGGCGCGCCGCGAGGTTCTCCACCTGTACGCGAGCCTTCTCCGGCTGATAGTTCACGTCGGGCGGAATGGTGACGGTCCCGTAAGCGGCCTTCAACCGCTCACCCAGCCGGTCGAGGAGGTTCCCCTCCCTGCCGACGGCGTACGCCTGATCCACGGTCCTTGAAACATTGAAATCCACGCCCATATCCGCCGCGCTGCGCGAGAAGTCCTGAGGTCCGGAGAGCTTGATCTCCTTTAGCAGCGCGCCCGTCGTTCTTTCGGTGATGATCTTCTTGGCTTCCTCGGGAGTCTTGCCACCCAGGGCGATGGTCCCGACCTCGACGCCGCGGTAGATCTTACCGGCGTTTATCCAGTAGTCGGCAGCGACTATCATCGCGATAACGGCGCAGGCGATGATGATCGGACCGGCAAAATTCCGCCCGCCGCCTTTCTTGGAATTGCGCGAGCCGCCCAGGAAATTCCTCAGCGTGTTCTCCCTCGCATCACTCTTCTCTCTCCGGTCCTTTAGAGTCAACCGGTTTCCTCCGTACAGTAGATCTACCGTCCCCGCGCTCTGTGCGGGGACACGTCTATTCAAGAGAGCCCCCCTCTCGAACTGCAACCCTAGCACGCCGCATGAGCTTTCGCCAGTACCGGAAGTCATATTCTATCCCGGTTTGTACCTGAGAATCAGAGTCAGGATGTACCGGCGGTTGAACCTTAGAATTTGTGGAGATCGCCGTAGCTCTCGGCCGCGAGGTGCGCTGTCTTGTGCAGATTCGCGGCCGTTCGGCGAGACGGTGGAGTATAATCTCGGCTCTTGATCGTAGGTATTATCAACAGATGGAGAGGATCGCTTTGAGCGTAGCGCAAGAGAGTTCGCAGGATATAAAGCTTTACACCGGAGCATATTGCCCCTACTGCCGAAGGGTGAGTAAGGAATTGGACCGTCTGGGCCTGGAATACGAGTCGGTAAACGCCGACGCCGACGGCCGGGAGACGGTCATCCAACTCTCGCAGCAACGCGCCATCCCCGTCCTGACCATCGGTGACGAGGTGCTGGTGGATTCGACGCACATAATCCGGGAACTGCGCCGGCGCTACGCCTAGATAGCTCTAAATGACGATGCTCCTGCTGGACGAGGGCGCTAGACTGCGCCGCTAGGGGCGCGCTTGAGTTCCCGGAGCGCGTACTCGGCGTAGAAGGAGATAGAGTCCTCCTTGCCTTCGTGCAGGAAGGCGCGAGCCTTCCCGACGGAGTCTAGGGTTAGGTCGTCAAAGGCGAGGATGAGGCTGTCTCCCCAACCTGCGGCGGTCTCCCACGCGGCGGGAATACCGGACTCGCGCCGGATCACCTCTCCCGTAAAACACCCGAGTCCCTCGACCAGCGCGTTGAGGATTGGCGGAAGTTCGCCCGAGTCGTCCGCGTCCAGCGCCGAGGTCAGTAGTTCCTCGACCAGCGGTAGGCAGGAGGTCTCGTAGTCCAGTTCCGTGTCCCAGTGGCGGCTCGCAGCCTGCCGGAAAATCTCTGCGAACTGCTCCGGCTTTGCCTGGTCTCCGCGCATCAGCTCCAACTGGAACAGCGCTACCGGCGAGTCGGAGAAAAAGAACTCGATATCTTGCGGGACCGGGTAGGCGCTCAAGATATCAAGCGGCGTATCGGCATAGTCGGAGTTCCGTACCACGGAGACCATACGCAACGTGGATTCTACCGAGTCCGGGGTCCAGGGCCGGGTCGCAACCTCTACGAAGAACTCGCGTCCGTCGCGGGCCGCGTGGATGGGGATGACGGCGGTCTGCTTATCGGAGGTCTGCACCTCTTTAAAAAGCTCCAGTATCTTGCCGCCACGCTCCTCCAACTCGCCCGCGACGCGCAAGATAGTAGCGGGCCGCTGCGCGTCGCGTTCGATCTGGATCGGTCCCGACGGCCGCTGAGGAGTCTCTTCTTCCTCCCGCGTCTCTCCGTCGTTACGCTTCCAGAACATCTGGACACCCCCTGAATACTCGCCCCTAGCTTCGACGCGCCGATTCTAGCATCCGATACAGGTTGCCGAAAGCGCCGGTCATGCTAACCTTACCGCCGTGCCCGAGAGTAGAGAGATAGTGATCATCCGCCACGGACAGTCCACGGCGAACGCCAGTGGCGTCTGGCAGGGCCAGATGGAATTCCCTCTCTCAGAGGAGGGCCGGAGGCAGGCGCGGCACACCGGCCGGGCGCTATCCGGCGAGCAAATAGACGCCATCTACTCCAGCCCGCTCGCCCGGGCGTTCGAGACCGCGGAGATCATTGCCCGCGAGACGCAGTTCCCCGGCGAGGTAGTTTCGGTTCCGAACCTGATGGAGCGGGCCGGCGGCTCTCTGGAAGGAACAACGGTCGAGCAAAGAGAGGCCGAAAATCCGGAGTTGATGGAGAGGTTCCTCAGCATCCCGGAGGAGGAGCGGTGGACGCTCGTCGGCGCGGAGACCGACGAAGAGGTCCTGGAGCGCTTCGAGAGAGGCATGGCGGAGATCCTGGAGCGTCACGGCGCGGGGGAGCGAGTGCTGGTCGTCTCTCACGGCGGCAGCATGCGCGCGTTCCTACGAGAGATCTTCGGTCCGGGTGCGCTCCCCGGCACGCAGCGCGTCCCTAACACCTCGATCACCCGCATCGAGTGGAGCACGAACGGCTTGAGGCCCCGCTTGCTGGAACTCGCATCCACCGCGCACCTTCCCGACGAGAGCGCGGCGAGGTTACCTATCGGGGATCAAGCCGAATGAGGCCGTTCTCGTCCACGGTCCTGGCGTAAGACCTGACCGACTTCAGGTAGATTTCGTTGTAGCGCGGGTCCGAGATCACGTACACGGGCCGGCCGCTCTCTACATCGGAGTACATGTGCCGCCCCTGGGTACCGCCATCGAGCCACCGCAGGGTAACGTCCTCGCGCACGCCCTCGACCTCTCTTAGATATGTCACCGGCACTATCGGCAGCTTGCCGTAGAGAACAGCGCGTTCCGGCAGCCGCGCCATGATCGCCTCGGACCGCTGACGCTCGGCGTAATAGTCGCTCCTGTCCGCGTGCCCGTAGTTGAACGCGAGCGCCAGAACAGCCAGACAGAGGGGCGCGGCCGCGAGCGCGCTCCGTCCGCCCTCTCGACCGGCGATATCCGTAACCCAGACGGTCAGAAACAGCCCCAGGAACAGGTAGACCGGTATGTAGTAGACGGCGATATCGGCTATCCGGTAGCTGATCGCATACAACAGCGTAACGGTAAGGGCGAGGATCAAGGCGACGCCCACAACCTTATCCCTCATGTACAGCGCGCGGGCGCCGAAGATGCCGCCGACAAACAGGATGAGGCCCAGCGCGTAGCCGATTGGCGGCGGCGCCTGCGTCGCGAGTCCATATAGGAAGCGGCCCGAGCCCTGGAGTAGTTGCGCCGGGGAACCGCCCATGAGCCCCTGAAATCGCGCCCCCGTGACGAGCTTCCACACGTCTCCCCAGTTGTGGACCGGGTCTCCGTAGTTGTGCCAGGCGCCGGCGAAGCCCCGGATCGGGATGTAGGCGTAAACCGAGAGTCCCAGCGCGCACTCAAGCGCCGCCAGTCCCACCAGAGCCGCCGTGAGCTTCCGCCATCGTCCGGCCAGCACCAGGACCGCGAACGCCGGGGCCAGCAACACCATCCCGGCGTTGTTTCCCAGAGAGACTCCGTACAGCAGGGCCGCGCCGAGCAGCGAGGCGGCAGCCCCGCTCCGGCGCCACCGCAGGAGCAGGTACAGCACGCCGAGCACGAAGGTCGCGTGCATTGTGTAGACCTCTGCCACCGTAGCCTGGGACCAGAACGTCGAGGAGAAAGCGAACAAGAGAGCGCCCCCGGCCGCCGCCAACGGGCGGCCCCCGATCTCGCGGGACGCGAGGAAAAACAGGACCGAGGCCGCCGCCCCGAAGACCGCAGCCATAAGGTTCATTCTGTACGCGATATCTCCGAGCGGCAGGTACGTAAAGAGCTTCCCGAGGAGGATGAAGGTCGGGTATCCGGTCGGGTGGCCGGTGCCGAGGGTTGGTGCGGCGATCTGGAACCGCCCGGCGTCGTTGGTCGCGATCGTGGGCGCAAGCGTGCTCAGGTATACGAAGAATGTCCCGGCCCCGATGGCAGCAGCGGCCAGGAACCGGGACGCGGAGCTATCCGGGGCGTCAGTCCACGAGCCGGACACGGCGCGCGTTCGGACCCCGATCGTTCTCGCCGACCTCGTACTCAACGTCGCTACCGGGAGCCAACGCCGCGGGGTCCCCCTGGACCTCGGAGTGGTGCACGAACAGGTCCTCGCCCGTAGGGCGCACCAGGAACCCGTAGCCCTTGTCGGGGTCGAACCACTTAACCCGGCCCTGCTCCTCGGGCAGATCTTCAGTCTCCCCTGTGGCAGGCGGTGTGGCAGGCGGTGTGGCGGCGGACGGAGCGCTGGCGGCGCCGTTGGTTTTCTCGGGCTCGGCGCCCGCCGGGACTACAGAAGCGACACTCAGGCCGTTCTCCTCCGGCTGGCTCCCCCGGTCGTCCATCTCCAGCACGATAGAGTCCTCGGCGATTTTCACTATCACCGCGTCAACTCCGGCCCAGTGTTCTTTCCAGATCGGATCCTCGGCGATCGCGGGGTCCAGCCACAACCCCCATCCGTCGCGGTCGCCGTGATCCAGGACGCCCTCGAAGACACTCTCCGGCTCGCGGCCTCCCCTCTCGCGGCGGTAGATGTCGTTGCGGCTGCGGAACGACTGCACGGACGAGGCGCTGGTCCCCAGAGCGTCAGCGATCCACTCGTCCGTCTTGCCCGCGTCTACCCACTCGCGGATCTCCCTCATGTGTGGCTTTAAAGCAATGCGCTTCTTTGACTCTGCCATTCTTCCGCTAGCTCCTTGTTTACCTCTTGGCTGAACCCATCCCCGAATCAATACTCATTGAGACGCCTGATATAGCGAATATTGGTAAGCTGCCGGCATTCTATCATCTTCCGGCTCTATGCAAGAGACCTGTTATCTGCGCATGCTTGCCGGTAGATGCGGGGCGAACGGATCAAGACTCTTTCTACTCCGCATCCTTGTCTTCTGGAGCGACGGAGGTGCCGGGTTCCGCGCCCTTCCCCGACCTGGGTGATGCTGGCCTGCTGGCTTCACCGCTCTCCTCCGGCACTCCGGGAGTGTCCCTGGCCTGCGGGTCCTGGACTCGCGTCGGCTCCTCGCCCTTTCCGGGATCACCCGCCGTCGCGCGTCTGGCGGCTCGCTGCTCCGCATCCGGCTTCTGGGTTCCCGTATCCTCGCCCGGTCCCTCCTCGCCAGGTCCCTCCTCGCCCGGTTCCTCCGCGGACCGTGGAGGTGCGGGAAAGTCCCTCACATCGTCGCGGGCGAGGTCTTCGAGCAACGCTCCGACCACGGGCGCGGGCAGGTCCATATGCAGGGCCAGAGTCTCCCCGTGCCCGAGGATTTCGTAGTCATCATTCGTCTCGAAACCAAGGGCTTCGAGGGCGCGGGCCACGCCCTGCGACGGCACGAGGGTGTTGCCGCCAGCGATGACGCGCAGGTACTGGACTCTCTGGAGGTCCAGGCCGCCCACGACCCCGACGACCGGCTCCGTCCCCAGGATGCGGCGCCGGATAAAGAGCCGGGTATCGTACGAGTCGGCCCAGCGCTTGAGCACCTCGCGCTCGTCCACGTAGTTGTACTGTGCGACCCTGTGCTGGAACTGCCCGAGCAGGCGCCCTGCGAGTCTCCGCAGACCCGAGTCCCCGAAGAACCACTCGTCCCCGTGGACGTTCATGATGCCGCTGACGCGCGGGATGGTGAGCGGCTCCTCCTCGTCCTCCCAGGTCCGGTGAAACTCGTCCACCAACTCCCGGACCTCGTCTATCGTACGGCCGCTGCTCATCAAGGCGGCCTCGTAGATCACGAGCGCCGCCGTGCCATGCCCGCGCGAGGTCTCATCTACCCTCCTTGCGGCCCGCCGCAGCCTCCGGTCATAGTCTTCAAGGTTCTTTATCTTGTAGGCCGCGTCCACGGCCCGCTCCGCAAGCTCAACCACGCGAACTCCTCACTGTCTCAAGATCCGGCCATCCGATCACGATTCCCCGATCACGGCTATCCGGCAGTTCAATATACAGCATCCGCCTCCGCTCTCTAGTCGCCGCGCTTCAAACTGTAGACCCCCGGAGCCGTCTGGATGAACGGGCTCTCGGGGTTGTCCCGCACGTCCACGGAGAGCCGGGCGCGCATCGTGTTGTGCGGTGTGCGCCCGCTGCTCCTCAGGTAGCCGGACTCCAGGGCTATCTCGGTGATGTCCGAGTAGTGCAGAGGATATCCGACCTCCTGAAGCACCTCCCTGGCGGCGGAGACGAAGCTCACGGCGCCCGGCGCTAGCCGACGACCTCTGGCGAGACTTCGGGGTAGGCCCCGATGAGGCTGACGTAGGGACAGTGCTCTTCGAGCCCCGCGAGCGCCTGCTGGACTCGCTCCTCGTCCGGGTGGCCCTGGAAGTCCGCGAAGAACACGTAGGTCCAGGCCCGCTTGCGGCTCGGGCGGCTCTCGATCCTGGTGAGGTTGATGCCTTTCTCCGCGAAAGCCGAAAGGGCATCCTTCAACACCCCCGGCCGGTCCTTTACCGAGAACACTACGCTGGTCTTGTCGCGGCCGGTCCTCCCCGCCCAGGCGCGGCCCAGCACGATGAAGCGCGTCGCGTTGGCGCGGGCGTCCTGGATGTTGCGGGCGAGGATGTTCAGGCCGTGAGCCTCGGCGGCGAGCACGCTGCCGACCGCCGCGAGACCCGGCTCCTCGGCGGCCCGCCGCGCCGCCTCCGCCGTAGACTCGACCTCTTCGGTCGTGGCATTCGGTAACTCGCGGCGCAGCCAGGTCGCGGCCTGCGCCAGAGCCATCGGGTGAGAGACCACGGCGGCGACCTCATCGAGCGACGCGGCGCCGGAGAGCAGGTTCTGCGAGATCGGGAGGTAGACCTCGCCGCAGATCTTGAGCGGGCTGTTCATCAGCTCGTCGAGGGTGTGCGTCACCGCCCCCTCCATCGAGTTCTCCACCGGCACGACGCCGTGCTCGGCCTCCCCGCGCTCTACCCTGGCGAAGACCTCGGAGACCGTCGTCTGCGGCTCCAGTTCGACGCTCGAACCAAAGGACCGGCGGGCCGCCTCGTGGGTAAACGTGGCCTCCGGGCCCAGATACGCCACCTTCAGGCGGGCTTCGAGCGAGATAGAGGAGGAGATGATCTCCCGGAACACGGCCTCCAGGCCGCCGCGCGGGAAATCCCCCTCGCTTAGGGACTGTACCCGGTCGAGGACCATCCGCTCGCGGGCCGGAGCGTAGGTGTCCAGACCCCGCGCCTGCTTTATCTCCCCGATCCGGCGCGCCAGCCGCGCCCGGCGGTCGAGCAGGCGCACGATCTCCGCGTCTACCTCGTCTATTCCAGCCCGTATCTCGTTCATCTCTTCCGGGTTGCCCGAGGCTTTCTCAGCAAACATGCGTACTCACTTTATCGGCTTTCCATGATCGGGGTTCGTTTGGCGGAACATCTGGGGCGCGGCCTCCTGTGTCGGTGGAATTGTAGTAGATCAGCTAAGGAGAGACGCGGACACGCCGCCGGCATGGCCGCGCCCCTCCCGGATAAATCGCCGGAAGCTCGCCGGGCCGCAAAAAATGACCGTCATGCCAGGAAACCGCATATCGAGCCCAAATTACCAGAGATGGGACGTTCGTGTCAAAAACTACGCGGGATCAGAACAAGAGCAGCAGAAGGACGACCACCGCCGCGAGCGCGAAGCGATAGTACGCGAAGGCGCGGAGGCTATGGCCGGCGATGTAGCGGATGAAGAACCGGATCGCCAGGTATCCGACGATTGCAGAGGTAACGAACCCTACACCGAACAGCAAAGTCTCGAAGACGTCCATCCCTCCGGCGATGACCTCTCCCAGCTTCAGCCCTCCGGCTCCCGCGATGATGGGGACGCTCATTAGGAACGAGAACCGGGCCGCCTCCTCGCGGCGCAACCCCAGGAAGAGCCCGAGCGTCATCGTCGCCCCGGAGCGCGAGACGCCCGGCACGAGCGCAGCGGCCTGCGCGAAACCAATCCCGAGCGCCTCCCGGAACGTCAGCTTGTAGGCCGGCCGCCTCTGACTTCCCACGGTCTCGGCGACTATGAACAGCACGCCCACTATTACCAGGTTAAACGCGACCACCCACGGCGACCGGACCGCACTGGCAAAAAAGTCTTCGAGCAGGAACCCGATCAGGGCGGCCGGGACAGTCGAGGCGATCACCAGGTAGGCCATCCGCTGGTCCTGATCCGTCATGTCCCTGTGCCGCAACGAGCGCAGGAAAGCCAGGGCCATCCTGACCAGGTCTCTCCAGAAGAACGAGACCACCGCGACCAGCGTCCCGAGATGCAGCGCAACGTCGAAAGATAACCCGAAACGGCTCTGGTCCACCCCCAGGAAGTACTGAGCGAGCAACAGATGCCCGGAACTGGAGACCGGCAGGAACTCGGTCAGTCCCTGCACCACACCCAGGAATATCGCCTCAAACAACTCCAGCACGGCAGCCACCCTTTATCCGAATCCGCTCCATTGCTCTGATCCGGCGCGTACTATGACAGATCAGAGCCCAGGGTTCACCTGCCGGCTAGCCGCGTCCGAGACGGGACAAGACCTCGGAGTCCTTTAGCGTTATGCGCCCGGCCTCGACCTCGATCACGTCGCGGTTACGCAACTCGTTGAGGACTTTCGTGACGGACTCCCGCGTCGAGGCGACCATCGCGGCGAGGTCCTGATGGGTCAGGCGGAGGTTTATCGTGATCTCCCCGCTCCCGTTTTGCTCGCCGAACTTCTGCGCGAGTATCGGCAGCAGGTTCGCCAGCCGGACCTCCGTCTCGCGCGGAAGGAGGCACTTCACGAGCTCCTCGTACTGCACCAGCCGCAGCTCCAGCAGCGTCATAAGTTTGAAAGCCACGCGCGGCTCCTGACGTACAGCGCGCTCCACGAAAACCTTCGGGACTTTCGTGACCTTGCATCGCGTAACGGCCTCGGCATAGGCGCGCTGCTTGGTCTCGCCCGCGAAAGCGAGGTGCCCGAAGATGTCCCACGACTTGAGCAGCCGCAGCGTGGCCTCCTTGCTCCCGGAGTATGGCCGGAACAGCTTCAATACGCCCGATATCAAGACATAGAGAGCGTCACCGTACTCTCCCTCCCGGTACACGGCGTCGCCCGGCTCGTAGATCCGGTCCGCAGTAGCTATGCCGAGTTCGCTGAGGATGTCTAGCAGGTCCCGGCACTCCTGCTCCTGGAGCATCGTGTACTCGGGAGAGGCGGGATCTATGTCCACCTCAAACCGCCCCGGTATCGCCGACATGTAACAATCCGCTGATTTTGAACCCCTCATCGTAGAATGCTGCTACAGGTTGCAACATTGTACATCACCGCGCTTCGAGTACCCTCCGCGGAATAACGTCGAGCGCGGATTGAGGTAGAATTGCTGTCGACAGTGTTGCTTAGAGAGGAGAGACGGTGAGCCGGGAAAGATTCGCGTTTGGTCTGCTGATCTTCGTGCTTATCACGCTGTTCGCGATCACCTTCTTCGTCCTCGGCCGCGGGGAGTACGAACCAGGCGCGAGCGCCGAGCCGGTGGTCGCCTACGTGCTGGGCTGAATTACCTCCCAGAACTTTCTCTACGGAGCTCCCGGAGCGCGTTCGACGGCTACCTCATAGGAGGTCATCTTCGGATGTCCCCGCAGTAACTCACCCGCGCCGCCGCGCCCATGAGCCTTCCTGAACTCTTCACTACGCACCCAGGAATCGAACGCTTCCCGGTCGCGCCAGCGCGTGATCACGAGCACTTCGTCTTCCTCTTCGGACTTCATCACTTCCATTGAGACGAAGCCTGGAAAGTCCTGGACGTGTCCCCCGCTCCCGGAGAACCGCTCGACGATCTCATCCGCCGCGCCTTCCTTGACGGGCAGGCTGTTCATTATCGCGATCACACGCTCTCCTCACTCACCGCGCCACGACTATCCCGCTGCCACCCACGCGCTTCGCCATCTTGAGCGCCCGGAGCATCTGGACGATCAGGGCTTCCCCTTCCTCGCCATGAGCCGGATACTCGGCGATGCCCACGTCTACCTGGAAGGAGTCTTTTCTGCCCGCCAGCCGGTCCAACACGCGCTCCGCCACGTCGTAAGCGCGCTCACTCCCCTGACCGGGCAGCAATACGCACACCTCATCGTCTCCGAAACGGGCGAATGTGGCGTGCTCCCCGGCCGCTTCACGCACGGCGTCCGCCAGCCGGCGCAACACCTTCCGGGCCCGCTTGACCTCGCCGGCGGCCACGGTCTCCGAGAAACCAGCGACGTCGAAGACGGCGAGCGAGAACCGTTCGTGGCTGGCGATAGCGTCCGGCAGCAAAAGCCGGGTAAAGAGATCCTGCTCCGGCAGCCCGGTCACGAGGTCGGTCCCCGCCGCCTCTCCCAGAGCCTCTTCCATCTCCCTGCGCACGATGTCGTCATAGGCTTCGAGAGCCGACCCGGTTACCCAGTCGGACGCCTGCATCAGCTTGACGAAGAAGTCCGCGACCTCGCCGCCGCTACGCGCGGATAGGTCCACACTCTCCTCGACAACCAGCCATAGCGTCCGCCGCAGAGCCGAGAAATCTTCGATGACGCCCACCGCGTCCCGCCCCAGGAGGTGCTGGTCGCTGGCGATGTCACCCACCATCGCGTGAATTGCTCCTCCCTTGCTGAACGTCTCCACGGAGTCGGGGCTGGTGAGGAAGTCGGCGAATATATCAACCAGACGGCCCATGCCAGCCACCAGGCGCGCGAACGCCTCATCGTCCATCACGCCATCACGCCTACGACGCCATTCCGCGACGATCTCATCGCGACGGTCCCGGATCAACGCCGGTATCTGATGTTCCTTCTCCATATGGGCAGTATACCCTCGCTCACGAACCTGGGGCTTGAAACTTTCTAGTAGCTATCTGCGTATAACTCGACACAGGCTTTTATGACGGGAGGAGAGACGATAAATGACCCGAAAATACTGTTTAGAGAATTCGATACAAAGGTAAAATCAAGATTAGTTTCTAAAACTGATTTTAGATGAGAAGCGCGGTTTCAAGGAGGACGAGTTGGCGGTGAGTGCGGAGAAGAAGCTGAGTGGCGCCAGAGCCGATCGGGAGAACGAGACGCCCGAGTTGCTTGCCAAGTACCTCTCACACATTGGTCAGGGAAATCTGCTGACGCACGGCGAGGAGATCGACCTCTCCCAGCGGGCAAAGGCCGGCGACAAGCGTGCCCGGCAGCGTTTGATAGAGAAGAATCTCCGGCTCGTGGTGAGCGTGGCGAAGAAATACCGGGGTTACGGGCTGCCGTTCGAGGACTTGATCCAGGAGGGCAACATCGGCCTGATGAAGGCTGTGGAGAAGTTCGACCCAGACCGTGGGTTCAGGTTCTCGACCTACGCGACGTGGTGGATCCGTCAGGCCGTGCAGCGGGCGGTCGCGGACAAGGGCCGCACGATCCGCGTACCGGTGCATATGACGGAGAAGATCCGGAAGGTCTCCCGCGCCTA
The DNA here is from genome assembly GCA_035689095.1 of Rubrobacteraceae bacterium. Lineage (GTDB taxonomy): Bacteria > Actinomycetota > Rubrobacteria > Rubrobacterales > Rubrobacteraceae > JACDDK01. The sequence continues at coordinate 22,567 of DASSMB010000029.1, read as the reverse complement.
CAACGAGCTCTCCGTCGAGTTCGAGCGCGAGCCCTCCGAGGAAGAGGTCGCAAGGCGCCTGGAGTGGGAGGTGGACGAGGTGCGGCTCACCATGAGCGCGATGCCCGACGCCACGAGCCTGGATCAGCCGATATCCACCGAGGATACCGCGAGCCAGCTTGGAGACTTTATCGAGGACGAGCGGGTCTCCGATACCCCGGACACGGTCCTCAAGGAGATGGAGACGGTACAGCTAAAAGAGGCGATCGAGCGCCTCCCCGACAGGGCGCGCTACGTGCTGGTGCGGCGCTACGGGCTCGATGATCGGGAGCCGGCCACGCTAGCGGAACTCGGGGACGAACTGGAGATCTCGCGCGAGCGCGTGCGCCAGCTTCAGCGTGAAGCCGAGCGCATCCTGAAGAGCGGCGAGTACGGCCGGGTCCTGCGCGACGCCGTCGCCTGACAGCGCGCCAGACCTCTTCCAATCGGGGACCGGGCCGGATGGTCCGGTCCCTTTGCCTTGCCCGATCTGCTAGTCTCTACCTGCTTTGAAGACCACTACGAGCACCGGACTCTGGACCTCCATCACCGTCTTCGCCCTGTTCTCGGCGGTAGCCGGAGCCGGGTGGACGTATAGCGCGGACCTGGCGCTCGTCCATGCCGCGCAGCGCCATCCAACAGTGTGGCTCGACCGCCTGTGGGGATACCTCTCGGTTGCGGGAGGGTGGGAGCTGACGAGTCTGGCTCTAATCTGCGTCGCGGCCGCGATGATCCTGCGCGGCCATCGGCGGCTGGGGACGCGCTTGATCGCCGCGTTCCTGGCAACAGCTCTGATCGAGTACCTGCTCAAGATGCTCCTGCCGGTCCACCCCATCCCGGAGAGCCTGGGAAGGAGCGAGGACTTCGCGCCGCTCGTCGCGATCTCGTATCCGTACCCGTATCCGAGCGGACACCTGCTGCGCTCCACCATTCTCCTCGGGTCGCTGTGCCTGTGGAGCGGCAGCCGCGCCGTAACCTCACTTGTCGTAATCTACCTGGCGTGCATCGGCTACAGCAGGTTCTATCTCGGAGTTCACTGGCCCTCGGACGTAATCGGCGGCGTGCTGCTCGGCATCGTGGGCCTCGCCTGGACGTTCCGGAGCAAGAAAGGAGCCGCCTGAGATGCGCGTAACCGTAGTCGGAACGGGTACGGCCGCTCCCCGGCTGGAACGGCGCCAGAGCTGCGTAGTGGTCGAGACCGGCGGCGAGCTGCTGGTCTTCGACCTCGGTTCCGGCGCGGTGCGCGGTATCGTCCGGGCCGGTCTGGACCCGCTCGCTACCGACCGCGTATTCTTCACCCACTTCCACCCGGACCACACGGTGGATGTGGTTCCGCTCCTCTTCGCCATGAAATACGGATCGGACGAACCTCGAACCCGCACCCTCCGCATTGCCGGCCCGCAGCCCTTTGTAGACTTCTGGCGCTCCATCACGCGCGTGTGGGGGGAGTGGATGATCGGCGACTACCCCACCGAGGTCTCAGAGCTGCCACACGCCTGTGATTCTCCCCTCGACCTGCCCGGCTGCCATCTCTCGTGGGCGCCCGCCAGGCACCGCCCGGAGAGCATCTCATACAGGCTCGACGGAGACGATGGAACCTTCGTCTACACGGGAGACACGGAGTACGCGGAGTCCGTCGTGGAGCTGGCGCGCGGCGCCGACACGCTCCTGATCGAGTGTTCCTTCCCCGATGAGAGCCCGGTCCCCGGACATCTCACCCCCTCCGCCGTCGCCCGGATCGCCTCGGAGGCGGGCGTGCAGCGGGTCGTTCTCACGCACATCTATCCGGCTGCGGACGAGTTGGACCTGGCGGCCGAGGTCAGCCACGGGTACGGCGGAGAGGTAATACTCGCCGAGGACGGCTTCCGGTTTAACGTCTAGGAAGGGTTGGCACGGGCGCACTCGGCGCAGCGGCCGTGGAGCGTGATCTCGTGCCACTCAGTCACGAAGCCGGTCTCGCGCTCGACCTGGAGCCTGAGATACTCCATTAGCTCCTCGTTGAACTCCATGACCACCCCGCACTCCCGACAGCGGGCGTGGTGGTGCATCCGCTCGGTCGATAGCTCGTAGCGCGAGTAGCCCTCGCCAAAGTCCTCCTTGCGAACGATACCGAGCTCGTGCAACAGGTCCAGCGTCCGGTACACCGTCGAGAGGCCCAGCTCCGGATGCTCCCCCTTGACCCGGTCGTAGATCTCCTCAGCCGACAGATGCCTCTCACCCTCCAGCTCGCGCACGATCACCCGCCGCTGATTCGTCAGCCGGTATCCACGGCTCCTGAGAACCTGCTCGAACTCCATCACAGCCCTAGTCTATCCCTCTACTTCACCAGGATCAAGAATTAATCCTGTTCGGAAGAGACCGGGACCTCGAACGCCGGACACTCCAGGCTCTAGGACGAGTCTTTCGGACCGGCCCGGAAGGTGCGTTTCCTGCCGCCGGGCCACCAGTTCCAGTCGCCCAGGATGCGCATGGTTGCGGGAACGAGCAGGACGCGGATGATCGTGGCGTCCACGAACACGGCCACAGCGAGCCCTAGGCCCACCGCCTTCGTGATGATGATACCGGTGAAGGAGAAAGCCCCCGTTACCACTATGATGATCGCCGCCGCCGAGGTTATGATCCCGGCGGTCGCCACGAGCCCCTTCGCGACGCTCGCGGTGTTGGAGTCGCCGTTCTCGTAGGCTTCCCGGATTCGGGAGAGGAGGAACACCTCGTAGTCCATCGAGACGCCGAAGATGGTGCAGAACATCAGGATTGGCAAGGTCGCGTCCACGAACCCGAGCGGCGTGAAGTCGAGCAGACCCGAGAGGTTGCCGTCCTGGAAGACGAAGACCATCGCCCCGAAGCTCGCCGTCAGGCTGAGGATGTTCACGACGACCGCCTTGAGCGGGATGAACACGGATCGGAAGGTAAGGAACAGGATCAGGTACGTCACGCCCAGGACGAACGCCGCCGCGAACGGCGCCTTCCCGTAGACGCTGGAGATGAAGTCTCGCTGTCCCGCGGAGAGCCCGCCGACCAGAAAGCTCATCCCCGGCGGCGGATCGACCGAACGGACCTCCTCGATGGCGGCGCGGGCTTCCTCCGTATAAGGGTTCTCTTTTGTAACGGCCCGGAGAAGAGTCCGGTCCTTCGCCACGTAGGCATCGCGAGCGTCCTGGATCTCCTTGCGGTCCCGCACGTCCGGCAGAGCCAGGAAGTTCGCAACCCCCTCGGGCGTGACCTTGCCGCTGGCCGAGATGCCTTCGGGCAGTTTCGGCAGCTCGCGCCGCAGTTTCTCGTCTGCGCGTCGCTCCGCCTCCGCCCGGACCCGCTCCTCGGCGCCGGGCGGTACCACCCCGAACTGGTCCCGCAGCTTGTCCAGCTCCTTCTTCACGCCCTCGTCCACCTGGCGGGCGGCCTCCGCCCGGCCCTTCTCTCTCGCCTCCGTGATGCGCTTCGCGTAGTCCTTCGCGCCCTGCTCGCCAACGGTATAGACGCTCTCAACGCTAGAGACGCCGCCCGTCGCCTCTACCCGCTTCCCTAGTTCCTTCGCGTCTGCCAGGCTCTTCGCGCCCAGGGGATCTCCGGGGGTCGTGGCTACGATCTCCATAGGCGTGAGGCTGGCGTAGTCGAAGTCCTTCTTCAGGACGTCGTCGCCGGCGCGGGACTCGTACTTCATCGGCAGCACGCTCGCCTCCGGTATGCCGATCTTCATGTGTCCGACCGGGTAGAGCAGCGCGGCGAGGATAGCCCCGACCAGCAGGATCACGGCGAACGGATGGCGCATCACGACCTCCGCGCTTCGTCCCCAGAAACTCTCACCCGGCGCCGTGCTGCCGCGGCGGATGGCGAGCGCGTTGATCCTGGCCCCGATCACCCCGAGCAGCGCCGGCAGGAGCGTCAGAGCCGCAGAGACCGAGACGAAGACCACGATCACGCCAGCAACGCCTATCGAGCGCATGAACATATACGGGAAAAAGAGCAACCCCGAGAGCCCAATAAGGACAGCCGTACCCGAGAAGAAGATGGAACGTCCAGCCGTCGCGACCATCCGCGGCACCGCCTCCGGGACCGGAAAATCCTCCAACTCCTCCCGGAAACGGCTCACCGCGAAGAGCGCATAGTCGATCCCGAGCCCAAGCCCGAGCATGGTGGCGATGCTCAACACGAAGACCGACATGTCGTAAGAGCCGGCTACGAAGTAGAGCGCCGCCAGCGAAGCCGCGACGCTCACACCGCCGATGACGACCGGGATGCTAGCCGCCACCAGCGTCCCGAAGGCGACTACCAGGATCACCAGCGCCAGCGGGAAGGCGTACTTCTCGGCGCGGCGGATGTCCTCGTTGCTCGCCGTCTGGATGTCGAGGTAGACGGCCGGGGCGCCGGTGACGTAGGTCTTCAACTCATCGTGGCGCACCTTGTTGCGCACCTCGTCCACGATGTCCTGCGTCTGATCTATGGAGATATCGAAGCCGACGAGGGCGTAGGACTTCTTGCCGTCCTTCGAGATAAAGCGCTCGTCCTTCGTATCCTCATAGGTGGTGACGTAGCGGACATCGTCCAGCGAGCGGAGGTTCTTCAGCGCCCGGCGCTCCTTCTCCCGGAACTCCCGGCTGCGCGCGGGAAGCCCCCGGCCGTCGAAGACAACCGTCAGAGTGGCGGGCGAGACGCCGAACTCGTCCACCATCAGGTCCTGTACCCGCTCGGCCTCCGAGTTCGCGCCGTCGAAGCCGCCACCCTTTAGCTCTCCTCCCAGCCTCGGTGCGAAGAACGCGCTCGCCAGGAGCAGCGCGGCCCAGAACACGAGCACCGGCCATCGGTAGCGGTATACGAAGACGCCGAGGCGCTCGAACGCCCTCAACGCCGGTTCATGCCTCTACTAACTGGTTGCTTCATCGAACCATATGGTAGCCGAGTTTCACGGCCGGACTAGTATCTCTATTACACGAATGGTTACACCGAAGGGTGTTGGCGCGGGAGAGTAAGCGATAACAGCAAGCCCAGGAGCGGCAGCGCGGCGATCACCAGCACGGTGAAGTGGAGGCCGCGAGCGTCCGCAATGGCGCCGAGCAAGGGCGCTCCGAGACCGCCGAGACCGATGGAGAGCCCCATCGTGATGCCGGCGGCGAGCCCGATCCTGCCGGGCAGGTACTCCTGTCCCATTACCACCGTCACGCCGAACGTACCGACCGTCGCCGCTCCGACGAGGACGAGATCCACCATTCCGGCCAGTGGTCCGAGGAGAGTGAACACGAAGATAAGGGGCGGCAGCACCGCCATCGAGACGGCGAGCACGGCTCGCCGCCCGTACCTGTCGGCGAGCGGACCCATCAACAGCGTACCGACCGCGCCACTCGCCAGCATGACCGTAAGCGCCGCGTTCCCCAGCGCCGCGCTCACGCCGAGGACCTTCTCGTAATATGAGGCGACATAGGCGACCAGCCCGAAGTAAGCGAACGACCGGGCGGTCACGACCCCGATCATGCGGACGAACGGCCCCCAGTGCTCTGGAAGCTTCTTTGCGGCGCGTTCGTCGCTCCTGCTTTCGGCCACCGCGGGTTGGAAGCGGCGCATCCGCGGTATCTCGACCAGTAGGACCACCGCCATCAGTAGGCCCGGAATGACCAGAAAGAGCGTGCCCGTCAGGCCGAACAAGAGGACCAGCGGCGTCGTGACGAGCGGCCCGAGCGCGAAACCGGCATTGCCGCCGACCGAGAAGAAGCTCATTCCCTGCGCCCGGCGAGGCCCGGAGACGTAGTTCGCAAAGCGGGCCGCCTCCGGGTGGAACGCCGCGACACCCAGCCCGCTCAGCGTTACGCACAGGAGGATGAGCAAGAACGTCGGCGCGACGCCGGCGAGAGCCATTCCCGTCCCGCCGAGCAGCACCCCGAGCGGCATCAGCGCGGGGATCGGACGGTTATCCGAGAAGATCCCGAACAGCGGCTGCACCACGGAAGAGCTGACCGTCGCGGCCAGAACCAGCGAGCCCGCCGCCGCCAGCGAGAGCCCCCTCTCCGCTACCAGGAACGGTATGAGCGCCGCGACCGCGCCCTGGTTGAGGTCCGTAAACAAGTGCCCGGCCGAGAGCGTGGCCATCGCTCTCCGGTCCACGCCCTTTTGCATAGTCGCGCTCAGGGATGCTCCTTCATCTACTCGCGGGCGGCGAGAAAGATGTTATCAGTCTCCGTTGGTCTCGTAAGGCGAGATCGCCCAGATCCTGGTCGTCCGGGTCAGGTCGAAGGTCTGCTTGAGGGCTTCGATAGCCGCCGGAGCCGGTTCTCCGGGCGCCGGCCGGACGTTACGCGGCGGTGAGATCCTCACGACACTCTCCGGCACATCGTCGCCGATCTCCGCCAGCTCCCGCGCGCGGCGCAGGGCGCTCCGGTAGCCCCCGATCTCATCCACCAGCCCGCGCTCCAGCGCCTCTCCGCCGGTCCACACCCGGCCCCCGGCGATGTCTTCGACATCTTCGACGCTCATCTCCCGGCCCTTCCCCACACGGTCCTTGAACTCGCCATAGATAAAGCGGAGCTGTCCCGTGAGCGAAGAGATCTCCTCGGGCGTGGGCCGGTACGAGGGATCGAGGAACCCCGCGTGCTCTCCGCGCTCGACGGCAACGGGGTTGACGCCGAGCTTGCCATAGAGGTCCGCGGTGGTCGGACGGATAATGATCACGCCGATAGAGCCCGTGATGGTGTTGGAGCGGGCGACGATGTGGCTCGCCGCAGCGGAGACGTAGTAGCCGCCGGACGCCGCCGCCTCACCCATCAGCACCACGACGGGCTTTTTGGCCCGGATGCGTTCGATTTCGCGCCAGATCAGGTCCGAAGCCAGCGCATCGCCGCCGCGCGAGTCCACGTGAAATATTATGGCCGCCACCCTACGGCTCTTCTCCGCGGCCCGCAGCGCCGCGACCACCGACTCATCCCCAGCCTGCTCTCCTCCGAGGAACGGTACGGGCACCGGCAGCCGCCGGCTCCTGCCCCGCACTATCGCCCCGGATAGACGGACGAGCCCCACCACCTTTCGGGCGCGCTCGCGATATGGCACGCGCAGGACCTTCCGCGCAGCCCCCCACTCCTCGATGTTCGCCCGCTCGTCTCCGGCGCCGAGCCTGTCGTATAGCTCGTCCTCGTAGCAGGCTGCATCTAGCAGCTTCTGAGAAACCGCCTCGGGCGCCGTGTGGGGAGCGGAGTCTATGCGCTCGCGCGCCTCGTCCGGGGTCATCTTCCGGCCCCCGGCCACGGCGCTCACCAGTTCAGCGAACCGGCGGTCGAGGAGCCGCTCGGTCTGCTCGCGCGACTCGCGGGAGAAGTCGTTTCGGACGAAGGTATCCCCGGCGGACTTGTAGGGAGACACGGCTACCACCTCTGCCTCGACGCCGACCTGTTTCAGGGCGTCCCGCAGGAAGTTCACCCTGGTACGCAGGCCGACGATATTGACCGTCGAGATGGGGGTAGCGTAGATCTCATCTGCGGCGCACGCCAGGTAGTAGGCGCGGGTGTCCGGGTCGGTGAGGTAGACGACGACGCGCCCGCCGCGCTCCCGGAAGCGAGCCAACTCGGATCGCGCTTCTTCGAGGGCGGCCCAACTCGCGTCCAGGTTGCGGACGCGCAGCAGTATCCCCGTTGTACGGCCGTCTTCCGATATCGTGTCCAGCCGGCCTCGCAGCCGCTCGATGCTGATTGGCGTTGGGACTGGAAAGAACCTGCGGCGCAGGAAGCTCACGGGCTGCTCGAACTCCGGGAGCGAGCCGCCGACTTCCATCGCGATGTACTCCGGCGGACGCCTCAGACCCGCCAGGACGTTGCGCACGAAGCGCCAGGAGTTGACCAGTACATCGAGGATATAAGAGAGCATACCCTAATGTTACACCCCGGCGCGCGGGAAACCCTCTGTGATAAACTCGGAATTAGGAATGGTTATTGATTACTCAGAAGGTAGCCCGCGGGCATGATGGACGGCGAGATCCGGGACAAGTTCCGAAAGTCGGGGTATACGTTGACCTCGCAGCGCCGGGCGGTGCTTGAGGCGCTGGAGGCGTCGTCCGGGCATCCATCGGCGGAGGACGTGTACCTGATCGTCAAGCGCAAGAACCCTCGCGTGGCGCTGGGCACGGTATACCAGGCTCTATCGGTGCTGGAGGAGATCGGGGTGATCGGCTCCAAGCACTGGAACGAGTCTCCGACCCGCTATGACCTGAACGTGGAGCCGCACCTGGATATCCGCTGCGGACACTGCGGAGAGGTCGCCGAGATCCCCGGCGTCTCCCTCGACGGCCTGGAGAATCAGATAAAGGAGAATACCTCCTACGAAGTCACGAGCGCGACGCTCGTCGTGGAGGGCGTGTGTCCGAGATGCCGGAGAGAGCGGTAAGGCGCGCGAAGCACGGATCCCGGCTCCGCCGTTCGGAGAATGGCGCCAAGACTTTACCTCAAGCTTTAGACGGTTTACTCTAGGCCAGATGTGCTTCGTGGTAACTAGGGGCGGGGGTTCGGTGACGCCGGAAGACACAAGAGAGACGCGGCAATGAGCGAAGAGCCCCGCGAGGAGAGCAACGAGGAGGTCCGCGAGGATATCCGGGACCCCGTAGGCGAGATCGCCAGCCAGATGGCTGCGGCGGGCTCCCTGATCGACAGCCTGGAAGAGGAGGTGGTGAACCTCCGCCGGGACCTCGAAGAGGCGAGCATCGCCCTGCGCGCGGCCCAGGAAGAGGTGTCGGCCCGCGGGGGCGCCCTGGAGGAGGCCGACCGGGTACGCGAGAGGATGGACGATGAGATCTCCGACCTCCGCAGAGAGCTAAACGACCTCCGCATCGCGAACTCCGACGAGCAACTGAGGCTCCGAAACGACCACATAAACGCGATGGCTGCTCAGCGCCAGGAACTGGATGAGCAGCGCCGGGTCGAGGTGGAAGCGGCAACCTCGGAGGAACGCTTCATCACCCTGAAAGAGGAGATCCGGCGCGAGCGCGAGGCCTCCGAGGAGCGGCACAAGGCGGAGCTGGAAGCTCTAAAGACCTCGGCTCGCGAGTGGGAGGAGAAGCTCCGCGAGGAGTACCGGGACCAGGAGGAGCGCCACCAGCGCGAGCTGGACGAGTTGAGAGAGCAGGCCGCCGAGCGGCGCCGGGAGCTCGAACAGCGGCTCACGGACTCGTTCGAGGAGAGGCTGGACGAAGAGCGTCAGGCGGCAAGCGAGAGCCGGGAGCAGACGCTGCAGGCCATCCGAAACGCGGCGGCGGGCCGCGAACTGGAGTTACAGAAAGACTATCAGGCCGTGGTGGAGACCCAGCAGGCCGAGATAGAGGCTCTGCGGGAGGAGATCGCCACCCGCACCAGCGAGGCCGAGGATCGCCGCAAGGAGGAGTTGCGCGATATCAAGCGCCTCGCCGAGGCCCGCGAGCAGGACCTGCGCCGCGCGCACGGAGCGAAGCTCGCGGAGGTAAAGGAGGCCGGCGAGCGCCGCCTGAGCGCCCTGCAAGCTCAACGGGAGGCGGACAACCGGGCGCTGCGGGCCCGGCACGAGGAGGATCTCGCCCGCGTGCGGCGCGAGTACGAGGAGCGCCTGGCAGCCGAAGACGAGCGGAGGAAATCCGAGACCTGGGCGCTGGAAGAGAGGCTGGGGGGCGAGAAAGTGCAGCGGGCCTCGGAGCGCCGGACATACGCGGCGCGGCTCAAGGAACTGGAGGAGCGAAGGCTCGCCCAGAAGGCCGAGTCCGAAGCCGACCTGGAACGCATAGTCGAGCGTTTTGGAGAGGAGATCTCGGACCTCGAAAACCGCATCACCGAGTTGGAAGACGCCCTGGCGGAATCGGAGGCGACGCGCGCGGGCCTGGAAGAGGATCTTGACGAGTACCGCGCCCGTTCGGAGAACGGAGAGAGACCGCGCCTGGACGAGAGACCGGGTGGAGAGCTTGCGGAATCTTCCGGCGACGGCCGGCTGGCGGAGCTAGACTCGCAGCGGGTGCTCGCCGAGGAGCGCGCGCAGGCGCTAGAGGAGCAACTTCGCGAGGCCCGCGAAGAGAGCCGGCTGAACGCCGAGGAACTGGAGCGCACCCGTCAGAGCCTCGAACGCCTCTCCGATCCCTCGCACCGGCTGAGATCCGGCCTCGCGTTATTCAACGCGAGCGAGCACACTCGCACCGTAGCGTCCATCTCCCGCGCGCTCGGACTGCCGCGGGTCCACGCCGGGATCGAGGACGAACCAGCCGGTAAGCCCGTCCTGACCTTCGTCTGGGGCGACATGGCGTGGCGACGCTACGTTTCTGACCCGACGGAGGGCGTGGATGAACCGCGCGTTTACCTGATCGGGGCGGGCGACGAACCCTCGGAGGTGCAGCATCCCGGCCGCGAGCCGAACGCTCGCATGGACGCCGAAGGACGCCTCACGCTGGGCATCCGCGCCCGGTAGACCTCTCTTACGGCTTCCGCTCCTCTCGCTCCTCCGACCGGCGTTCGGCGGCCTTGCGTTTGCGCAAGTAGCTAAGGTTGTAAGCGTAGAGCGCCGCCCCCCGGCGAGCGCCGACGAAAGCGGCTCCGACCGAGACGGCGAGCAGTGCCAGCAGCAACGTCACCGTCGGGGCCGTGCGGACCTCTGGGAAAGGGCCCTTGCCGCTCGCCAGGTTGATGACCGGCGAGATGCCGAACGCGGTGACCGCCACCATGACGCCGTGCAGGGCGCGCCGCTCTCGGGCGTAATACGCGGCGAGCATGCCGCCGAAGTAGAAACCGAATCCGGCGGCGAAGACTATCAGGGGCAGGATGGCCGGCATCGCGCTCGACCGCGAAGTCTCCAGTCCGAAGATCACCGACAGCACGGGCGCGAAGATCCCGAAGACCAGGGCCGCCCCCAGCAGCAGAGCCAGAACCACCCCGAAACCGACCGAAAGCACGCTTCTCATGGGATCATTCTACCAAGCGTCCCGGCCGTCCCAGTGGGCGGCTTCACGAGCGGACACCCGGCCGGCCGCCTAGCTCTGCTCTGAGAGCGCGGCGACCAGCTCGCGGCAGAAGTCCGGGATGTCGGGGACGACGCGGCCCCAGACCAGGTTCCCATCGCGGAAAGCCGCCTCGTCCACCCAGGTCGCGCCCGCGTTCTCCAGGTCGTCCTTTATGCCGAGCGATCCCGTCGCCCTCACCCCGTTCACGATGCCGGCCGTGATCGCCACCAGCCCCCCATGACAGATAATGCCGACCGTTTTGCCCCGTTCGTGGACCGTCGTCACGATGTTCGTGATCTCCGGATACCGGCGGAGCTTATCCGGCGCCCAGCCGCCGGGGATCACGACGCCATCGAGCTCCGCCGCGTCCACGCCGTCGGCCGTAACGTCCGCGCTCGCCTCCAGCGCGTTCTTGCCGGAGACAGTATCGAGGTTCGGGCCGACAGAGACGACCTCAGCCCCCTCCTCTCGCAGACGCATCACCGTAACCCAGTATTCCAGGTCCTCGAAACCCTCCGCGATCAATACGGCTATCTTCTTGCCACGCAGCTTCAAGACTTGCTCCCTTCTCTCATGCGGTATCCCGTTTCTCCGTAGTGTGTTTCAGCATGTCGTCCACGGCCATCCGGGCCTCTTCCGCGCCGCTCTCCAATGCGCGGACCAGTTCCGGGACGGCGTCGGCGCCGCGCCCGGACCGCAGGAGGCGCTCTGCGGCTTCCAGGTGCTCCCGGTACGAATTACCTGACGGCCGGGAGGCGGTCTCAGCGTTCCCGTGTACCAGCCCGACCAGCTCTTCGCCGTACCGGGCGGCGCGGCGGAGTCCTATCCCCTTTATCGAGCCAAGCTCGTGGACCGAGCGGGGCTTGCGGATGGAGATCTCCTCCAGGTGCGAGTTGTGCAGCACCACGTAGGCGGGGACTTTCTGCTCCCTGGCCTGCTCACTCCTCCAGCTTTTCAGCCGCTCCAGAAGCTCGCTGTCTACCGGACCAGCGGCGCTCTCCACCTGGCCGGAACTTGCGTGGAGGTCCAAAGTCCCGGACGTCCCGGACACCGTGACCTGACGGCTGGTCTCGCCCAGGCACACGTCGCATCCGGCGCACGGAGCGACCTCCTCGGTGTCGCCGAAGTGCCGCAGCAGATATTCGCGGCGGCACTTCGAGAGGTTCGCGTAGTCCTGGACGTCCCGGACCTGCGAGTAAGCCGCGGAATCGTGGCTCTTTAGCCGGGAGGCGATTGTGCGGCGGATACGCTCGTCCAGCGCGGCGGTCTTCAGCCGCACGTCCACCAGCGAGCCTCGCGGCACGGCTTCGAGGATACCGTCGAGCATCATCCGGTAGAGAGCGCCCTGCGCGACGGCGGGACGAAGACCCGCTCGGCTGGCGAGGTCCGGGAGCCCGATCAGGCCGGAGCCGGGAAGCGCGGCGTGGACGGCGGCCAGCTCGTCGCGCAGACCATCCGGCTCCTCCTCTACGCGCCGCACCTCCACCTCGGCCCACAGGTCGTAGCCGCGGGAGATCAGACCAGACTCCTCAAGGCTCCGCAGCATGATGCCGGCCGCGTCGGGCTCGACCCCGCCGAGCGCCGCCAGCGAACCCGGCGGGACGCTTACCCTCCCTTCCCGCTCGACTCCCACCAGCGCCCGGAAGAAAGACTCGACCTCCGCGCCTCCGGCGGCGTTGAGACTAATAAGGCGCTTCCTGCGGCCGATGTCCTCGTTCCGGTACAGAACCACGCACTCGCTCGGCTCGCCATCCCGCCCGGCTCTGCCTGCCTCCTGGATGTACGCTGGAAGACTCCCCGGCACGCTGGCGTGGATCACGAAGCGCACGTTGGGCTTGTCTACGCCCATCCCGAAAGCAACGGTGGCGACCACGACGGGAACCTCGTCCGTCATGAAACGTTCCTGCACCGAAGAGCGTTCGGCGGAGCCCAGACCGGCGTGGTAGGTGGCGGCCTCGACGCCAGCGCGTCGCAGGCCGGCCGTCAATTCCTCGCACTCCTTGCGGGTGGTGGCGTAGACGATCCCCGGCGGCGGAGACGTGCGGATGATGTCCAGGATATGGTCCAGCTTATGCTTCTTCTGGCGCACCTCGCGGACCCGGTAGGTCAGGTTCGGACGGTTGAATCCTGTTACTACGACCTTCGGTTCCCGGAGCCGCATGGAGGAGACGATATCCTCCCGGACGCGGGGCGTGGCGGTCGCGGTGAGCGCGAGGACCGGCGGAGAGCCGAGATCGCGGACGGCGCGCGGCAGGAACAGGTAGTCCGGGCGGAAGTTATGTCCCCACTCGGAGATACAGTGCGCCTCATCCACCACGAAGAGCCCGACGCCGGAGCGCCGGAGCGAGAGCACGAACTCCAGCGAGCGAAGCCGCTCCGGGGCAACGTAGAGCATCTTGATCTCCCCGGTCCTCACCCGCCGCTCGACCTCCCATCGCTCCTCCGGCGAGAGCCCGGAGTGGAGGGTGGCCGCGTCCGTAACGGAGCTCTGGACCAGCGAATCTATCTGGTCCTTCATCAGGGAGATGAGCGGAGAGACGATCACCGTCAGGCTCTCCTTCATCAAGGCGGGAACCTGGTAGCACAGGCTCTTGCCGCCGCCCGTGGGCATCACGGCGAGCGTATCCTGGCCGTCGAGTACCGCCCGAATGACTTCCTCCTGTCCCGGACGGAACGAGTCGAAGCCGAAAATCTCTCTCAGTACGTCTAGAGGCACGGGCTAAATATAAGCCATCGGCGTCCGGCGGTCAGCCGAGAGCTCCGCCTACTCGTCGTCAGAAGACTGTGGAGTGAAGCGCGGGATGGGCTGGAGGCCCCGGATCTGTCCTGGCGGCCGGTCGCCCCGCTCGCGCGGCTCCTGACCTCGCGGCGGTCCCTCCTCGGCGGCGTCGAGCAACTCGTCGAGGGCGCGACGGATCTCCGCGCACGCTCTGAGGTACGCGAACTTGAAGCCGATGCCAGGCGCGACGAGCGCGGGGATGACGGCGAGAAAGAACAGCGGGCTCTGGAACCCCGCGATGGCGAGCGGTAGCGCGAGCGTGGCTCCGAGTATGCCCCCGAGCGACATGTACTCGCCGCGCTGATTGGAGACGTCGGCGGTGAGGTTCGCTCCGCAGCGCTCCTCCTCGACTTCTTCGACCCGCAGCTCGATGGAGTGGGCCTTCAGAAGCGTCCGATGGCCGGAGAAGTCCAGCGCGCGCCGCACGACGCCCAGCATATCCCCCGCGTCCCACAGCGAACTCGCCTCCGTCTTGCGACGCATCTTCAGGCCCTGCTCCACCCGCAGGAGGGATTCGAGGTGCTCGCGGGCACTCTCGACGGGCTGCTCCACTTCTCTGACGGCCCGCAAGCGGGCGGGACCATAGAACCTTCGTGCGAAGGTATGCGGCTCGGCGGTCTTCTCGGACGCCAGGTCCCACATAGCGCGGCGCACGTCTCCCTCCGGGATACCGGCGGCGGCGGCGACCTGGATCAGGACCTCCGGCGAGATAGAGGTCCCTTCTCCGGAACCCCTGGGACGCCGGCGGGCGTTCAACTCCGCCGCCCGGCGCAGCACCATCTCGACCTCGGCCGGACTCAGCCGTCTATCTGGCTCGTTCTCCATCGAGGCATGATTTTACAGGTTTATCAGAGCAGGTTTTAGAGGCGCTGGTCGCGCTCGGACTGCACGGAGAGGATCCGGGGCGTGTCCTTGAGGTAGGACCAGCCGGAGATGAGCGTGAGGACCACCGCGACGAGCATCAGCCACCAGCCGGCGGCGACGAAGAGATCGCCCGTACCGCCCTCCAGGGCATACCCGAGCAGCAGCACGAAAACGGCGACACTCTGCGAGTTCATCTTCGCCTTGCCCCAGCTATTCGCGGCGATCACCTCCCCGGACTCAAGAGCTACCATCCGCAGCCCCGTCACGGCGAACTCCCGGATCACCATGATCGCCGCCATCCACGACGGCATGAGCCCTATCCCGACGAGCGCGAAGAACAGCGAGACTATGAGCGCCTTATCTGCTATGGAGTCCATCAGCTTGCCGAAGCCTGTTACCTTGTTGCTGCGCCGGGCGGCGATGCCATCGAAGTAATCGGTCAGGATGGCGAGCACGTAGAGCACGAGCACCACCCAGCGGTGTCCCGGAAATGCGAAGTAGATCGCCCCCATCACCGGGACGACCGCGATTACCCGGGCCAGAGTCAACTGGTTGGCGAGGTTCATCCTTGCTCAGTAGCTCCCATTGCTCGCTTGCCGCGCTTGCTTGCCGCTGGACGCGGCTAACGTAGCATCTTTTTCTCCGCCCCTCAAGGGCGATGGGTCTCTTCCCTGGAGCCCCGTATCTGGGTCACGGCGGGGCGCAGCATGTACCCGATCACCCAGTCCGCGAAGACCCGGAGCTTGCTCTGGGGACTGTTCAGCCGCACCAGGTACGTCATCCGCCAGAACAGGGCCGCCGCCAGACCGGAGAAGCGCACGCCCATAACCTCGTTCACGGCGAAGTCGCTGCCAAGCTCGACGAGCTGGCCCAGCGGGCGGTACTCGAACTCCTCGAAGTCCGTCTCGCCGTCGAGCGCCTTGATCACGTTCTTGGCCACTGTGTAGCCCTCCTGGATCGCGGCCTGCGCCGTAGGCGGAACGACCTTGCCGTTCTCCTGGCGGATATCCGGGATGGAGGCGCAGTCTCCGATAGACCAGATCCCCGGCCTCCCCTCCACCCGGAGGTACTTGTCCACCTTGATGCCGGTCCTCTCGTTTATCGGGAGATCGAGGTTCTGAATCGCCACGTTCGGGCGGGCGCCCGCAGTCCAGATAACATTCTCACTCTCGATCTCTTCTCCACCCTTGAGCCTGACACTGTTTGCCGTGACCTCTTCGGCGAATGTGTTGACCCTAACGTCTATCCGCTCGGAGTGCAGCCGGGCGCGGGCCGCACGCTGCAGAGCGGGATCCAGCTCGGGCAGGATCTGAGGCAGACCTTCGAGCAAGAATATTCGGACGCGACTCGGGTCTATGTTCGGGTAATCGGGGGCGAGCGCCTCGTGGACGAGCGTGTGGATCTCCGAGGCTACCTCTGTCCCGGTCGCGCCGCCGCCGATCACGACGAAGGTCAGCTTGGACTCCGGGACCTCGCCGCGGATCAGAGAGACTTCCTCGAAACGCTCGATGACCCGGTTGCGGATACGCTCGGCGTCCTCGACGCTCTTCATGGTGAGGCTGTGCTCCTCGACGCCGGGGATTCCGAAGAAGTTTGGCTGGCCGCCGACGGAGATAATGAGCTGGTCATACGGGAACTCTATCCCGTCGTTGGCGATGACCACCTTGCGGTCGTAGTCCACGCCCGTGACCTCAGCGCGGCGGAAGCTGGAGCCGGCCATGATCAGGGCTCGCCGCAGTGGCTGCGCCACGTTGCGCGTGTCTATGTCGCTGCTAACGATACCCGGCACCATCGGCCAGAAGGTAAAGAAGTTGTCGCGCGCGATAACAAGAACGCCCACGTCCTCCCGCTTGCGAGTGGCCTGGCAGATCTTGGTGGCCGCCGTGTAACCTCCGAAACCTCCGCCGACGATCAGGATCTTCTTCTCGAAATCCTCGTAGCGCGGCTTCTCCCACGGCGCGTAGCGGGGCCTCGGGTTCAGACCCCGCCTGATCGCTCCGAGACCTACAGCGATGCCGCCTAGCGCGAGTCCGCTCTTTACCCATCCGTTCATATCGACCTCCCAGGACTTGTAGCGCTCGGACACCTGCCAATCACCACGCGATTCTCCCTATATCTTACCGGATGTAACAAGCTAGCAAACAGATGGTGCCGTAACAACTCTACCCGGTTACGGCTACTCTCACGGTGCGGCTGCGCGGGCCGTCGAACTCGGCGAGAAAGACGCCCTGCCAGCGGCCGAGGTCCAACTCCCCTTCCCTAACCAGTAAGGTCTGCGACTGCCCGAAGAGGCTCGTCAACAGGTGCGAGTCGCTGTTCCCCTCGGCGTGGTCAAACCTCACGTCCAACGTGTTCAGAAACGCCCGGCACGCAGCGGCGAGGTCCCGCGGCACGTCGCGGTCGTAGTCCTCGTTGACCGTTATGGCAGCGGTGGTGTGGGTCGAGGAGATAACGCACAGCCCCTCCTCGACGCCCGCCTCTTCCACAGCCCGGCGCACCTCGCCGGTTATGGAGACGAGCTGGTAGCGGTCTTCCGTGCGGACCGGTATGTCCGTGACCTTCATATAGAGATCCTTCCGTAGGAGAGCGGCGAACCTTTCGCGGAGCACACGCATCACACCTGAAGGATGCGCGCCCGGATTCTCTCACAGGCCGAGAGCGCGCGGCAGGTCCGCGAAGCTGTCGAGGGTCAGGTCCGCCCCACTCTCTTCAGTACCAGGACGCCATTTTCCGGTACGTACCTGGATGCCCGTCAATCCGGCACGCCTCGCTCCCGCCACGTCGGCCTCGGCGTCGTCTCCGATCATCGCCGCCTCACTCGCTTCCAGCCCCATCTCCCGCAGCGCGAGCGCGAAGAAGCCGCGCTCGGGCTTGCCAACAACCGTTGCGGTCTTGCCGCTCGCGTACTCCAGCGCGGCGACGAACGGCCCGGCGTCTAGGGAGAGCCCGTCGGAGGTCTGCCAGTAGCGGTTCTTTTGCAATGCCACCAGTTCCGCCCCGTCCATCAGGCGCCGGAACGCCGCGTCGAGCCGCTCGTAAGTGAATCCCTTGCCGAGGTCCCCGATCAGGACGTATTCCGGGTGCTCTCCGGTCAGCGAGACACCTTCGAGATCCTCGTGTAAAGATTCGTCCACGAGGGCGAGGCAGCTCTTGCCGCCGATAAGTCCGGCAGCGGCTCGGGCGGGAGTGAAGATCTCCCGGTCTTCAACCTCGAAGCCGAGCGCGCGTAACTGCTCTGCCACGGCTCGGCGGGGACGGCGGGTGGTGTTGGTGACGTAACGAAGGTGGATGCCCGCGCTCTTGATCTCCTCGACGGCCTCGCGCGCCCCCGGTACGGGATCCTCCCCCACGAATAGGGTGCCGTCGAGGTCAGTGAGAAGGCCCTTGATGTTCACGAACTGCTCAGGAGAAAGGGCGCCGGAGATCTCCCCCGGCGCCGCGCTCCAAAGTTGCTCGTCTAGCGGCCGAAGAACAGCTTGGCGGCCGGGCTCATCATCTCCGGGTTCCACATCGGGTCGAAGCTGAGCTGGGCGTTGACGGTCTCGACGCCCTCGATAGAGAGTGTCTCGGTCTCGACCTGCTCCTGAATGAGGTCCCCGACCGGGCACATCGGGCTGGTCAGGCTGAAGGTAACGTCCACGTGCCGCCCCTCATCATGGACGCCCACGTCATAGATCAGACCCAACTCGACCAGGTCCATACCGATCTCCGGGTCTATCACGTTCCGCAACTGGTCCCTTACGCGCTCCTCGCTTATCACTGCTCCACCTCTCGGATCCTAGTCATCTCTAAGCACATCTATTGTACGAGCACCAACGCTCTTGTCCAACTACGGATACGCTGGCTACCGGCCTCACAGACCAAAATCGCCGGTGACCCGCACGCAGCCGAGCAAGTGTAACCGCGCTTACGAACGCCGGAAGCGCCACTCCAACGATTTTCCCAGATGCTCGCCGCCAAGAAGACGTAGTAATGTTCCGCGGAAACTGCTTCCAGCAACCCCTTCCGCCCCCGACCCGTCCCACTCCAACACGCTCCCATATCCAACCGCGTAAATGAAGACCCGGCGCCGTTAAAGCCTTGTTACACCTGATGCAGTTATCCACCATTTTCCGATCTTATCCACAATATGTTGTGGATAACTCTATAACTTGCGCTTCAAAACCCCGTATGTTGTTGGATCTCGCTTACCTTGCGCTAGCTTCATCTCTGCTCCGGGGCCTCCGGGGTTACGAGTTGTAACCTGCGGGCTCTGGGTGGTGTCCAGCGCTTTCGGACGCCAGAGCGAGTGGAGATAGTAGCTAAGGCCGAGGAAGAGGCCGCCGAACCCGAGGAAGAGCAGGATGCGCCAGACAGCTTCCACTCCGGCTAGGTCGAAGAGGAAGAGCTTGCCGACGACGAGGAACAGTGTCGCCATGCCCGTTCGAGCCAGCGCGGTGCTGTCGAGGCGGAGACCGGCGACGAGTAGCGCCGCGGCGTAGAGTCCCCAGGCTATGGTGACATAGGGCTCTCCGCCGGGGATCACGCTCAGCTCCCGCCAGAACCACGCGAGAAGCGCGGCGTGGGCGGCCAGCCGGAGGATGATCGCCGCCCGCCACGCCGTCACGGAGAACGTGGCGGCGAAGGCGAGCGTGATGACGGCCAGGTCCGACAGGCTGCGCGTGTTGAAAACGGCGATTTGGCCCGAGAGCGGATAGTCCCATAGAGGGCGGGTGAATATACACGCCAGCGCTATAGCGAGGAGCGCATTCGCCCCGACGGCGAGGAGACGATCAGGGAGGCGCCGGGCGACGTAATGGAGCGCCGCTCCCTCGGCGGCCAACGCGACGAGAAGAGCGTCTCCGTCGAGGAGCAGGACGAGCGATAGCGTAGCCAGCACGAGAGCCCCGGCCGCCTGAGTGTAGTACGTCAAGCCACCTCCGCTCATGCGAAGAATAAATGTGGAAGCAAGAGCGTAGAGAGTGGCTGCGCCGAGCGAGATCCAACCGAGCGTGTCTCCCTGCAGGTCCCAGATTTCCCGCGTGTAGGCGAGAGCGGCGAGCGGCGCGGCGATACAGATGGCGTGCGAGATAGCGTGCGCCGGAGCGTTGGAGTGCTCACTACCTCTGCGGGAAGCGGCCCGGTCCCGCAAGACCTCCCGTCCCATCGCCGAGACCCACAGGATACTCCAGGCGAGAGCTGCCCCGACCTGAAGGGCGAGCCGGTCAGAGAGAGCCGCATCAGGCGGATACGGCAGGCTCCACGAGCCGATCAAGAGTACCGTCCATACTCCGGCGAAAGCGGCCATCAGCAGGGAACGCCAGCCCCTGTACAGGTAGATCGCGCACGCGCCGGCCAGAACCAGGGTTATGTAGAGCACCAGCCCGCTCACGCTCCCGCCGGAATCGTAGAGTAGCAACGGCGTCCCGAACCCGCCGAGCGCACCGATGAGCGCAAGCGCCACGCCGTTCTGACGCAATGCGAGCGTGAAGGCCATCAAGGTGACCATCACCATGAACGAGAAGGCGGCTGGATACGGGACGAGAGCGTACAGCTCGAAGGCAGCGTAGCCGGTGATGTAGAAGACTCCGACGCCACCGCCGAGTAACACCTGGCTAAAAGATCTCCGTCCGGCATAGACGCGGAGGCCGAGCGTCACGAGCAGCGCCCCGAGCGCCAGCCCAAACCCCACGCGCACGGGCGGGGTGATCCAGTCCCGGTCCACCGAGAACTTGAACAGGAACACCGCCCCGAGCAGTAAGAGCCCGATCCCGACCCTGTTCAACCACCACTCTCCGCTCCGCAAGCGTTCGAGAGCAAGCGGTAACCTGAACTTCTTCTCTCTCAACGTCCTCGTAACGTCAGAGAAGCCGCGCTCCTGCGCGTCGGTCCGCTCCGGGACATGCGGAGGTCCGTCCGCGAGAGCGTACTTGCCGGCAAGAAGATCAAGCCGCCGCATGACGCCGCGGAGCTCGCATCCCTGACGCTCGACCTCGGCTTCGAGGGCCGCGAGCCGCTCCATCAGGCCAGCATCTCTAGGACCTTGCATTTTTCTCACCTTTCTCTTCAGCCACTTCCAACTTCAGCCTGTCCATCAACCCGTCCAGCGACGTGACGCACTCCCGAAGCATCGGACGCAACCGCCGCAACTCATCCACGCCCCGCAAGGGGTCGTCCTCCACGAGTGCCGAAGCCCGCGCGAACGAACTCCAAAGCTCGCGCACCCCCGTGAGCCGCACCGCTTCCCGGACCTCCCGCGCCCGCGACGCATCCACACTCCTCAAGTACGCCTCTATCGTCCGCTCCCGCTCGTCAAGCGCCATGAACAGCGGCGCCACCTCCAGGAGCACGGCTTCCGCCTCCCGCGAATACCAGACTATTTCGACAGGTTCGAGGTCCCGTACCGGCAACGTCCGCTTCGTCACCAGGAACCACCCCGTCGTCAGCGCCAGGAACAACACCCCCGCCAGCAGAAGCCCCGTAACCAGGAACTCCGAGCCGTGCGCCCCGCGCTCCACCAACCCCAGAAACGACATGCAAACCGTCCCACCATCTACTTACACTGTATATTTACAACGTAAGTTAGCACATGGCGCAGGGGAGCGCAAGTGGATTTTTCGTGAAATACGAACCGAAAGTCTGGATGCCGCGCAGGTTCATGCCGGAGGTCTCCGTGGAAATGCCACGGTACCTGGGACCGGGCTCGCGAGTTGAAAGTAAGGACGTCAGGGAGATACCCGCGGTCCTGAAGCCCGCCGCTCGAACTGTTCGTAATTCCTAGGAGCTTCTCCTGGGAGCTTGCTGTGGCACGCCCTACCTGACGGAGCGTGCCGGTACTCGGGGACGGCCTTACTGCTTACTGTATTACTGTATTGACGATGTCTGGTGACGGTACTCGCGCCATCCGAGGCGGGTGAGGAGAGCGGCCGTCATGCCGGCGGTGGCGCCCCATATTTGCCGCGGCTCGGGAGTTTCGACCGCGAAGACGGGTACTTCGTATTCCCGTCCGTCGCGCCGCCAGAGGACCCTGCGGAACGTCTCCGGGGCCATCAGCGAGCGGAGGGAGACGGTGAAGATCTCCTCGACCTCGTCCGGGGCGAGGACCAGCTCCGCCTCCGGGGGGAGCAGACCAACATAGGGGCTGACGTGGAAGTTCGACGGTGGAATGTACATCTCTTCCAGGGCGCCGACCACCTCGACCAGATCCCGGCTCAGGTCTATCTCTTCTTCCGCTTCGCGCAGCGCCGTGTCGAGGAGGGACTCGTCACCGGCGTCCATGCCGCCGCCGGGGAAGGAGATCTGTCCGGCATGGTCGTTGAGGTGGTCCCTTCTCACGGTGTAGACGATGTGCGCGCCATCCGGCTCTATTAATACGGGCACGAGGACCGCGGCCCGGCGCGCGCCGCCGGATGGCGGCGGGATTCGCCGCATACGCTCGCCCGTAACCACGTCCACCGGAGAGAAGCTCTCGTAGACCTCGCGCCAGGTATCGAGCGGTTGGGCCACGGCCTCGCGCAACCGCTCCGCGACCTCATCCGGGGCCGAGCCTATCTCCGCCCCGCTTCCTTTAGAGTCAACATTCTTCATGCGAAAGATAATAACCCACGGCCGCGGAAGGTGAAGCCTGGCCGTCAGCCTGGCATCAGCCGCATGACCGACTGCGGTACCGGCCACGTATCTGCGGGCAGCAGTCTTGAGCCGGGTCTACGTTACGCTTCTTGGCTCTTGCCGCTGCTCGGAAGAGCGGCAACCGGAGGCGACGGTATCTCGATCCCTTCTTTCCAGTAGCGTTCGTGGAGGCGCTTGATGAACTCGTGCTTGATCCGGTACTGCTCCACGACCTCCCGCGTCTGCATGCTGACGCTGAAGTCAATGCTGAAGTCACCGAAGTTGTTGAACCGGACCGAAGGCTCGAACTCTGGGACGCCGCCTTCTATCTCCTCCATAACATGGTTAGCGACCTCGACGGTCACCCGCTCCACGTTGGAGAGATCTGAATCGTAGCT
>DASSMB010000028.1:0-5353 GCA_035689095.1 Rubrobacteraceae bacterium | reverse complement strand
TGCGCGGCGTCGGCGGCCGGCCCGTGGTGGTGAACGCTGCGTCTTACGCCGACCTGGAGGTCTTCGTGCTGGGCCTGCTCTCCGCGGAGGAGTCCGGCAAGCGCTTTATCTACCGCACGGGACCGTCATTCGTGCGGACGCGCGGCGGCATCTCGGAGCGGGGACCGTTGAGCGCGGAGGAGTTGTACCGGCGGCGTCCCCGGCGGGGACACGGGCTGGTGCTGGTCGGGTCGCACGTGGCGATGACGACCCGACAGCTAGAGCGGGCGCTGGCGCTGGACGGTGTGCGGGCGGTGGAGCTGTCGGTGCCGAAGCTGCTGGAGGAGGCGGAGTGGCAAGGGGAGCTGGACCGGGCGGTGGAGGAGGTCAACCGGGGGCTCGCAGAGGCGGAGGTCATCGTGTACACGAGCCGGGAGGTTATCTCCGGCGGCGCGGGTCGCTCGGGGTTCGAGGTCGGGCGCTCGGTCTCGGAGGCGCTGGTGGAGGTCATGCGGCGGGTGGACCCGGAGTCGCCGCTCGGGTTCGTGGTGGCGAAGGGTGGGATCACCTCCAGCGACATCGGGACGAAGGGGCTCGGGGTCCGCCGGGCGGAGGTCGCCGGACAGATGCTACCCGGCATTATATCTGTCTGGATCCTGCCGGAAGACAGCCCGTTCCCCGGCCTCCCCTACGTTATCTTCGCCGGAAATGTCGGCGAGCCCGACTCGCTCGCGAAGGTCATCCAGATTCTCAGGGAGGGATAGATGAAGCGTCTGGGATTCATAGGTCTCGGGGCGATGGGTTCCCCGATGGCGGCGTGCCTCGTGCGGGAAGGCTTCGACCTGTCGGTCTTCGACGTGCGCCCGGAGAGCGCCGCGCCGCTGGTCGAGATGGGCGTCACCGGCGCCGCCTCGCCTCGCGAAGCCGCCGAAGGCGTGGACGCGCTCTTCCTGATGGTGGTGAACGCGGAGCAGGCCGGGGAAGCGCTCTTCGGCGAGAACGGCGCCGCCGAAGCCCTGAAGCCGGGCGCCGCCGTCGTCCTGATGAGCACCGTCGGGCCGGGGCCGGTCCGGGAGTTGGGCGAGAGGCTGGCGGAGATCGGGGCGCGCGTCCTGGACGCGCCGGTCAGCGGCGGGGTCGCGCGGGCCGAGACCGGGGACCTGCTCATAATGGCGGGCGGACCGCCGGAGCTGTTCGAGGAGCTTCGCCCGGCGCTCGCGGCGGTGGGCTCGACGGTCGTGCATTGCGGCGATTCGGTGGGCGACGGGCAGTCCGTGAAGCTCGTGAACCAGCTACTGTGCGGGGTCCACATCGCGGCGGCGGGAGAGGCGCTGGCGTATGCGGCGGCTCTGGGCCTCGACCCCCGCTCGGTCTTCGAGACGATCCGGCACGGCGCAGCCGCCTCGTTCATGCTTGACGACCGGGGCGAGCGGATGCTGGAGCGCCGGTTTATTCCGGCGAAGAGCGCCCTGGACATCTTCGTCAAGGACATGGGTCTGGTGCGGGAAGCGGCGGGGGAGCGGGGATTCCAGACGCCGCTCGCCGACGCGGCCCACCGGCTCTACGAGACCGGCTCCTCGCTCGGCCTGGGCAGAGAGGACGACTCCGGCATCCTGCGCGTCTTCGAGCGCGGCACGGACTGAATGTAGACCCCCTGCACGACGGGGGCACGCGCCGGGAATGAGACCCTGAACGCCTACGCGCCGGGGTGTCGGCCGGGCAGGGTGTAGTAGAGGTTGCCGTCCACGCTCTCTACCCGCAGGTAGCCCTGGCCGGCGAACCTGGAGAGGACCTCCTCGGCCTCGTCCACCGTTAGCGAGGTCTCCAGCGCCGCCTCGACGGGGGTGATGCTGCCGCCCGCCTTCCGCATCGCCATGAGCAACTGCTTCTCACCACCGAGCTTCGGACGCGCGTCCTCCGGTTCATGCCGAAGCACTTGCCAGATACCCACGCTTACCAGGAGCAGGAAGATCAGGATCACGATGAGCACGAGAGGCTCGTATCCGCCGGACGCGGGTATGAGAACGGTACTTGAAGCGGCGACTCCGAACGCGAAACCCGCAGCTATCAGTATAGAGGGGTTGGTTCGTATACCGCGCCAGAGCCCGGCACGCTTCCGCCGGTCCCGCGTGCGCTCTCCCCGATCCCGGCTTCGCAGGTCCACGTAGCCCACGGCTCTCACGCTCCTTTGCCCGTCCCGACAATTTGTGCTATGAAGCATCAATTGTAACGAGGCTAGATTACAGGGAGGCAACAAGAGATGGCGTTTTCGGGAGAGGTCGCGTGGGTCACGGGGAGCAGCACGGGGATCGGGCGCGCGGCGGCGCTGGAGCTTGCGAGGCAGGGTTGCAGGGTCGTCGTCCATTACAACAGCAGCGAGTCCGAGGCGCGGAAGGTGCTGGAGGAGATCGAGGGCTCGGGCGGCGAGGCGATGCTGGTCGGGGGCAACGTCTCCGACGCCGCTGAGGTGAAGCGGATGGCAGGGGAGATAGAGGCCCGCTTCGGGCGGGTGGACATCCTGGTAAACAACGCGGGCTCCCTGATAGAGCGCCGCCCGTTCGCCGAGATGACCGAGGACCTGTGGGAGCGGGTGATGGACGTGAACCTCAAGAGCGTCTACCTCGTCTCGCAGGCCGTCTTGCCGATGATGCAGCGGCAGGGGGGAGGTAGGATCGTCAACGTCACCTCCGTCGCCGCCCGCAACGGCGGCAGCTCCGGCTCGACTGCCTACGCGAGCGCCAAGGCCGGCGTCAGCACCCTCACCCGCTCGATGGCGAAGGAGCTAATCTCCGAGAACATCCTGGTGAACGCCGTCTCTCCCGGCGTCATAGCCACGCCTTTCCACGACCGCTTCACGGAACCCGAGGCCCGCGAGAAGCGGGCGAAGACCATCCCCATCGGGCGCGAGGGTAAACCGGAAGAGGTCGCTGGAGTCGTCGCATTCCTCGCTTCACCCGCGGCGGATTATTTGGTCGGTGAGATCATCGAGATCAACGGCGGGCAGTTGATGGGTTAGATCCATCATCGAGAGGCCGCATCGGACGCGCGTCATGGTCCGATTTTCACCGCAGCGGCGGGTCCGACCACGTTGTTATACTGGCTCTGGAACTCGATGGTGGGAGGATTGCGAGTCGTGAGGGTGGCCCTATTTATCCCGTGTTACGTGGACCAGATCAACCCCGAAGTAGGCGTGAGCGTGGTGAGCGTGCTGCGCCGGCTCGGCGTTGAAGTTACCTACCCGGAAGGTCAGACCTGCTGCGGCCAGCCGGCCTTCAACTCCGGGTTCTTCGACGAGGCCCGTGGCGTCGCCCGCCACTTCCTCGACGTCTTCGAGCGCGAGAGCGAGCGCGAGAGCTTCGACTATATCGTCTGTCCCTCCGGCTCGTGCACCGCGATGGCCGCGCACTACTATCCGTTCCTCTTCAAGGAGCTGCCCGAGGACCGCGAGCGCTCCGAGGCGCTGGGACACCGCGTCCGGGAGTTATCGGACTTCCTGGTGAACGTGATGGGCGTCAGCGACCTCGGCGCCCGCTACGAGGGATCGGCCGTCTTTCACACGGGATGCCACCAGCGGCGGGAGCTCGGCGTGCTGGACGAGCCGCGGAAGCTTCTTGGCAATGTCGAAGGTCTGGAGATGCGCGAGTGGGAGAACGAGGAGCTGTGCTGCGGGTTCGGGGGGACGTTCGCCGTCAAGATGCCGGACGTCTCGACGGCGATGGCGGACGAGAAGATAGCCGCCCTCGATAAGAGCGGCGCGGACACGCTCGTTTCGTGCGACTCTAGCTGCCTGATGCACCTCGGCGGACGCCTGAAGCGCACGGGGCACGATACCCGCGTCCTGCACCTGGCGCAGGTACTCGACTCCGGGAACGGGAGGTGGCAGTAGCTATGGAGACCAGCAAGCCGTCCCGCCAGAGAGATACGAGGGACCAGCGGCACGAGGGGATAGCAAGCAAGGTAGAGGGGTTCAACGAGCGCGCGGCGAGGGCCGTGCGGGACGAGGACCTGCATGCCTCCATCGCGCTGTTTACGAACAAGACCCTTACCGGGCGCGGCGCGACTCTCGGGGCGCTACCGGAGGCGCCGGAATTGCGGGAGCGGGCGTATCACATAAAGCAGGAGACGATGGCGAACCTCGACCGCTACCTGGAGCAGATGGCGGACGCCGTGGAAGCCCGCGGCGGCAACGTCTTCTTCGCCAGGGATGGCGGGGACGTCGCGCGGTACATCGGGGAGCTGGCGAGGAGGCGCGGGGCGAAGGTCATCACCAAGTCAAAGAGCATGGCGACCGAGGAGATCGAGCTGAACCCCCGCCTGGAGGAAGACTACGCCGACCTCGGGCTGGAGATCGTGGAGACGGATCTGGGAGAGTGGATCGCCCAGCTCGCCGGGGAGCATCCCTCGCATATCATCGGCCCGATCCTGCACATGAACCGCCGGCGCGTTGCGCAGATACTCTCGGAGACGGCGGGCGAGGAACTGCCGCCGGATGTCGAGGCGCTCGGCTCCTTCGCCCGCAAGCGCCTGCGCGAGAAGTTCCTTACCGCCGACATCGGCATAACCGGAGCCAACTTCGGGGTGGCCGAGACCGGCACGGTCGTGACCGTCACCAACGAGGGCAACGCCCGGCTCGTGACGAGCGTGCCGCCGGTACACGTCGTGGTGATGGGGATAGAGAAGCTGGTGCCGCGCCTCGCGGACCTCTCCGTGTTCGTGCGGCTTCTGGCGCGCAGCGGGACGGGGCAGAAGATCACCGTCTACACCAACTTCATCACCGGACCGCGCGGCGAGGGAGAGCTGGACGGAGCCGGAGAGTACCACCTCATCCTCATGGACAACGGCCGCTCGAAGCTCCTGGGCACCGAGTTCGAGGAGGCGCTCTACTGCATCCGGTGCGGCTCGTGCCTGAACGTCTGCCCGGTCTATCGCCAGACCGGCGGCCACGCTTACGGCTCGACCTACTCCGGTCCCATCGGCGCGGTCATCACACCCTTGCTAAAGGGCGACAGGGAGGCGAAGGATTTGCCGCACGCCTCCTCGCTGTGCGGCGCGTGCTCGGAGACGTGCCCGGTCGGCATCCCGCTGCACGAGCTTCTCCTGAAGCTGAGGAACCGGCAGGTAGAGGAAGGCATCGCGGGCCGGGCGCAGAGTCTGATGTTCAAGGGCTTCGAGAAGACGATGAAGAGCCCAAGGCTGTACGGGATCGGCACGAAGGCGGCCAGGATCTCCCAGAGGCCCGCGGTGAAAGACGGTTCGGTCAGGCCGATGCCCGGTCCGATGAAGGGCTGGACGGACTCGCGGGAGATGCCGCCGCTCGCCCCCAGGTCCTTCCGCGAGTTGTGGAAGGAGGGGATCTAGTGTCCGATCACACGGA
>DASSMB010000027.1:0-16920 GCA_035689095.1 Rubrobacteraceae bacterium | reverse complement strand
AGTCCTCGGCCACCGACGAGCCTGCTCCTCTGCACCTCGAAGCCCGCCGAGCGCACCATCGCCTCCAGTCCCGCAAGGTTCGGCCCCCACCAGTTGGCGACGCTCCCACCGAGCTGGTCGCCGGGGTAGAACTGCGCCATCGGGACCCCGGCGAGGTTAGGGGCGACCTCCGAGAGATCCCGGACCTCTTTCGTCTCCGGGTCGACGAAACCCCTGTCTATGGTGTGGGACTCCACCCAGATCGTCGCTCCGGGCTTCGCCACGGACCAGAGCCTGTCCAGGGCGAGCATGGGGTCTCTGAGATGGTAGAGGACCCCGAGGAAGAACACCGCGTCGAACCGCCCTACCTCTTCGGGCGAGACGTCGTAGACGTTCATCGTGCGGTACTCCACCGACGAGCCCAGGAGACCCGCCGCCGTGTCGAAGCCGGTGAGGTTTGGGGCCACGGCGTCTATGGCGAGGACCTCCGCCCCTCGGGCTTCGGCGACGAAGGAGAAGTAGCCGTCGCGCGCCCCCACGTCAAGCACGCGCATCCCCGAGAGATCGGCCGGGACCTCCATGGCGGCGAGCTGATTGGCCGAGGGGTTGACGCCCGGCGTGGTGATGCCGGGCGAGACCTCGATCTGGTGGTACCAGTGCTCTACCTTCGAGATCTCCACCCTCACATCCTCTGACGATAGCTGCGTGTTCGGGGTGGGCATCGGGCCAGTCGGCCGGGGTTCCGCGCCGCGCCGCGCCGTCCCGGATGCCGGGGCGGGCTTCCCGCCCTTGAGACGGTTGGCGACGTTGCGGAGGTCGGGCAGCTCACCCTCCACGTCGAGGGAGAGGCGCAGGTTGCGCCGGAGCTTCAACGAAAGGCGGCGCTTGAAGGCCGGCATCAGCCCCCGCCGCGGCCCTGGCCGCCCTGGCCGTCGCCGGGCGGCGTGGTCTGGGGCATGAGGGGCGGCGGCATCGAGCCGTAGGGGGCCTCGTCCGGTGGGAACTCGAAGGGTCCGTCGCCGGGCTGCTTGTGGCGCATGGTAACGCGCCAGTGGTAGCCGCGGATGCTCGGCGGCACGGCCTCCTCGATGGAGAGCCCGGCCTGGGAGATCGCCTCCTTCACCCACTCTCGGTCGAATATCACGGCGTTCGTCGGGTCGGTCTCGTTGACGAACAAAGTGTTCTGGAAGCGCTGCATCATCGGGAATTCGCGCTTGTCGAAGAGGAACCACGTCGAGAGGAAGACCCCGTCGGGGCGCATGATGCGGGCTATCTCCTTCAGGTAGTGGAGCGCCTGCGCCTCGTAGATGTGGGTGAAGACCGACCACGCGATCACCAGCGAGAACCCCTTGTCCTCGACCTCGAAGGGTGCGGTGAGCCGCCTGGAGTTGGTGGGGGCATGGCTCGGGTTGTAGACGTCGTGGTGGTGGAACTGGAAGTTCCTGTCCACGGGCGTCAGGTTGTTCTGGTCCCACTCGATCATGCCGCGGTGGATATCTACGCCGACGTAGCGCTTCGGGCGGGGCTTCTGCTGCAAGAGCTGGCGCGCGAGCCGGCCGCAGCCGCACCCGTAGTCGAATACCGCCTCGAAGGCGGACTCCGGCAAAAACGGGAAGACCAGCTCCCCGGTCGGGTTATCGAAGGCCGCCGGGTCCGTCGGCCCGACGAGCTGGCGCATCTCCAGCGGCGGGATCGGTATCTCCTGGTCCTTGTCCTCGCGCTGCCAAAGTTTTCTCAAGATGCCCATGTTTGTCCGCAGACTCCTTTCTACCGCTCCTACGCCCGCTGGTCTTTCTTGTCCGTTACGACGCCGCGATCGTACCAGCGATAGAAGTTGGTGTTTTCGTCCTCGACCTTCTTCCCCACGACCAGTCCTCGGCCACCGACGAGCCTGCTCCTCTGCACCTCGAAGCCCGCCGAGCGCACCATAGCCTCCAGCCCCGCCAGGTTCGGCCCCCACCAGTTCGTCTGGTTCCCCCCCAACAGACCCTTCGGGTAGAACTGGGCCATCGGATACTTCGCCAGCGCCGGGGCCACCGCCGCGAAAGACTTCTGCTCGCCGGTCGCCGGGTCTATGAACCCGTGATCTATGGTGTGGGACTCGACCCATATGGTCGCTCCGGGCCTGCAAACCGACCACAACCTGTCCAACGCCAGCATGGGATCGCGCAGGTGGTAGAGAACGCCCAGGAAGAAGATGGCGTCGAACTGCCCCACGTTCTCGGGCGAGACGTCGTAGACGTTCATGGTCTTGTACTCCACCGACGAGCCCAACAGCGCGGCTGCCGTCGAGAAGCCCTGGAGGTGCTCTAAGGCGACGGCGTCAATGGCGAGGACCTCCGCGCCGCGCGCCTCGGCGACGAAAGAGAAGTAGCCGTCGCGAGCCCCCACGTCCAGCACGCGCATACCCTCGAAGCTCTCGGGGACCTCCATCGCCTCCAGTGCGGCCTCCGAGTCGTGGACGCCGGGAGTCACGACGCCGGGGGCTACCTCGATGCGGTGGTACCAGTTCTCGAACTTCGCGACCTCGGCCCGCGCCTCCTCGGGCGAGACTTCTCTGTTGCGCCTGAGCGCGGTCTTGCTCTCGGCGGGCGGCCGGGCGTTGTACCATTGCTTGACGCTCTCCCAGGCCATCCCCTCCTCGCCAGTGGCGGTACCGCGGTCGAACTCGCGGTAGAAGTCGGTGTCCTCGTCCTCGACCTTGCGGCCCACGACGAGGCCGCGCCCGCCGACGAAGCGGGTGCGCAGGATCTCGAACCCCGCCGCCTCGACCATCGCCCGCAGGCCGGCCAGGTTCGGCCCCCACCAGTTGGTGGTGCTGTTCGCCAGCAGGTCGTCCGGGTAGAACTGCGCCATCGGCACGTCCACGAGGTCCGGCGCGACCGCCGCGAGGCTCCGCCACTCGCCGCTCTCCGGGTCAACAAGCCCGTAGTCCGCGACGTGCGACTCGACCCAGACTGTAGCCCCGGGCTTCGCCACGGACCAGAGCCTGTCCAGCGCCAGCATCGGGTCTCTGAGGTGGTAGAGGACGCCCAGGAAGAAGATGGCGTCGAATTCTCCTACCGTTTCCGGGTCCAGGTCGTAGACGTTCATGGTCTCGAACCGGACGGAGGAGTCCATGAGCGGCGCGGCGACGGAGAAGCCGGTGAGGTTGGGGGCTACGGCGTCTATGGCGAGGACTTCCGCGCCCCGCGCCTCGGCGACGAAGGAGAAGAATCCGTCCCTGGCTCCCACGTCCAGCACGCGCTTGCCGGAGAGGTCTTCGGGCACGTGCATCGCGGCGAGCGCCAGGTCCGACTTGTGAGAGCCGGGGGTGAAGTGGCCGGGGGCTAACTGGATGGTGTGGTACCAGTTGTCTACCTTCGAGATCTCCGCCCGCAGCTCCCGCTCGGACAACTCCCGCTTCCCGACCGGCGCGTTGCCCGCGAGCATCTCGGAGAGCTGCGCCTCTAGCTGGTCTATGCGGGCCTTCTGGGAGTTTATGGTCTCGCGCATCCCGGCGAGGTTCGCGTTCTGCAGCTTCTGGTCCAGCTCCCGAGTCTGGATGGTGAGCTGTTGCGAGCGGGCGTCGATCCGCTTCACCTGCTCTCCGAGCCTGTTCTGGTTCGCGACGACGCGGTCCAGGCGCGGGTTCACCGTCGCCAAACGGACCAGTCCCCGCAGCCCCTTCGGGAGCCGGTCCGCGAAGTCCCGGCCGTTTCTCCTGGCGTCGCCTCCGGCGCTCACGGCCGCTCCGCCTTCGTCGCCACCACGGCGTACTCGCCGGTCTCGTAGCGGTCCTTCTCCACGTCGCCCGCGCCGTTCGGGTGGAAGACGTATGCCTTGTCGAAGCCGTTTATCTTGCACAGGGCCAGCGTTACCTCGGGGAAGACGGGGTGCTGGTGCGTGAGGTCCACCCAGAAGGTTTTGAGGGCCGGGACGGAGTGCGGGTTGACGGTCTCCGCGACGAAGAGCCCGCCGGGCGCGAGCTTCCTCTCGGCAAGCTCGAAGAAGCGCAGCAGTTCCTCGTAGGGCAGGTGCTCTATGACCTGGGCGCAGAAGATCACGCCGATGGAGTCGTCCAATCGCTTCTCCAGGTAGGAGTTCGCGTCGGCGACCTCGACGTTCTCGTGGCCCTTCCTGCGGCAGCGCTCGACCATGTCGGGATCGAGGTCTACGCCAGTGTAGGGGATGCCTTCCTCGCGCAACAGGTCCAGGAACTCGCCGCGCCCGCAGCCCACGTCCAGCACCGGCTCGCGGCCCCCGAGGATGTCCAGGTAGCGGCGCTGCCTCTCGCGGATAAACGCCTCGTCGCCCCGGAAGATGTCTTCGAAGGCGTCGTAGGTCCCCGCGCTCCCGGACGAGCCGTTGCGTTCCTCGTAGCCGAAGACGCTGCCGGCCTCAGGCTCCTCGAACGTCTCGAACGGGGAGTTCGCCATGTACGGGAGCGCCCGAGTTTCGGCGATGAGCCTGTCGGCGGCCTCGACGCGCGGGTAGAGCGCTTCAATCTCTTTGGTCTGCGCTTCGAGCCCCGCTACCGTCCGGGAGCCCTGCTTCTCTAGCCGGCCAGTAACGTCGCGCAGGGTGGCGTCCACGCCCTTGATCATGGTGAGTAGCTGGTCGTTGATGGTCCGCTGCTGCATGGCGAACGGCCAGTTGAGCTTGAGGGCCACCCGCCGGGCGAAGCCCATGACCCTCCCCGGCAGCGAGGGCGTCACCGGCAGCGTGGGGGTGTGCATGATCCTGTTCTCCAGCGCCCCCGTTTTGAGCCCCGGATGCTGCTGCGCCGCGGACGTGCGCGCCGTTTGCTCCCCGGCGCCCGCCCCCAAACGCGCCCGGATGTGGGAGAGGCGCGCGGCTATGGCTTTGCCCGCGGCCTCCGGGGATTGGGTGCGCCTTATGTCCCTGGCGGCGCGCTTGCCGCGCTCTTGGGCCTCCTCGGGGTTCTTGAAGACGCGGCGCATCAGGCTCGCGGCGTGTTCCACGTCGGGCTCGGCCCACTCGCCGGTCGGCGGGTAGGGGTCCGCTCCCTCGCCGATGGGCACGATGTCGTAGTCCACTAGGTAGGAGTTGCGGTCGGTCATGAAGTCCATGTTGCCGGAGTAGGCGGTGGCGATCACGGGCTTGCCCAGGTACATGGGCTCGGCCATCGTGAACCCGAAGCCCTCCGAGCGGTGCAGCGAGACGTAGCAGTCGCACGCCCCCGCTATCGCGTTCTTCTCCGCGAAGGAGACGTAACGGTCTATGACGCGGATATCCGGGTGGTCCTCGGCGGCGGCCACGAGGCGCGCGTGCTCCTCGGGGTGCTTGTCGCCGTTTATTGACTTGATCGCGAGCGACGCCCCCGAACCCGGCGCGAACGCCTTTTTGAACGCCTCGACCACCGCGAGCGGGTTCTTGCGCTCGAAGACGCTGTGGTAGTCGAAGCTGAACAGGAACAGGAAGCCCTCCGGCAGCCCGAGCTCCTCCCGGCTCATCTCCGGGACCGGCGGCATCGAGAACGGGACTGTAACCTTCACCACCGGGACCGGCGAGACCTTCGCCACCGCGTCGGCGACGTGGTGCGAGCCGACCCACACCTCGTCCACGTACTCGAACGCTTTGTCGAAACGCTCGGGGAACTCGCTAACCTCCCACCACCACATCCCCACCGAGTAGCGGTTCTTGAAGAGGTCTAGGCCGGCGTGGGCCGCGAAGTCCGGCAGGGCGTCGGCGTTGACGCAGATCAGGTTCACCGGGTACGTCGGCGCGACGGCGTCGGTCTCGTAGTCGTGGCCCTGGCGGCTGTGCGGCGTGGCGATGCCTACGGTGGCGACGGGTATCCCTTGCGTCTCCATCGCCGCCGTCATCTGCCGGGCCACCTCGCCGACCCCGAGCTCGGAGCGGAAGTACCCGGCGACGTTGACGCCGTTCGGCGCTCCCGCGGGCCGGTATCCGTCGCCCTCGACCGCCGGGTGGTGCGACAGCGGGACCTCGACGCCGCCGTGGGTGCGCGCCCACTCCAGGAAGGCCGGAGCATCCGGGCCGTCGAGGTTGGGGAAAGCCTGCCGCAGATCCGGGCGGTTCTCGTAGATCTCGTAGAGGTAGCGCGTCACGCCCTGCCCGCCGCCCACCGGCGCGGGCTCGTCGAGCCAGGCTACGAAGCGGTCCGCCCCCTCGCGGGTGAAGATGGAGCCCTTGAGCTGCCCCGCCTCGGAGCCCTTGCGGTAGAGCTTGTGCATACCGGGGTCGAGCTTCACGCCGTTCGGCATCACGCTGTAGGTGTAGGGCCAGGTGCGGACCTTCTCGAAGCCCTGGGCGAACAGGGCCTCGGCGTACTCGTCGCAGATGCGCCGCAGAGCGGTGCCCCGCCCGAGATCGGTGCGGCTCTGGTGCTTGCTCAGGCGGTCCGGGTTGCGCGGGTCGTAGCCGGAGAAGTGGAAGAACGTCAGCGGCTCGCCGTTCACGTAGTAGCGGTCCTGCTTGCGGGTCAGGTTGCGGCCGTGCAGGTTCCAGTAGGCCACGTTGTAGCCGGGATCTCGCAGCACGTAGAAGCCCGGCATCACGCCGTGGACGAAGTCGATCCAGCGCTGGTCCACGAAGTAGCCCATCTCCGGGGCCACCACGCAGTCGGTCCTCAGGCGCTCGGCCCACCAGTCGAGGAGCCGGTTCGCGCGCGGTCCACGCTCCAGGGCTATAAAGCCCAGGTTGTAAGTGCCCGCGATCAGGATGTCCGCCTCCGAGGGCTTCTTGCCGTCGCGGGGCATGGGGTCGGTCACGTGCGGGATCAGGACTAGCTCGTACTCCCGGATCAACTCCTCCAGCCGGTCCAGCCGCTCGAAGATCCTGATGTCCGGGTCGAAGTACGCAACCCGGTCCATCCCTACCTCGTTTAGCAGGTAGCTAAGGAACCACGGCTTGACGGCGGTAGAGAGCTCGACCACGTCGTAGATCGCCGCCATGTGCTCGAAGTCTTCTATATCGAGTTGCGACGGAGTGACCAGCTCGAAGGACTCCTTCGCGGGGTCCACGTAGTCCTCCGTCTCGTCCACGACCAGGACGTAGCACGTCCCCTCCGGGTGGAGTTCCTTGAAGGACTCGGCCAGTACGCGGGCGTGCGCCAGATAGTTTTTGGCTACGATCGTGCAGATGTTCATGACCACCGGCCAATCTCGCTAAAAGGTTCTTTTCGTTTGTCGCGCGACACTGTCTCTCCTGCAACAACCTCTGTTGGTAGGCAAAGAAACAGCAACCGCCGCAAATCGCTCCTGCTTTTCTCCGAACGGACTCGAAAGCTCGCGCCGACCGCTATCGGATCGTCGCAAGAATAGGTTCAACGCGGCCCATTGTCAACCGACGATGCCGCCCGGGTCAGCCGCGCTACGGATCTTGACGTTTATCAGCAGTCGAGCCGTGCGAACGCTACGCAAAGTGGGCTAAGAAAAGATCACGCATATGGAGGACGATCTCGCCCTCCGCAACAGCCAAAATGGCACATGTCGGAGGTAAATCGGATCCTCGCGGATCCCAAAAAGGAGCGGAAGGAGCAAAGGAAATGAGGCGGATGACCATTCTGTTGCTAGTGATGGGACTGATGCTCGCGCTGGGAGCTGGCGTGGCTCTAGCTGGGGTAGGCTCGGTATTCGTCGGCACTAGCCAAAACGATAGGCTACTGGGAACCAGAGGCGACGACAACATAAACGCCTTGCAGGGGGACGACTTCGTGAATGCCCGCGGCGGCGACGATGTTGTTGACGGCGGTGCCAACCACGACCGGCTGCAAGGCTGGACGGGCAACGACCGGCTGATCGGTGGCACGGGACAGGATGTATTGCTCGGTGGATTCGGCAACGACATCATAGACGCGCGCGACAACGGTGGCCAAGACGACATCAACTGCGGTCCGGGACGGGACACACTTCTCGCCGATGCGGCGGACCGGGACATAGCGCTCACTAGCTGCGAGCGCGTGCTGCGATAACCCACCGCGAGCTAAGGCTCTCGGACTGGAGCGGAGCCAAAAACTCTTGTCGGCTCCGCTCTTCGCTTTGGTCAGATGACGCCTTTACGGAGGTGGAACTGCTTGAAGCTGAGACCCTCGACTGATTAAATCCAAGCTGTTTCGGTGGTTTTCTACGATCCACAGATGCCAGGAGGCATGAAGCTGACGCGGGTTCTCAAAAGAGTAGCGGATCTCATCGGCCGGTGGCAACCATCCTCTCTGAGAGAGTGGCTCCCCTCCCGCGAGATGTCCTTCATACTCGCGCGGAAGGATGAGGAGATCTCCCGCCTGCGTAAGGAGTTGATCGTTGCGAGGGACGACACTCGCGGCGTGAGTCCAGAGAACGTGATCTGGATGTTCGGGGTCGCCCGCACCGGGAGCAGTTGGCTCGCCGCGATGATGGCCGAGCTGGAGAGACACGCCACTTGGTACGAGCCTTACGTGGGCGACCTGTTCGGTGTCGCATACCAAGTCCGCTCCCCAGAATGGCAGCGCAGGCGGGACGACTTCGTGCTCAGCGACCGCTACCGGGCGGCGTGGCTCCGCTCCATCCGGTCCTTTGTGCTTGACGGCGCGAACGCCCGTTTCCCAGACCTCGGTTCCGAAGGTTACCTGGTGATCAAGGAACCCAATGGCTCTCTCGGCGCGCCGCTTCTTACCGAGGCCCTACCGGAGAGCCGCGTGATCCTGCTTGTCCGAGACCCGCGCGACGTGGTCGCCTCGCTTCTGGATGCCAACAGGAAGAACGGTTGGGTTTCCAGGCATGGCGCGCCCGGCGGCGGAGCCTCTCTTGCGGACGCCGACCCGGACGCCTTCGTGCGTCAGCAGGCAAACCTGTGCATAGGGAGTCTCAGCAAGGCGAAGGAAGCCTACGACGCTCACGACGGTTGTAAGGCGATCGTCCGCTACGAGGACTTGCGCGGTGACGCCCTGGGTGAGTTGAAGAGAATTTACTCCGTACTCGACATTCCCACCAAAGAGGCGCAACTCGCGCGGGCGGTCGAGAGACATGCCTGGGAGAACGTCCCCGCCGAAAAGAAAGGCGTCGGAAAATTTTACCGCAAAGCGAAACCCGAAAGCTGGCGTGAGGACCTCACTCCGGAGCAGGCTAGAATAGTGGAGGAGATCACTGTCCCCCTTATTCATGAGTTCTACGCTTGATAGACTGAGGTGGCATGTTAGACCAAATCCCTTGGTAGCTCATCAAATCTTGTGCTAGGTTGACGAAGTCGAGCCTTCGAACAAGGAGATCCTCAATGGACCGTAGAATGACGACTCGCAGGTCTTTGGTTATGTTTCTACTGGCCTCGCTAGTTTTGCTTTCAACCCTGATCTCAGGTTGTGGTGGCAGTGGCGGAGCCCAGAGTAGTCAGGACAACGCGAAAGACAAAACCGCTCAGAAGGAGCCCAAGAAAGCCAAGAAAAAGAACGCGCCGGAGGTCAAGATAGCTCTTGGCACCGTCGTGTTCCATAATCCTGATACCCAGAGGTTTACCCTGCGTCCGAACAAGGGTGAAAATAGAATATTCCGGTACAACAAGAACACGAAGATTACGCTAAATGGTAAAGAGGCTGATCCAAAGGACATAGAGAAGGGACTTCAGGCCCAGGCCAAATACATAGTCAAGGACGATCTGGCACGGGTACGGAAACTGGACCTTATTAGCAAGGATGACTCTAAGAACAGCTCTGGCGGAGGAGAGACGACCGGTTAAGCAGGCGTCTTCCGAAAGAGCGTCTTTACGCTTACTTAGACCTCCTTCGAGAGCCCGGCGCGATGGCTGAGTTGCTGGAGGTGATGGGTTGTTGAGTGTGCTTGTTACTGGCGCTACCGGGCTCTTGGGCGGTGCAACCGTTGAGGAGCTTTTGTGTTCCGGAAAGTATGAAGTCCATTGCCTGGTACGTGAAGGCAGCCCGAACGCTTCGCGGCTGGAGTCGTTGCCGGTGGGGGTCTTTCGTGGAGATGTCGGGGACGAGAAGGATCTTCGGCGGGCGCTCTCCGGTATGGACGCCCTGGTGCATGTCGCCGGTATCGAGTACACGCCCGCGGTGCTGCGAGCGATGCGCCGGGCAGGTGTGGATCGGCTCGTGCTAGTCGGCAGCACGAGCGTACATTCGAGGTACGAGTTCCGATCCGGTATGCGCCGGACTATGGAGGAGTTGGTGCGCGGGAGCGGGCTCCGGTGGACTATAGTGCGTCCGGCCATGATATACGGCTCCGAGCTGGACAAGAACATTCATCGCTTGCTCCGATTCCTCGACCGCTCGCCCATCTTCCCGATGTTCGGCTCCGGCGAGAACCTCTGGCAGCCCGTCTACTACGAGGACTGCGCCCGCGGGGTCTTCGAGGCTCTAAAGCGCCCTGTGACGATAGAAAAGAGCTACGACCTGCCGGGCGCGGAACCGTTGACCTACAGAGACCTCGTCCGGACCGCCGCCGCCGCGCTGGACAGGAAGCCGCGGATCGTCGCGATCCCGCTCGAGCCGGCGCGTCGTACCCTGCAACTCGCGGAGACCATGCGGCTGTCTCTACCGATAAAGTCGGAGCAGGTGATGAGGCTGCGAGAGGACAAGGCCTACTCTTACGACAGGGCCAGCCGGGATCTCGGATACTCTCCGCGCGCGTTCTCTGAGGGGGTTGGGCTGGAGGTGGCGCGGCTGCGAGAGATCGGGCTGCTCAAGCCATGATGGCGGCGGCCGTGGCCGGCGGAGCCGCCTTCCTGGTAGCGGGCGGGCTGGTGCCGCTGCTGGTGAGGTTCGCCGTGGGCCGCAACCTGATGGACGTACCGAACCTCCGCAGCTCGCACGAGGTTCCGACGCCCCGGCTCGGCGGGGCGGCTATCCTGATCGGGACCTGGATCGGCATCGCGCTCCTGCGCCCCGACGGAGGGTGGGCTCTGCTCGTCACCGCGACGTTGATGGGCCTCGTCGGGCTCGCCGACGACCTCTTTAACCTGCATTTCGGCTGGAAAGCGGCGGTGCAGGTTGTGCTCGCTTCGGGGCTGTTGCTGCTCTACCCGCCGCCGGTAATTATGGAGGCGCCGGGCGTTTTGAAAGTCGCGGCGTTTTTGGTAGGAGTGGTCTGGATCTCCGCGCTCACCAACGCCTTTAACTTCATGGACGGCATAGACGGCTTTACCGGGGGCGTGGCGCTCGTCAATATGCTCTTCCTGGCGGTCCTTGTGGGAGATGCGGGAGCCTTCATGCCCGCGCTGGCCGGGGCCACCACGGGGTTTCTGGTGTGGAACATGAGCCCCGCCTCCATCTTTATCGGGGATGCGGGGGCGTACTTCCTGGGCTTCGGACTTGCGGCAGCGGCACTCTACGCGCCGGCTGATGCTTCCGGGAGCTGGACGCCGCTGGGCTTCGTGGCGGGTGCCCTGGTCTTTACTCCGTACCTCTTCGATACGGCTTATACGATCTTCCGGCGTCTGCGGAGCGGTGCCGGCAGGGATATCTTCTCCGCGCACCGGGAGCACATCTACCAGCGCATAACGCCCGCGGTTTCGATGCACCGGCGCACCTCCAACTTGTACTATGGCGCGAGCGTCGTCGCGGGCTTCGCCGCTCTTATGGTAGCCCGTGGTGGAACGTTCACTTTCGCGGGCGCATTGCTGGCGCTCGGCTGTTGCGCGGGGCTCGCCGCTCTACCATATCTGGTGGATACGAAGCACGGCTCCGAATAAAAGTGGCTATTGACTGGATACAGGGGCCGATCAGTCTTACAATGGGCCGATGAGGATGAGGGAGAAATTCGCGCGTCCGTTCGGCTTCTTGCAACGGACCTTCCAGCAGTCGCCTCCAGGTCTGCGGCGTGGGGCGGCGATGTTGGTGGATGCCGCGATAGTCATGGAGTCTTTCGCCGTGGCCCTGCTCTTCCGGTTCAACGGCCGCGTGCTCTCCGAGTGGTGGCTGACGTTCTGGCCCGCGGCAGCCGTAGCGGCAATCGTCTTCGTGGTGCTTTTGCGCGAGAGTGGAGTCTACGAGAGTATCCTGCGCTACACGGGTATCTACCAGGGCGTGCGGGTCGCCAGCGCGACCTCCATAGCCGCCGGTATTCTATTTATCGTGGACTTCGCGCTGGGACCCGATGGGACAGGAATTATGAAGTTCAATCCTGTTCCGCTGGGGGTGGTCCTTGTCGGATCTGTGCTGGCTTACGTGCAGCTCGTTGCTGTCAGGCTCTATCCTCGTGTGTTCTACGAGCTTTCCCTGCGGGAGATCGGACGCCAGACGCGGACGGTCATAGTTGGAACGGGTGAGTCCGGGGTGGCGCTGGCGCAGCACGTATGGCGCACGCCGGGGATGAACGCCCAAGTCGTTGGGTTTGTGAGCGAGTCGCCGGAGGATGTCGGGAAGCAGATCGAAGGCGTGCCGGTCATCGGTGGGCTGGACGACATGGGTACATCGATCTCGCAGCGTGGCGTGGACCAGGTGATTATCGCCACGCCGCAGGCCAGCCGGGAGCAGATGGATAGTATCTGGCGCACCGCGGTCGCGGCCTCCGCCGAAGTGAAGGTGATGCCGGACCTCGGCGAGTTCCTGGCGCAGGGCGCGCTTAAGCTGCGGGAGCTCCAGATCGAAGACCTCCTGGGACGGGAGCCGATCAACATCGACCTGAGCGCCCTCTCCGAGTACATCAACGGCAAGCGGGTGCTGGTTACAGGAGCGGGCGGCTCCATCGGGAGGGAGCTTAGTCGCCAGATCTCACGTCTCGGACCTGCGAAGCTGATCCTGCTCGACCGGGACGAGAGCGGACTCTACTACCTGAACGAGGAGCTGCGGCGCGAGGACTTCCACGGCGCCGAGACTTTCGTCGGCGACGTGACCATCCCCGAGCGGGTGAGCTTCGTGTTCGAGCGCTACCGGCCGCAACTGGTCTTCCACGCCGCCGCCTACAAGCACGTCCCAATGATGGAGTTGCAGGGCACCGAGGCGATCATCAATAACGTCTTCGGCACCCTGAACGTCGCTCGCAACGCCGGAGCCTACGGCGCCGGGAAGTTCATCAACGTCTCGACGGACAAGGCGGTCAACCCGGTGAACGTGATGGGGGCGACGAAGCGTCTGGCGGAGATACTGGTCCGCAGCCTGGCGGATGAGTACCCGGAGACGGTCTACACCTCGGTCCGGTTCGGGAACGTGCTCGGCAGCCGCGGCTCCGTGGTCCCGACGTTCCGGCAGCAGATAGAGGCCGGCGGACCCGTTACGGTGACTCACCCGGACATGATCCGGTACTTCATGACCATCCCCGAAGCGGTCTCCTTGATCCTCCAGGCCGGCGCGATGGCCAACAGCTACGGCACCTACGTCCTGGAGATGGGCCGTCCCGTCGCCATCACGGAGCTGGCCCGGAAGATGATCGAGATTATGGGCGCCCCGAATGTGAAGATAAGGTTCGTTGGCCTGCGCCCCGGCGAAAAGCTGCGCGAGGAGCTTTTCGAGGAGGGAGAGCAGCAGGGTCGTACCGGCCATCCGATGGTCTTCCAGCTAGTCTCCGAGAACAACGGCACCTCCGACGGCTCGGAACTCTACGAGATCGTAGAGGAGATGATCTTCCACGCCAGGGGCCAGGAGGCAGGAAAGGCCCTCTCTCTGCTCCACAAGGCCGTCCCCAACTACTCTACCGTCGACCTGCCGGAGGAGCTACAGGAGTTCCGCTACCCGCCCCAGTGGTAGGCTGGCGATAGGCCGATAGGTCTTACCCTTCTAGCTTCGGCGGGTGGCCTTGCGGCCCTGTATGCCGAGATAGGTCAGGTAGACGCCGATGGCGACCCCGATCACGACGAGCGAGAAGTGCACGCCGGGGGCGACGAGCGTCCCGTCTTGCAACTGGGTGTAGAAGGTGAACGCCCTCGTACCCCAGGTCAGGAGCATGTAGATACCGATAGCCAGGAGGACATTCGAGGTGCGGCGTGTGATCTTCATCTCGAAAGCCAGTGTAGCAGACGTTGTCGCCTTCAAACTAGCGATGCGATTACACAGAGAGTATACTTGTTAGTAATAGTTGAGCAGAGTTTGTAACTGTAAATACCTGAAGTATACAGAGTGTTCGGAGGGAAAGAATCTTGGCTGAGATGAAGCAGCGCGGTCTCGACGAAGTAAAGGCCTTGAGCCGGGATGAGGCGGTCGAGATCATGCGCCAGGCGGGTATCGTGGGGGCTGGGGGCGGCGGGTTCCCGACGTACTTCAAGTGGAAGAACCCGCAGCCGAACCTGATCGTGAACTGCACCGAGTCGGAGCCGGGTTACTGGGGCGATAAGCTGCTCCACAGGGTCTTCTTCGACCAGTTTATGGAGCTCTTCGAGGCCATGAAGGCCATCTTCGGCATCGAGAACGTCATCATGGGCGTCCACTTCAAGGACGAGGAGTGGTTCTCCCGCTACCTGGAGAACGCGAACGGCCTCTACGACGTGAGCCTGGTCGCGGACAAGTACTCGATGGGCGAGGAGAAGACGCTCATCAAGAACATCTTCAAGGAGGACAAGGAGAAGTGGGTGCCGCGCCGGGTGGAGCTTCCCGACGGCAACAAGCGCCCTGGTCTCCCGCTCGACGCCGGGCACATCGTCAACAACTCCGAGACCCTCCTGAACATCTACAACGCTTTCTTCCTCGGCAAGCCGGTCACCACGAAGTACCTGCAGGTCTTCGGTCCCGACGTTCCGTTGAAGATCTATGAGTGTCCGCTCGGCGCGTCGGCCACGGAGCTATTGAAGCTCTCCGGCGTGGACGTGGAAGCCGAAGCCGGCAACCTCTCCGTCATAGACGGCGGCCCGTACCTGAACGAGATGGGCATAGAGTCGCTCGGCGAGGGCGACGCCTTCGTGCGCCGCACGACCAACGGGTTCCTCGTGATCCCGAAGGGCGTGGCGAGCAAGGAGTACGCCGATATCAAGACGAAGCTCTCCGAGGAGAAGTTCACCTCGCTCGTGGGCAAGGTCAGCGGCGTGAACGTCCCGCTCGGCGGGCGCTTCCTCAAGCCCGCGACCGCGCTCGTCTCCGAGGGCGACGAGGTCTCCTACGGCCAGAAGCTCGGCGAGCCCGTGGACGATGGTTTCTCCATCGGCGTGTGGTCGAGCATGGACGGCACCGTCTCCTCAATCGAGGATGAGATCGTGGCGATCAGCGCCGGCGAGTCCTTCAAGCAGGAGGCCGAAGCCGAGGCCGAGGCGGAAGCCGCCCGGTAGCGGTTAGCATTCTCAAGGATCTGTGCAGGGCCGGGGTTCCATGCTCCGGCCTTTTTGCTGTGCGTCTTTACGTGAGTTCTTCGAGGATCTTTCTTAGCTCGGCGTCTTCGGGGGCGCCGTCGAACGGGCGGATAGCGTAGCCGTTGCTGTGGTCTGCGAAGTCCGGGTGGTCGTCCACGAAGAAGTCCACCGTCACGGGGATATGGTCGTACTTGCTGTAGTAGCCGAAGACGAGGTCTTCGACCCCGAGGAGTCGCGCCGCGCCGCGGGCATAGGAGGGACCGGCCGTGGACCAGAGGTAGACGTGATGGCCGCTCTCTACCAGCGCGGCGAAGACCTCTCTTGTATGAGGTCGGGGCTTTCCGCCGGAGATGAGGGTTCCGTGGACGTCGAAGAAGACGTTCACGAAGGCTGGAGCGGCTGCTCGCTTCCGTTCTGGCGGGGCAGGAGGTTCTGGGCCTGCTCCGAGAGCCGGGCGCGCAGGTCCTCGAAGGTTATGCCCTTGAGAGAGGGGAGGTCGAAGTCCCGGAGCATCCGGGTCAGCACGTTGCCGCCGCCGAGCTCTATCCACTCCTCGACCCGCATCCGGGCGAGCGTCTCGACGACCTTGACCCAGCGAACCGGCGCGACCATCTGGCTCTTGAGCGCCTCCCGGACCGCGTCGGCGCTCGTGAGCACCGCGCCGTCCACGGCGCTGATGATCGGGACCTCCGGCACCCGGAACTCCACGGAGTCTATGACCTCGCGCATCTTCTCTCCGGCCGCGGCCACGTAGGGCGAGTGCGCGGCGAAAGAGACGTTCAGCGGGATCTTGCGTCCCCTCACCTTCGCTACCGCCTCACCCAGAGCCTCGCGCAGCCCGGAGACGACCGTCTGGCGCGGGGTGTTGTAGTTGGCGACGAACGTGCCGCCGGTGTCCCCCAGGACCTTCTCGACCTCTTTTGGGTCTGCCTTTAGGATGGCGACCATGCCGCCCGGCGTCTTCCGCGCCGCCTCCGCGAGGAACTCGTCGCGCCGGGCCACGAGCCAGATGCCGGTCTCCAGGTCGAAGCATCCGGCGGCGTAGGCCGCGCCGTACTCGCCCAAAGAGTGGCCGGCTACCACGTCGGGGCGCACCGCGAGCTCCCGGCTCTCGTCCGCGTCTCTCGCGGCGCGGGCGAAGAACTTTACCTGATCCGGAACCCGCTCTCCGATGACGCGCCGGATGGTCGGCAGCATCTCCGCCGCCGGCTCTCCTACTCCGCCACCCTGTCCCGGAAATACGAAAGCTCTCATCCGATACCTGACCCTTGAAATATCCTGAATCTATACGACCGCGCTATTTTACGCGAAGAGACGTTCTTATTATAGTACGCCGCTCTTGACCAAAAGTTGCAGCGTCTACGGCGCCACGACCCGCAGCGCTCCCGGCAGGACTCGCGCCCGGAAAGCGCGGGTGGGCTCCAGCAGCTCCCCGTCCACGTGAGCCGGGACCTCTTCCTCCAGCGTGATCTCTACTTCGCTCGCCCGCGCGAGATGTACTTTTGGATGCTCCA
This sequence comes from Rubrobacteraceae bacterium, assembly GCA_035689095.1. Classification (GTDB taxonomy): domain Bacteria; phylum Actinomycetota; class Rubrobacteria; order Rubrobacterales; family Rubrobacteraceae; genus JACDDK01. The sequence goes on along the minus strand of DASSMB010000027.1, from coordinate 259 downwards.
TCAGGTTGTCGCCGAACGCCGCCGGTATTAGCCGGAGGACTTCGGCCCGGTTGACTTCTTCGGACCAGACGATATCGAAGAGCCCATCGTCCAGCTTCGCCTTCGGCGCGAGCCTGAAGCGCGCCCCGTAGGTCGTCCCGAGCGCCGCCGCGATGAGTATGGTCCTTGCCTCAACGACCCGTTCCCCATCCAGCCGCAGGACCGCGTCGTGGCACCGGAATCCCCAGAGCAGCCGACCGACCGACCACATGTACCGGCC
>DASSMB010000026.1:0-3763 GCA_035689095.1 Rubrobacteraceae bacterium | reverse complement strand
AGCCGCTCTACCCGAAGACGGGATCGCGGCTCGGATACTGCGGTTCTAGGCGGAGAGCGGCAGCTTGCTCTCGCGCACCGGCACGGGTAGTCCGCGTTTGATCTTGTCGAACTCCTTGACCTCGGTCTCGCCGACGAGCGTCGCCGCGATCCCGTCTTTTCCGGCGCGCGCCGTGCGCCCTATGCGGTGCACGTAGGTCTCCACGTCCTCTGGGAGATCGTAGTTGACGACGTGCGAGATGTTCGGGACATCGATGCCGCGGGCCGCGACGTTGGTCGCCACAAGAATCCTGGTCCGGCCTCCGGCGAACGCGGCGAGCGCCTTGTCGCGCTGTGACTGCGTCTTGCCGCCGTGCAAGAGACCCGCGCTGTAGCCGCTTCGCTCTAGCTGGCGGTGCAGCTTCGTAGCCCCGTGCTTGGTCCGGCGGAACACAATCGCCAGGGGCTTCTCCTCCGCGTCGATCAGGGACCGCAGGGCGCGCGTCTTGTCGCGTCCGTCCACCCGGTAGTAGACCTGCTCGACGGTATCTACCGTGGGAGCTTCAGACTCCACCGCGAGCCACTTCGGGGAGCGCATGTGGCGTTTCACCATACCGCGGATCTCACCGGGCATCGTGGCGGAGAACAGCGCCGTCTGGCGCTCATCGGGCGTGTGCGAGAGGATACGCCCGACATCCGGCGCGAAACCCATGTCGAGCATCCGGTCGGCCTCGTCCAGGACCAGGTAGCGCACGCCGCCGAGCTTCAGCGTCCCGCGCTGCAAATGGTCGAGGATGCGCCCCGGCGTGCCGACGACGACCGGGTGAGATCTTCCCTTGAGGGCCTTGATCTGCGGCCCTATATTCGTTCCGCCGCACAGAACCAGCGGACGGACCGGCTCGTGGCGAGAGAGGTTCGAGATCTCCGCCGCCGCCTGCGACGCGAGCTCCCGCGTCGGCACCAGCACCAGCGCCTGCACGCCTCGCTTCTTACGGTCGAGACCCTCGATCAGGGGTATCGAGAAAGCGGCCGTCTTGCCGCTGCCGGTCTGCGCGAGACCCACGACGTCCTCCCCCTCCAGAAGCTCGGGTAGCGCCAGCGCCTGGATCGGGGTCGGGCTCGTCCAACCCTGATCGGTGACGGCCCGGTGGATTTGTCTGGAGATTGGGAGATCGTCGAAAGAGAGGCGCGGAGCCTCGGTAAGCGTATCTGTGATCAAAACGGGTGTTTCCTTCCTCTTGTCGCGTTTAGCAGCCGCCACCATAGGGAGTATGTACGTCATGGGCGACCACTCGACGGGAGAGGATAAGCACAGGCACAAAAAAGAGACGCGCTAGAAGTTCGGCATCTCGATAATCGTGGACGTATGTTCTCGATTACGTAGCCCGGCGAGTATACCTGCCGCGCGCCCGTAGTCAAACGCAACGAGCCGGACCGCGTTCACGGCCCGGCTCGTTGCGGCGCTCCTGAAGCTACTGACTCTCCAGGCTCTTTCGCTCGATCTCGCCGTTCGGCGGGAGCGGCAGGCCGCGTTGCTTCTCCCCGCGCTTCGAGCCGTCCTCGCCCGCCATGCTCGCGCCGCCCGCAAGCGCGCCGATGGTCCCTGCGAGGTCCTGTATCTCCGACGGGACGACGAAGAGCTTGCTGGCCGGCCCCTTCGCCATCTCCGGGAGGGCCTTGAGGTACAGGTAGCGCAGGGACTCGGGCGAGAGGTCCGAGGTTTCGAGGCGCTCGAAGAGTTTTCCGGTCATCTCTATCTGGGCGGCCTGGACGTTGCGGTAGGCTTCGGCCTCGCCAGTAGCGCGCAGGACGGCGGAGCGCTGATCCCCCTCGGCGCGCAGGATCGAAGATTCCTTCTCGCCCTCGGCCTTCAGGATGGCGGCCCGCTTGTCACCCTCAGCGGTCAGGATGGCGGCGCGGCGGGTCCGCTCGGCCTGCATCTGCTTCTCCATCGCCTGCTGGATGTCTCTGGGAGGTGTGATCTCCTTGAGTTCCACCCGCGTCACCCGGATGCCCCACTTCTCCGTCACCTCATCCAGGATGGTGCGGAGCTTGCCGTTGATCTCATCGCGGGAGGTCAGCGTCTTGTCGAGGATCAGGTTGCCGATCACGTTCCGCAGCGTCGTCTGCGCGATCTGCTCCATCGCGAGGTGGAAGTTGGCGACCTCGTACTCGGAAGCCCGGGCGTCCACGACCTGATAGTAGACGACCGTCGAGATCTGCATCCCCACGTTGTCGTTGGTGATGACCGCCTGCGGCTGGAACGCGATGACCTGCTCCCGCAGGTCCGTCTTCGGCAGCATCTTGTCCACTATGGGCACTACGAACGTCAGCCCGCTCTCGGCGGTGCGGTGGTAGCGTCCTAATCTCTGCACGATTGCGACCCGGCTCTGGGGGATGATCCTGATGCTCCTCGCCGCCACCAGGAACACCACGAACGCCAGAATCCCTAACAATATAAGACCGATGCTCACATCCATTACCTCTCTCCTCCTTCGATCTCCACCGACTCAACCAGCGCCGTGAGACCATCCGTATCCAACACCCGCACCTTCGTGCCTCTCTCCAGTCTCTCATCCGGGTGAAACGACCGCGCCGTCCAGAACTCGCCGTTCCCGATGCGGACCATGCCCTTGTCCCCCGGCTCGATGTCGCTCGTGACGACCCCGCGCTTCCCCGTGACCTCGTTGCTGCTCACATACCGCTCTCCGGTCCTGAGAGCCAGCCGGTTCAAGAGCGCGGGACGCAGGATCACCATGCTCAGGATCGAAGCCGCGACGAACCCCGCCGTCTGCACGGCGAGCGGTAGATGCGCCAGGGACAAAGCGAGAGCCGCCAGCGCGCCTATCGAGAAGAACAACAGGAAGAACGAGATGGTCAGAAGCTCCCCGGCGAAAGCGAGAGCCGCCAGCGCAGCCCAGAAAACGATGTCCCAATCCATGCCTTTGCGGCCTCCTTCAAGTGGATTCTATACCACCCGCGGCAGGCGCGGCGTATCCGTATGTACAATGATCCGCAAGCTGGCGCACGGAGAGTTGAAAACCTCAAAGAGGGGACGCTGCACGTGTTCGGATGGCTCAGGAGAAGCTCTCACCCCGCAACGGGCTCAGATGATGAGAGGTTGTTCGAGGGATTCACGGAACGCTCCCACGAAGTCGTGGCCCTGGCGCGGGAGGAAGCCCGACACCTCAACCACGGCTACGCGGACACCGAGCACATCCTGCTGGGACTCCGGCGGGAACACGGGAGCGTCGCGGCCACGGTACTCTCATCGTTCGGCGTGGAGTTGGACGAGGTACGCGAAGAGATCGAAACTATCGTCGGCCAAGGTGAAAGGCCGGTACGCGGACGGGTAGATCTCACCCCGCGCGCTAAAAAGGTGCTGGAACCGGCGCAACTTGAGGCGCGACAACTCGCCAATGATCACGTAGTACCAGAGCACTTGCTACTCGGACTGGCAAGAGAGCCCGAAGGCGTAGCAGCGCGAATTCTCGACAGTCGCGGGATTCGCCGCGATGAGATCCAGCGCAGAGTCTTGCGCGCGCTTGGCACCGGGGAGTGAGGCAGGCCAAATAGAGAATCGCGTGCTGCTTACCCTCTCCAAAATACGACGTTTCCGCAAGCTGTTTAATGAGACAAGGCCGATTTAAGCTAAACTTGGCCGCCTGCGTTGCCGCCTGCGCGGTAGCCGATTCATAAGTCCAGGTCGCGGGCGTCGGCGATGATCTTCGCGTGGTCGAAGGCAAGATCTACCTCGTCCGGGTCCAGGACCTCGACCTCCGAGG
>DASSMB010000025.1:0-2329 GCA_035689095.1 Rubrobacteraceae bacterium | reverse complement strand
GCGTGCCGGAAGTGCTCCAGGGCGTCTTCCGGGGCACCGAGGCTCAGGTACAGCCTTCCGCAGTTGATGAGCTGGTTGGCCTCCAGGTTCTTGATCCCGAGATCCATGCACATCGCCAGGCTCTTGAGGTGCAGGGAGAGCACGGCTTCGAGGACTCCCCGCTCCTATCTGAATGAAGAGTTACACGACAGACGAGGAGGAAACCATGACGGACACCAGGACTGCGGCGCTAGAAGGATCGTTGATCGCGGGTCTGCAAACCAGTTTGCGGGGAGACCTGATCCAGCCCGGCGATGACGGCTATGACACCGCGCGCGAGGTCTACAACGCGATGATAGACAAGCGCCCGGCGCTCATCGCGCGCTGCGCCGACGTCGCGGACGTGATCTCCGCCGTGAACTTCGCCCGTGATCACGGTCTCACCCCGGCCATCCGCGGCGGCGGCCACAATGGAGCCGGACTGGGTACCTGCGACGACGGCCTGGTGATAGATCTCTCTTCCATGAAAGGCATCCGCGTAGATCCGGCAGAGCGAACCGTCCGAGTCGAGGGCGGAGCGACCTGGGGCGCCGTGGACCACGCTACCCACGCCTTCGGCCTGGCCACGCCCAGCGGCATCATCTCGACCACTGGCGTCGGCGGCCTCACCCTCGGCGGCGGCCTCGGCCACCTGACGCGCAAGTGTGGCCTTACGATAGACAACCTGCTGGCTGCGGACGTGGTTCTGGCCGATGGACGGTTCGTTACGGCCAGCGAAGAGGAGAACGAGGACCTGTTCTGGGCGATACGGGGCGGCGGGGGCAACTTCGGAGTCGTTACCGCGTTCCTCTTCAGGCTGCACCCCATAAGTACCATCATCGGCGGGCCGACGCTGTGGGAACTGGAGCAGGCCCCGGAGGTCATGCGGTGGTACCGGGAGTTTATAGCGGAGGCCCCGGAAGACCTGGGCGGCTTCTTCGCCTTCCTGACCGTGCCTCCGGGTCCGCCCTTCCTCGAAGAACTGCACCTGAAGAAGATGTGCGGCATAGTCTGGTGCTACACCGGGCCGAAAGAGGAGGCCGACGCGGTGTTCGCGCCCGTCCTGGAGGTAGGTACGCCGGCGCTGCATGGCGTGAGTGAGATGCCCTATCCGGCTCTGCAGGGCGCCTTCGACGGGCTCTACCCTCCGGGTCATCAGTGGTACTGGAAGGCCGACTTCATCACCGAGCTCTCCGACGAAGCCATCAAGGAGCACATGAAGTACGCTGAGGTGCCCACGTTGCAATCCACCATGCACCTCTACCCGATCAACGGGGCGGCGCACCGGGTTGGGAAGAACGACACGCCGTGGAGCTACCGCGAGGCGAACTGGGGGATGGTCGTGGCCGGCGTAGACCCCGACCCGGCTAACAGAGAGAAGATCACGGGCTGGGCGCGAGACTACTGGGAGGCGATCCATCCGCACTCCGCCGGAGGCGCCTACGTCAACATGATGATGGACGAAGGCCAGGAGCGGGTGAAAGCCGCCTACCGCGACAACTACGAGCGGCTGGCGCAGATCAAGCGCAGGTACGACCCGACCAACCTCTTCCGAATGAACCAGAACATAAAGCCATAGGGAAGTGAACGATAGAGTGCCAAGTCCACCGAACACAACACGAAGGAAGGGTACATGACCACCCGACCCCAGACCCCCGATCTGGCAGCTCTCAAGGAACGCCAGCGCAAGATCTGGACCTCCGGTGAGTACGCGAAGATCGGCAACCCCCTGGTCATCATGGGCGAGTCGCTCTGCGAGGCGGTGGACTTGCGCGCGGGAAACAGGGTCCTCGACGTGGCGACGGGCAGCGGCAACACCGCGCTCTCCGCCGCCCGCCGCTTCTGCGAGGTGACCGGGATGGACCTGGCCCCCGAGTCCATAGAACACGCCCGCAAGCGCGCTGAGGCCGAAGGTATGGATATAACCTTTGAGGTCGGAGACGCCGAGGACCTCTCTTATCCTGACGCTACCTTCGATGTCGTGCTCTCCACGCTCGGGGTGATGTTCTGCCCGGATCAGGAGAAGGCGGCGAGCGAGTTGCTTCGGGTCACGAGGGCCGGGGGCAGGATCGGGCTGTCCAACTGGAGCCCCGGAAGTTTCATCGGCAACATGCTACGCATCGTCGGCAAGCACGTCCCTCCGCCTCCTGGCATAAAGCCTCCCCCCTTATGGGGTACCGAGGAGCGGCTACAAGAGCTTCTCGGCGAAGGCGTCTCCTCCCTGAATACGACGCGCCGCAGCTACACTTTCCGTTATCCTTCGGCGCCGTACTTCGTCGAGTACTTCCGCAACTACTATGGACCGACGGTA
>DASSMB010000024.1:0-2948 GCA_035689095.1 Rubrobacteraceae bacterium | reverse complement strand
AGATGCTTTGGGCCAGGGAGTCTTGCTGAACCAAAAAACGTAGTTGACTGCATCTTTGACCCTGATCCTGCGTACTGTAACCCACTCCGCTGGCACAGGAAGAGCCGCGGGACGGAACCAGAAAAAGTCTTGCGCCAAATGAAAGCCAACTTCCTCGCAGAGGGCTATAGCCAATTTGTAGTGATAGAGGGAGCGAGTTGGCGTACCTTTGTTCCAGGCTCCCCCCAGATCCAGTACGAAACTCCCATCTTCTGGAAGTAGTCGGTACATCTCTCTCGCATATTCGACAAACCAGGAGACATAATCGGCCTGAGACTTGTTGCCGTACTCCTTCTTGAAAGTCAGCGCAAAGGGCGGTGAAGTCATCACAAGGTTAACACATGAGTCTGGTAGACAACTCATCACTTTGAGCGAGTCTCCGAGATAGGCGTGGCCTCTATTGGTTTCGTAAGCTGGGCTCAGACTTGGTGCCAGATTTCTCAACAAAGTTTATCTCCCATGCCAATGAAGACTACTCTAGTTCGCAGCCAATTCCAATCTGGAAATGTTACTTGCCCTATGTAAGGTACGACGAAAAAGTCTGTCTTTAACGACCCTTCCACTCCGGCTTGCGCTTCTCAAGGAAAGCGCACATGCCCTCCTGGGCGTCGGCGAAGGTGGCGTTGAAGGACATGACCTCCTTGGTGTAGGCGTAGGCCTGCTCCGTCGGCATCTCTAGCTGCCGGTAGAACGCCTGCTTCCCGATCCCGACGACGAGCGGGCTGGCCTCGGAGATCTTATCCGCCAGGGCGCGGGTTGCCTTTTCCAGCTCATCCGCCGGTACGACCTTGTTGACGAGCCCTTCGGCGCGGGCTTCTTCGGCGGAGATGAAGTCTCCGGTCAGGAGCATCTCCATGCTCTTCTTCTGGCCGACAGCGCGGGAGAGGGCGACCATCGGCGTGGAGCAGAACAGACCGATCCTGACCCCCGGCGTGGCGAACTTCGCCTCCTCGGAGGCCACCACGAGGTCACAGGTGGCGGCGAGCTGGCATCCGGCGGCCGTCGCGGTCGCGTGGACCTGGGCGATGACGGGCTGCGGGATGGACTGGATGGTCTCCATCAGTTCGCAGCAGACGTCGAAGATGTGGCGGTAGGTATCGGGGTCGCGTCCGATCATCTCCGAGAGGTCGTGCCCCGCGCAAAACGCCGGTCCCTCGCCGCGCAGCACCACGACGGATGCCTCCCGATCCTCGCCGACGGCCTTGAAGCAGGCGTTCAACTCCTGCATGTGCGCTACCGAGAGGGCGTTGCGCTTCTTCGGGCGGTTCATGGTCACGTAGGCTACCGCGCCGTCCCGCTCGAAGAGGATGTGCTCGTAGGACTTCTGGGCTTCGATCATGGTGTCTCCTTGCGTCGGTATTCCTTCGTCTCGACCGGCTCCACACGACCGCCGATCTCCACGCTGCCGTCGGGCTTCGGCTCGGCCAGTATGAGGGAGCCTTCTCCCTGGTGGATCGTAATTCTACGCCCCAGAATGTCGGCTAGCCGGATGGCGTGAGCCCCCGTCGCCTCGTCCTCCTCGACATCGACCCGCGGCGCGAAGACCCGCACCCGGACGCGCCCGGCCTCCTCGTCCTCCCACGCCCACACACCCGCGAGGTCGTGACCGTCCGGTGGTCCCGTGAGAGCATCCACGTCGGCGGGAGAATCCAACTGGACGTGCTCGAACCCCGGCGCCCACTCCGGACGCCCGGAGATGAATGTGAGCCCCCGGTCTTCCCGGACGGGGACCTCGCCCGCCGGAGGCCGGAGCGCCGGTACTTCGTAACCTTCCCTCTTCAAAAGCCAGGCCGTGCCGACCAGGGGATGGCCCGCGAAGGGAAGCTCCGTACTCGGTGTGAAGATGCGGAGGACGCCGCGTTCGGCGTCGTTCACGAAGACCGTCTCCGAGAAACCGAGGTCCGCGGCGATTTTCTGGCGTTCGTCCTCCGGTATCTCTTGCCCGTCGAGGAAGACGCCGAGAGGGTTGCCACCGGCGCCGTTCTCGCCGACGAAGACCTTCAGGATGTGGAGCTTCGGCATACTGCTACTAGTTTACTTTCTTGTCGCGGCCTTCCCACTCCTTGTCGCGCAGGACGAACTTCTGGATCTTGCCGGTCGAGGTCTTCGGGAGTTCCTCGGGAAACTCGACGGCGGCGGGCGCCTTGAAGCGGGCGATCCGCTCCTTACAGTAGTCTATGATCTCCTGCTCCGTCGCCTCCTTGCCTTTCTTCAGGGTCACGAACGCTTTCGGACGCTCGCCCCACTTCTCGTCGGGGATGGCGATGACGGCGGCTTCGAGGACGGCGGGGTGTCGGGCTACGGCCTGCTCCACCTCGATGGTCGAGATGTTCTCGCCGCCGGAGACGATCACGTCCTTACTGCGGTCCCGGATCTCGATGTAACCGTCCGGGTGCCACACGGCCACGTCGCCGGAGTGGTACCAGCCGCCCTCGAACGCTTCCTCGGTTGCCTCCTCGTTGTCCAGGTAGCCCTTCGCGACCATGTTGCCGTGCATCACGATCTCGCCCATCGTCTCGGCGTCCTGCTCGATGTCGTTCATGTCCTCGTCCACGACGCGCACCAGGTCCGCCGTGACGTAGCCCTGGCCCTGACGCGCCATCATCCGCGCCCGCTCTTCGAGGTCCATGTCCTCCCACTCCCGGTGCACGCCACTCGTGGTCATCGGGCCGTAGGTCTCGGTGAGGCCGTAGATGTGCATGGGGTTGATGTTCAACTCCAGCAGTCCACCGAGCAGGGTGGGGGAGGGCGGCGCTCCGGCTATCGCTGCGGTAACGGGGGTGTCGAGCTTGTGCGCGGCGTCGTCGTTGACGATGCCGATCTGGACGGTGGGCGCGGCGCAGTAGTGCGTGATCCCCTGCGCCTCGAACTGCTCCCAGATGCGCGGCGACTCGACCTTCCTGAGACAC
>DASSMB010000023.1:0-13132 GCA_035689095.1 Rubrobacteraceae bacterium | reverse complement strand
AGCGGACCTGGAGGGAGCCGGATAGCGTGGATGAACTGTCCAGGATATTTCTACCGGAGCCGTATTGACCAGTAAAGGAAGAGGTGCGACAGCTTGCCGACGCTAGATCCCAACGGTGAAATCCAAATACCCGGTTCCGGTTTTGGTCCGGCGGGGGAAGAGATCAGTCAGTTCGTCCGGGAGTTGGTGGAGGCGTGGAACTCTCACGATGCCGGGCGCGTGCAGGATTTCTATGCCCCGGAATATGAGGGAACGGACGTAGGACAGGCCATGCCGTACCACGGACCACAGGGCGCGTCCCGGCACATGTCCGGCTACCTGCGGGCCTTCCCGGATCTGAGCTTCACCCAGGATGAGATTATCGTCCAGGGCGCCCGTGTCGCGCTCTTCTGGACGGCACACGGCACGCACGAGGGCAAGCTGATGAACATACCCCCGACGGGGAAGAAGATCGCCGTGCACGGCGCTTCCCAACTCGTGGTGCAAAACGGACAGGTCATCCGCGGACTGTACATCTGGGACGTGGCCGGACTCCTGCGGACCATCGGCCTCTTGCCCGAGCTATGAGATTCTAAAGGAACAAGGAGAGTGCGCGATGACGACCAGAACAGTAGAGAGCGGAGCGGTCCCGTCGCGGCGGTCAATACCTTTCGAGCGCTTCGCCGGGACCTGCGCGGTCCTGACGGGCGTCACCGGTTTCCTCTACGCCGTCGCGTTCGTCGTCCTGCAAAACACGCTCCTGAGCGGGCTCTTTCTCATGTTAGGCGGCCTGCTCACCACAGCCGTACTGGTGGCGGTCTACGAGCGGCTACGCCGGACGGAGGCGACGTTCGCGCTCTGGGCGCTGCTGCTGGGCATGGCGGGCGCTCTGGGCTCGGCGGCGCACGGCGGCTACGACCTGGCGAACGCCGTCAACCCGCCACCTTCCATCCCAGACCTGCCGAACCCGATAGACCCTCGCGGCCTGCTCACTTTTGGGGTGGCAGGCATCGCCTTGCTTATCGTCGCGTGGCTGATCGTACGCGGCGGACAGTTCCCAGAGAGGTTGGGTTATCTGGGATACGCGTCGGCTGTACTGCTCGTGGCGTTGTACCTGGGACGCTTGATCTTCCTCGACCCGGCGAGCCCGCTGATCGTGGTTCCCGCGCTACTAAGCGGGTTCCTGATCAACCCGCTCTTCTACCTCTGGCTGGGACTGGCGCTGTTGCGCGGACGGGACTCGTAAGGCAAACGTAGAGGAGCCAGCTATGGCCCGCGTATACAACACCGTTCAGATCCAGATGCCCATCGAGCAGGTCTTCGACTACGCGACCACGCCAGGCAACTGGCCGCGATGGCACCCTTCTTCACTCGGTGTTAGCGGCGCGACGGACCATTCGCTGAAGCCGGGCGAGCAGGTAACGGAGAGGTTCCTGGTTGCGGGAAGGCGCGGGACGGTGGTATGGACGGTGCGCGAGCGGGAAGCTCCCCGCAGGTGGGTGATCGAGAGCCGCACGGAGAGCGGCGGCAGCGGGAAGATCACCTACGCGCTGACGCCGCGAGACGGCGGCACGGCCTTCGAGCGCGAGTTCGTCTACTCCATGCCCAACGCGATGCTGGCGCTGCTCGACCGCGTGGTGTTTCGACGCCGGATCGAGGCTGAGTCCGCCGAGGCGCTCCGGCGCTTGAAAGAGGTACTGGAAAGGAGAGCGGCATGAGACCGGGAGAACCAACCAGCGAAACAGCCGCGAGGATTCACGAATCGTATGACGATCTGGCCCGCTACCCGCTTCTGGAAGCCCTGATAGAACGCCGCTCGCGGCGCTTCGGCGGCGGCATGACCCTGAACGGAGGGCCGCTCGCCTACCAGAGCAGACGCCCGCCCGAGCCGTTGAGCCTCGAAGAGGAGGCAGCTCTCGCCTTCGCGGGGTGCGGCATCACCGGTTACGCCCTGGCCGAGCTACCCTACGAGAGCGGCGAGGCGCCAGACGCGGGCGGCGGCAATATCATGACCCACTTCGTTGGCCGCACGGTCCCGAGCGGGGATGCCATGCACTACATAACCCTCTTCGTCATCAATGATGAAGGAGTGTGGATGTTGAAGCGTCCGCAGGACCATCCCCGAGCCGAGATCGCCAGCCTGTCCCGCGCCGCCAGAGAACACAAGCTGGTGGAGCTTTATGAAAAGAGCCGGATCCGGATCTCCGATAAGCGGCTGGACGTGCCACGGGAGCCCCCCTTCGTGCCGCCTTTCAACCAGTGGTCGGCTAACCTGACCGGCACGACTTACTTTCTACCGATTGCCGAATGCACCGCTATCTATATCAATATCCTGCTCTCGGCCTTTGGCGAGGAGTTCGCCTACTTCGTGGTGGACGAGCGTAACCGCTTCAAACCGCCGGGCATCGCCCGTTTCGCCCGCTCCAGAGGCGGATATCTGCACGACGACCCCAGAGAGGGCCGCTTTGCCACGGTCGGGTTTATCGAGACCTGGCTCTATGAGTTCGGGGCCATAGAGCAGGGCGGGATGTTGCAGAACCTGGCCCTAATGACCCAGGCGTTGGGGCTGGGCGGTTTCCCTCACTTTGCGGCTCATCCCTTCACCTGGTTTCAGGCTCTCGGCTTTCGCATGCAGGAGGTCCCTTTCTCCCGCACCATCGGGGCCGGAGCTGTGACGAAGAGGTTGCTAAAGGCATTGAACAAAGACTTGCCCGTGCCCACGGCGGTAGGTTTGGAACGGGGAGGTGAAGTCCAGATCAAACCCTTCTGCCCGCCCTACTACCGGACCATGAAGGAGGCCGTGCTGGCTTTCGTGGACTACAAGTACGCCCAGGGAGAGGGCACGTTCCGTGACGGAGGCGCCGCCACGGCCTGGCAAGACGGAGCACGGATACAGGCAGGCATCCCTCCCTACTCCGAAGAAGCAATCGCCGCCACGATCTCCTACTGCGAGTATGTCTACAACCGGTACGGACGTTTCCCGGCCAACAGCGGCCCGTTCCGTACGGTGCTTGCATACCAGGCCCACCACCTGGACCCGGACTTCTACGACCGCTTCTACCGTCCCGAGGCGCTGGCCGAGACCCAACGCCGGCATCCGGCGCATCCACCCGGCAACAGTCAATAGAAAGGTTCGTTCGATGAAGAACTCAAGCGCCGCACATTTCGTCGTACCGGGCCTCATCGGAGCCGTCGCGGGATTGCTGGCCGGAAACCGACTGATCAAGACCTACGACTGGCGCACGGAGTGGTCCATCCCCGCGCCAACCCCGGCAGTCTACGAGGCGATGACCTCGCGAGAAGCGCTGCGGCAGTGGTGGCCTTCGATGGAGCTGGCGGACGAGCAGGATGAAGACGAACTGCGCGTCGGCAGCACCGTATCTTTCCAGGTACATCAGGCGCCGGAGGTCGCCCGGCTCGCCCCGCCATTCCACATACACTGCGTCTACACGGACGTGGAGCCCGAGCGGCGCCTGCGCGAGGTCGTTGCGGGAGACCTGACCGGGGTCCTCGAAACCCTGTTCACGGAGAGTCCGGACGGGGGCGGCACGCAGGTAACGTTCAACTGGTACGTGCGCGTCACCAACCCGGCCCTAAACCTCCTGGGCTACGTGGCCGAGCGTATGTACCGCCACAGCCACGACAGCGTCATGAGCGAGGGAGAAGAAGGGCTGCGCCGCTACTGCGCCCGGGCTTCCCGGTAGCGGATCAGGCCCGCCCGACTCCGGCCGACTCGTAGATGGCGGACATGTCTGCTTCCCCGTATCCTGCCTCTATGGCTTCGTCGAAGCGGGCGGCGACGGCCTCGGCTATCGTCAGTTGCAGGCTCTGAGCTTCGGCGGCGTCGAGGACGAGACCCACGTCCTTACGCGCCAGCTTCGCGGAGAAGCTCGTCGGGAAGTCCTCCGAGATCATCATCTTCCCCTTCATCTGCGCGTAGGGCAGACCGAGCGGACCACCCTCGATGGTCTCCAGGAACTTCGCCGGGTCCACGCCAGTGGCTTTTGCGAGGGCAATAGTCTCGGCCAGCACGCCGAGTAGACCCACGATCCAGTTGTTCACCACCAGCTTGAGACTGCTGCCCGCGCCCGCCTCCCCGAGCCACACCGTCTTGCTCCCGACGGCGTCGAAGACCGGCTCGCACTTCTCGCGGACCTCCTCCGGCCCGGAGGCGAGAACTATTAGCTGGCCCTGCTCGGCGGGCTGCTTCGTCCCCAGGACCGGCGCGTCCACGTAGGAGGTGCCGCTCTCCTCCGCCAGCCGCGCGAGCCGTTCGTTGCCCTCCACCCCGACCGTGCTCATCTGGAGCCAGACGCCGCTTTCGGAGAGGTTCGCCAGCGCGCCATCCGCCACGGACTCCGAGACGGCGTCCGCCTCCGCGAGCATGGTGAGGAGGAAGTCCGCGCCGTCGGTTGCCTCTGCCGGAGTATCCGCCACCCTCGCGCCGTCGTCCGCGAGCGGTTCGGCCTTCTCGCGGGAGCGGTTCCAGACGCGAACTTCCATCCCCGCCTTTAGCAGGTTGCGCGCCATCGCGGCGCCCATGATGCCCGTGCCGAGAACGGCTACGGTCGTCTTACCGGGCATGACTCTTCCTCCTGGATCTCGCCTTCAAAACCGTCATAGAGAGGAAGGTTAGCATGCTGGATGCGTACCGGGGCCACATTTCTCATGCACTACCTCTTGTGTAACGAATGCGCCGCGGGGTAATATGTGGTGCGGAAGCCGATCCCGGCGTCTCTCCGACGGTGTCTGGAGAGCCTCCGAGGAGTTTCGGCTCTATATGAATCAGGAGGGGGTCCTGTTGAGAAGAGGAATATTCGTGATGGCCGCTCTTGCGGCGGCGTGCGCCCTGCTGGCGTCCGCGGGAGCCATGAGACCCGCCGAGGCGCAGACGCAGGTGCTGAACCAGCCGGTCGTGCTGGGAGAGTACGCCACCAACTACCTGTGGGACAGCGATCCGGGCCGGCGGATCAACCTGGCTGTCGCGTCACAGGCCATAGACGGCACGATACTGGCGCCGGGCGCGGTCTTCTCTTTCAATGACTCGGTGGCGGGACAGAGCTTCGCTCCTGCGAAGGTCATCATAGAGGGCAAGGTTGACTACGCTGAGGGCGGCGGGCTGTGCCAGGTGTCCTCGACGCTATACATGGCGGCCAACTACGCGGGGCTCAAGATCCTGGAGCGCTCCCCGCACTCGGCCGAGCTACCGTACATCCAGCCGGGTTTCGATGCTACTGTCTGGCTCGGGCTGAAGGACATGAAGTTCAAGAACACCACCGGCTCCTACGTCATCATCCGCGAGTGGATGAGCAGCGACGGGAACGTCTACGCACAGATCTACGGCCAGCCCACCGGCAAGCAGGTCGCTATGGGCTCCTACAAATCCGACTCCGGCACCGACAAGAATGGCGACGGCTTCACCGTCTGGAAAACGTACAAGACCGTCACGCGGAACGGCAAGGTACTATTTGACGGCCTGCTGCACACGGACACCTACCACGAGCTTAAGCACTAGGCCGGAGCGCAGCGTAGCGCTGAGGGCGTCCCCTCTAATCCGCGGTCTTCAGCACGTAGCCGCGGCTGTTGGGCACACCGTCGGGGTAGCCGAAGTGGCGAGCTCCCTCGTCGGTGTTCATGATAACGGCCGAGCCCGCCTTGCCGAAGCCGGCCGGGCCGTCCATGATCTCCACCGAGGCCGCGTCGGTGTTCCGGTACTTGTCCTTGAGGTCCTCCACGATATTGCGCAACTCTCGTTTGGAGGTCTTCTTGGCGGTGACGATCACCTGCGCCGTCCTGACGCCGCCCTCCTCCCGCTCGGACTCGCCGATCACGATGTACTCCGGCCCACCACTGCCACCGGCGTTCTCTGAACCGGTGTTTTCCACGGACGTCGTGGTCTGCTCGCCGGTAGGTTCGGCGACGGTGCGCTGTTTCGTATCCTCGGCCGACGAGCGGGCTTCCTGCTTCGGGGCTCCCGAGCAACCGGCGAGGAGCAGGGCTGCGAGCAGGAACAACATCGGTAACGCGCTCCGGGCCACACTCCCTCCTATCCTGGCGCGGTTAATCCTGGCGTTATGTTATGCGAATCCGAGAGCTAACGCATCCTCCGCAGGTTCCGACAGGGGTAATACGGCTAACAACGGGACCCATCCGGCCCGGCTAGAATGTGCTCGTATGCAACCCACCCTGGAAGCGAAGGACATCACCCGCCGGTATAGGAGCAGCGGCCGCGGCGTCGTGGGCGCGAGCCTCTCGGTTGCGCCGGGTGAGGTCTTCGGCCTAATGGGACCGAACGGGAGCGGCAAGAGCACGCTCCTGCGCGTCCTCTCGACGGCTATCGAGCCAGACTCGGGAGAGCTTGGGATCTGCGGCGCGGACGCGCTCCGCGAGAAGAGGAGGGTCCGGGCCCGGATGGGCCTGATGGTGGACCGCCCGACCCACTACGACGACCTCACGGGCTGGGCGAACGCCTACTTCTTCGCCCGCGCCTACGGCGTCACGGAGGAGAAAGCTGACGGCGTCCTCGCCGAGCTGTTCGACTATTTCGACCTCTCCGAGTACCGGGACGACAGGGTCAAGACCTACTCCTACGGGATGGGAAAGAAGCTCGCGCTCATCGAGGCGATGGCTCATGGTCCGGCATTGCTTCTTCTGGACGAGCCTTCGCTCGGTCTCGACTACACCTCGCAGCTCGCGTACCAGCGCAAGATCCGGGACCTCGCGGACGCGGGCGTGGCCGTCATTATCGCCAGCAACCAGGTAGACGAGGTCGAGTCTCTCTGCGACCGGGTGGCGTTCCTGCACCGGGGAAGGATCGTCGCCGGAGGGACGCCGGAGGAGTTGATCTCCACCGTGGAGGGCGTCCGTCGGATCGTGGCGACGCTGCGCAACCCGGTAGAGTACGGCCCCATCGAGCAGACGTCCGGCGTGCAGCGCGTCGTGCCGGAGGGTCGAGACCTCGTCGTCCATTGCGATGAGCGGCCGGGGGTCGTGGCGGACGTGGTGGCGGGCATCGTGCGCGCTGGCGGGGACATCGTGAGCCTGTCAGTCGAGCGCCCGAACCTGGAAGACGTCTTCGTCAAGCTGACCGGAGAGGCGCTGAAGGATGAGGATTAACCCGCCGGACGCCTACTGGAAGAAGGACGTAACGCTGTTCTTCTCCAAGAAGGTCGCGCTGGTCATAAAGTTCATCTACCCGCTCGCGCTCATCGTGCCCGTCGCCGCGAGCGACATCCCGGCGCAGTACGCGGCGGCCGTTATCGGGATCGTCTCGATCATGGCCGGGACGTTCGGGGCGGGCGAGAGCCTGACGATAGACCTGAACGACGGCATCCTGGCCCGCGTGGCCCTCACCCCTCTCTCGCCGCGCCGCATCGTCTTCGAGGTGCTGGCGGTGAACGCGGTGCTGGACTTCCTGCAGCTACTCCCGGCCCTGCTCGTCGCGTACGCGCTGCATCCCGCGCCGCTCGTGTGGGTGCTCGCGGCGACGTTCGGGGTATTCATGACGCTCGTGACGGCGAACTGCATCGGG
Source organism: Rubrobacteraceae bacterium (assembly GCA_035689095.1). Classification (GTDB taxonomy): domain Bacteria; phylum Actinomycetota; class Rubrobacteria; order Rubrobacterales; family Rubrobacteraceae; genus JACDDK01. The sequence goes on along the minus strand of DASSMB010000023.1, from coordinate 5,622 downwards.
ATCTTTATCGCCAACTTCACCACCTCGCCGGCGGACGTGCTGCTCTACGCGACCGCTATACTCTTCCCCCTGATCTACCTGTCCGGCTTCTTCCGCAACCAGCACCCGACCGGCATACTGGCGACGCTGCGAGAGTTCGTCCCCTTCGCCTACATGAACGATGCCCTGAAAACCGTCTTCGGCCTGGCGACCCAGACCACCCCGTTCGAGGTCTTCCTGTATCCGACGCTCATCTGCGTCGTACTGACCATCGCGGTCCTCTTTACGTCACCGCGCCTGCTCTCCGTCAGGCTCTAACGATCTCCGGCGGACCGGCGGCTTTCGTCCCTTAATCCTGTTCAATACGGCAAACCGTTGTGTTAGCATGCACGCAGGTTTCGCGGAAGAATCTGGGAGAGGCAGGAGGAATCTATGGGCAGTCTCGGCAGGTATGCCATCTGGATCGTCATCGCCATCATCGGCGCGCTGTGCTGGGGGATGTTGGCCTTCTCGCGCGGGGAGACGGTGAATGCTGCATGGTTACTCTTCGCGGCGCTGGCCTCCTACGCCATCGCATACCGTTTCTACGCGCGCTTCATCCAGAATAGAGTGTTGGAGACGGACGACTCGCGGGCCACACCCGCCGAGCGACTGAACAACGGCCGCGACTTCGAGCCGATGGACCGGCGGGTGCTCTTCGGGCACCACTTCGCGGCCATCGCGGGGGCTGGTCCGCTCGTCGGGCCGGTGCTCGCGGCGCAGATGGGCTTCCTGCCAGGGACCATCTGGATCATCGTCGGGGTCATCCTGGCGGGCGCGGTGCAGGACATGACGACGCTCTTCTTCTCCATGCGGCGTAACGGCAAGACGCTCGGGCAGATGGCGCGGGAGGAGATCGGTCCGGTCGGCGGCGCCGCCGCCCTGATCGCGGTTCTCTCCATCATGATCATCCTGCTCGCGGTGCTGGCGCTCGTGGTCGTAAACGCGCTGGCGGCGTCGCCGTGGGGATCGTTCTCGCTGGCGATGACGCTCCCGATCGCGATCCTCATGGGCATATACCTGCGGTTCATCCGGCCGGGGCGGGTGCTTGAGGTCTCGCTCATCGGGGTCGCGCTGTTGATGCTCGCGATCATCGGGGGCGGTTGGATCTCGGAGTCCTCCGCCTACGCCGATGCGTGGACGTTCACCCCGAACCAGATCACCTTCGCCCTCATCGCCTACGGCTTCATCGCCTCGGTCCTGCCGGTGTGGGTGCTCCTCGCCCCGCGCGACTACCTCTCGACCTTCATGAAGATCGGCACGATAGCCCTCCTCGCCGTCGGCATAGCCCTCACCTTCCCGTCCATGCAGATGCCGCGGGCCACGGACTTCGCCTTCAACGGCCAGGGTCCGGTCTTCGCAGGCTCCCTCTTCCCCTTCGTCTTCATAACCATAGCGTGCGGGGCGCTCTCCGGCTTCCATGCGCTGGTCGCCTCCGGGACGACGCCGAAGCTCATCCAGAAAGAATCGCAGGTACGCATGATCGGTTACGGGGCGATGCTGATGGAGTCCTTCGTCGCTGTGATGGCGATCATCGCCGCTACCACGCTTGATCCCGGCGTCTACTTCGCCATGAACGCCCCGGCGGGCGTCCTCGGCGACACGGCCCAGTCGGCGGCGCAGGCCGTGCAGGGCTTCGGGTTCTCCGTGGACCCCAACACGCTCACGCAGACGGCTAAGGCTGTCGGTGAGGAGTCGATCATCGGCCGCACGGGCGGCGCTCCGACGCTCGCGGTGGGCATCTCGGCGATCTTCGCCGGGGTTACGGGCTTCCTGGGCGCGGGCTTGCAGGCGTTCTGGTACCACTTCGCCATCATGTTCGAGGCGCTGTTCATCCTGACCACCGTTGACGCGGGGACCAGGGTCGGGCGGTTCATGCTCCAGGACATGATCGGCAACGTGTGGCGGCCGTTCGCCCGCACCTCCTGGCTGCCGGGCAACATCGTCGCCAGCGCCATCATCGTCGGGGCGTGGGGCTACTTCCTGTACGTCGGCGTGAACGACCCGCTCGGCGGCATCAACCAGCTCTTCCCGCTCTTCGGCATCGCCAACCAGCTTCTGGCGGCGGTAGCCCTTACCGTCGGTACCACCATCCTGATAAAGATGGGCAAGCTCCGCTACGCTTGGGTGACGGCGCTGCCGCTGGTGTGGGACGCCTCGGTAACGCTCACGGCGAGCTTCATCAAGATCTTCTCCCCCGACCCGAAGCTCGGGTTCTTCGCCCAGAGAGGAGCCGCCCAGGAGGCGCTCGCGAAGGGAGAGCTCTTCGGCACGGCGCAGAGCGCGCAGGACGTGCAGCAGATCATCGTCAACTCCACGGTGGACGGGATACTCTCCATCCTGTTCGCGACCATGATCATTATCGTCATCGCGGACGCCGTTCGGGTGTGGTTCGGCCTCATCCGAGGCGGCAAGGAGCCCGTGATGAGCGAGGCCCCGTGGGAAGAGTCCCGCCTGGACTCCGAGGGACAGCCTCTGGAGCGCGAGCCCGTGGGAGCGAGATAGGGAACAATGCAGGCGAATCCTCTCCGCTACGCCTGGGATTACCTGAAGGAGATCTCCGGCGAGAACGCCTACGACCGCTACCTGACAGTCCACGCCGCGACTCATCCGGACAAACCGGCCATAAGCCGCGGCGAGTTCTACCGCCACCGCCAGGACGAGAAGTACAACAACCCCGGCAGCCGATGTCCGTGATGACGTCCCGGCGGGCCGGTCGGTCCGTGAGGCATAGATAGAACGAAGGGCGGGCTCTCTCCCTCCCCTCTTTTCTGCGATGAAACCCTTACTGGTTACGCTATACTCGTTGCATGGCAGAGCAATTCACACCCCACGGCTCCCTGACCGTCGAGGAGTACCTGAAGATGGAGGAGACCGCCACCGTTAAGCACGAGTACGTGGCCGGTACTATTCACGCGCACGCCGGAGCCAGCAGTCGCCACAACCTCATAGCGGGAAACATTTTTGCCGGTCTCTGGAACGCGGCTCGTGGCGGCTCTTGCCGCGTCTACGGCAGCGACATGAGGCTACGAGCCGCCGAAGACACCTTCTATTATCCCGACGTGATGGTGGTATGCGGTGACAACGAAGCCGGTGACGGAGCACTCTACCAGGACGCTCCGTGCCTGGTAGTCGAGGTAACCTCCCCGAGCACCGAGCAGATAGACCGGCGCGAGAAGGTAGCTGCGTACAGGAAGATTCCCACGCTCAAGGCGTACCTTGTAGTCGCCCAGGACCGCCGCTGGATCGAGCGGCACTGGCTCGCTGACGACGGGGAATGGAGGCAGGGCGGTATGGCCGATGAAGGCTCGATCCCCGTCCCCTGCCCCGAGACCCGTCTCTCCCTCGATGACGTCTACGAGGGTCTGTAAGGCCGCCGTCCTCATCCGCTCCGCTTGAGCTTGCCGGTCCGTTTGGCGTAGCCCTCGCCGAGGTGGAAGATCCAGAGTCCCAGCGGCACGAATACGGCCCCCATCACGAGCAGCGGCCAGATGCTGTCCCATAACTCCGCTGCACCGGCTCCTCGGAGAAGCGCCGCGCGGGAGCCATCGAGAGCGTAGGTTACCGGCGAGAACTTCGCTATGGCCTGCATCCAGCCGGGGAGCACGCTCACGGGATAGTAGACGCCGGACACGAGCAGCAGGAGCGCGGAGATTATGTACGTGACCTGCTGGCCTTTCTCCGGGGAGAGGAGCGGCATCACGGCGGCGACGACCCCGAAGCCGACGAGCGAGATGCTGCACGCCGCCAGCACGAGCAGCGCGCCCCAGTAGTTGGCGTTGGAGAGGTCTAACTCGAACATCAGCGAGACGACGCCGAGGATGATGCCCGTCCGCATGATGCCGTAGATGACCGCGTAGACGCCCATCCCGAGAAGATGCGTAACCCGACTGGTGGGGCTCATGAAGGTGTACTCGATGGTCCCTTCCCACCGCTCCCAGCTAACCGTCTCCGAGAGGACGTCGAAGAGCATCGAGAGATAGCTCCAGATAAGCGCCCCGACGAGCAGGTAGGTCATCAGTCGCTCGGTGTCTATCCCCTGGCCCCCGCCGACGAGGCCGACGCCCGCCCCGATGAAGGTGATGGACATGGCGTTTACGGTCGTGAACGTGAGCCAGACTAGCTCCCACATCGCGTAGCGTTTGGTCAGGAAGTAGTTACGTTGTACGTAGCCCCAGACGGCGATCACCTCCACCATCCACCGGGGCTTGTGCAAGGGCTGCATACTGTTCTCCTATTCTTCTTCCGCGCTGGCCTCTTCGACGGAGTAGCCGGTCGCGGCCATGAACGTCTCCTCCAACGTCGGCGATTTACCGTTCGTCGCATAGCGGCGCTTCAGTTCCTCGGGTTCTTCCAGCGCCAGTATCTTTCCATCCACCATGATGCCGACCCGGTCGCACAGTTCCTCCGCCTCACCCATGTCGTGGGTGCAGAGCAGGATCGAGGAGTCGTGCGCCTCCCGTATCCGGTGAATGAACGCCTGCACGTCCCTCTTGCTCCGCGGGTCCAGGCCCGTAGTCGGCTCGTCCAGAAGCATCAGGACGGGGCTCGTGAGCAGCGCCCGCGCGAGCGCGATCTTCTGCTGCATCCCGCGGCTCAGGTGCTCCATCGGCTCCAGAGCTCGCTTGTGAGCGAAGCCGATGTGGGTCAGGATCTCCTTTATGCGCGGGCGCGCTTCGCCGGTCGTGACGCCGTAGAGCTTCGCCCCGTAGAGAAGGTTCTCCATCGCCGAGAGCTTCTTGAAGAAGCTGGCCTCGACACTGACCCGGTTCATGCTCCGCTGCACCTGCTTGGGGTGCCGCACAGCGTCTACTCCGAAGACCTCGACCGTGCCGGCGTCCGGGACGACGAGCGTGGAGATGACGCGCACGAGCGTGCTCTTGCCGCTCCCGTTCGGGCCGAGGATGCCGACGACCTCCCCCTTCCCTACCGAGAGCGACACCGAGTCGAGCGCGCGCACCACCTCTCCCCGCCGCTTCTTGAAGCTCTTCTCTACGTTCTTCAGTTCCAACGCCTTCACCTTCGAGTTCCTCTCTGTCTCAAGGAGCGCCATCACAGGCGCCCCTTCGCCTCCAGCCGCTCCCAGACGACCTTCCACGTCTCCTGCCGCTCGGCGGCGACCGCGAGAGCGAAGAGGCGGCGCGCAAGCCTGGCCCGCAGCGAGAGCCTGGCTGCCCTCAGTTGCGCGCACTTCGCGCGTCCGGCCATACGCCGGACGCGCTCCTGCTCCCGCTGAACGCGGCTCTGCTCCAGATAAAACCAGTCGTTGTACATCTCTCTTGCTCCCTTCTTCATCGCGCGTAGCACCGGGACGGTTTACTTCGAGTTCGGAGTCGGGAGCCTTTGATGCGGCTATTCCGCAAAAAATTAGGCCCCCGGTCCGTAAGTCCGGGGGCCTCTTAGAGAAAACTTTTGTCGAGCTGTCTAGCTCACGTTCTCACCGCGACCGCGCGGACCTCGGGACGCACCTCTCGCCCGAACACCGGAGTTCCTATGTTCGCGAGGCGAAATGCCATCTACTCTCGGTCCTTTCGCGACAACAACAGCGCGGGCACTCTACTCCCTCCTATAGAGCTTGTCAACAGTATTGCTTGAAATTTCTCG
>DASSMB010000022.1:0-2106 GCA_035689095.1 Rubrobacteraceae bacterium | reverse complement strand
GGACGGTCATAGATCCCGGCTTCGATTACCCGCCGGCCCGCGAGGTCTGGGAGTCCAAAACGGCGGAGATTGGTCTGGACCTGGAGCGCGACGTAGCGCGGATCATCGTGACGCACCTGCACCCGGACCACATCGGGCTCGTCCGCTGGCTGGAGGAGCGGAGCGGGGCGCCGGTCTGGATGCTGGAAGGGGAGATCGAGAACGCCCGCCACGTCTGGGACCCGGACAGAGGTTCGGAAGACTTCGTGAGGTTCCTGGTCCGCAACGGTATGGACCGGGAGACGGCGGAAGCAACGGCCGGGACCACGAGGCTCGGCATCCGGCTGCCGGAGCGACTGAACGCCCTGCATCGGGACGAGGAGATCGAGCTGGGGAGCAGCGCGGCGCGCGTCATCCACACGCCGGGACATTCGGACTTCCACTTCGTCCTGCACGACGAGGAACGCAGGCTCCTGTTCGCCGGGGACCAGTTGCTGCTCAAGATCACGCCGAACATCGGCCGCTGGACCTACACGGCCCCGCATCCCCTGGAACGCTACCTCGACTCCATAAAGGGCCTGCGAGGTATGGACGTAGACCTCGTCTTCCCGGGGCATGGGCCGCTCTTCCACGACCTCGACGGACGAATCGACGAGCTCGTCCTCCACCACGAGGAGCGTCTCTCTGTCATGCACGCGGCCTTTGACGGCGAGCCGGCGACCCCCTTCGAGATAGCGCGGCGCGTCTTCGCCGACGACCTGACCCACCACCAGCTCCGCTTCGCCCTCGCCGAGACGCTCGCCCACCTGGAGTGCCTCGCCGATGAGGGGCGTGCCGAGTATCTGGACGGCGACGTGGTTCGCTACCGGGCTGTCTAGACCGTGTTGCCAGGCTACGACGAACACCTGAAGCTTATCGAGACGGCGCGCGGCGAACGTCCCGCCGAGCTATTCGTGCGCGGCGGCACGATAGCGAACGTCTACTCCGGCGAGCTGCGCGAGGGCAATGTCGCCGTCACGGGGGGGCGCATCGCTTACGTCGGGGAGGGAGAGCGGGCCGTCGGCCCCGACACGCGGGTGGTGGACGCGAGCGGCATGATCGTCGCTCCAGGCTACATAGAGGCCCACTTCCACCCGTGGGTCCTCTACAACCCGGTCAGCCTCGTCGAGGGCATCCTGCCGCTCGGTACGACCACCGTAATCGCCGACAACCTGTTCTTTTTCATGCAGATGGGGATGGAGCGGTTCGCGGCGATGGCCAACGACCTGCGGGACTTGCCGCTCCTGTACCTGTGGATGGCGCGCCTCACCTCGCAGGCGAAGTTCCCCGGCGAGGAGGCGATGTTCGCGCTGGATATGGTGGAGCCTCTCCTGCGGCGCGACGACGTGATCGGGACGGCAGAGGTAACGCGCTGGCCCGCTTTGGCGGCGGGAGACCCGCACCTGATCTCCGGCATCCGCGCGGCGAAGGCCCTCGGAAAGGTCGTGGACGGCCACACCGGCGGGGCCTCGGAGGCTCGCCTGCAACCCGTCGCCGCCGCGGGCATAGACGCCGACCACGAGGCCATAACCAGACAGGAGGTCCTCAACCGGCTGCGGCTCGGTATCTGGACGATGCTCCGCAACAGCTCCCTGCGCCCCGACCTGCCGGAGTTGCTGCGCGTCGTCACCGAAGACGGCGTGAGCACGCAGCGCCTGATCATGACGACCGACGGCCCCGCGCCAGAATTCGTTGCCGACAACGGGCTCGTGGACGGTATGCTCCGCGCCGCTGTCGAGCACGGCGTGCCGCCGATGCAGGCGCTCCAGATGGTGACGATAAATCCGGCCACGCTGTTCAGGATAGACGATCAGGTAGGCGGCATAGGCATAGGCCGCCGCGCGGACCTCCTGCTCCTGCCCGACCTCACCTCGTTCCGTCCCGAGACGGTCATCACGCGCGGGCGCGTGGTTGTCGAGGACAGAGAGATTTGCGTTCCGCTCCCGCGTCTCGACTGGGAGAAATACCGGAGCCGCCCGCGCTTTGACAGCGGCCTGGATCTCGCCGATCCCGCACTCTACCCGGTCAGAGCGTCCGGGACGGAGGCGAGGGTGCCGGCAATGCACCTGAAGTCCGCCGTGATCTCCG
>DASSMB010000021.1:0-14382 GCA_035689095.1 Rubrobacteraceae bacterium | reverse complement strand
AGGCCGAGAGAGACGTTTGCCACGACGCTCCGCCAGGGGAGGAGCAGGTCGCTCTGCGGCATGTAGGCGACGGAGCCGGGGCCGTCGAGCGGAACTCCGTCCTTCTCTATGACGCCCTTATCCGGCGCTTCCAGCCCGGCGAGCAGGCCGAGGAGGGTTGACTTGCCCGCGCCGGAGGGTCCGATCACGGCGACGAACTGCCCGGCTTTCACCTCCAGGTCCATGCCGTCGAGGATGCGCACATCTCCCTTGGTGATGTGGACCCCACGGGCGGCGAGCTTGGGTTTGTCGTACATCATTCGTTACGGGCGCTCCGGTCTATCGGCGGAGACGAGCGCCGCCTCGAAGAACGCGACTTCGAGGGCCATCGCCCGGCGGTAGGCGAACCGCGCCCCGTCCTCTTCTCCGGAGTAGCGGTCGAGCAACCCTTCGAGCCGGGCGGCGAGCGCCTCGAAGCCGGGGTCGGCGTAGGTCTGGATCCACTCCGCGTAAGGGTTCTCCTCGCCGTACCCGTCCTCCGCCAGCGATTGCCCGAGAAACGCGTAGAGCCGCATGCAGGGCGTCATCGCGGCGCAGGTTTCGCCGATGCTTCTCGTCGCGGCGGTCGCGGTCAGGAACTCCGTATAGGCCAGGGTCGCCTCGCCGGGGATGACTTCATCCAGACTCACTCCCCACCGCTCCGCGTAGCCCGCGTGCAGCTCCAGCTCCTCGATCACGCCCGCCAGCAACCCGGCGAAGTCTCGCAATCCTTCGGAATCCGGGCTGTGAGCGAGCGACAGCGCGTAGGCCCGGGCGAAGCTCTCCAGGAAGAAGGCGTCCTGCGCCACGTAGTACTGGAAGCTTTCGAGCCGCAGGGTCCCGTCGCCGAGACCCCGCACGAAGGGGTGCCCAAGCGCCGCCTGCGCGAGGTCGCGGTTCTCTCTCCAGAGATCGGCTGACAGATTCACCCGTCACCCTCCGATAACGCCATCTCCCAGAAGTCCCGCTCCATGCGCGAGACCTCGCGGAAGGCTTCTTCGATCTCTTGCAGCTCGTCTCCGGAGGCTCCTTCCAGAGCGGCGTCTGCGGCCTCTTCGAGCCCGGCCACGTAGCCCGCGAACTCCGGGACCGTCCAGTGTTCGACGAACTCCCTGTAGTCCGGATGTCCCGGAGCGATGCCCGCCCAGGCCTCCAGATAGGCTCGCTCTATCGCCCACAGGGCCACGATGCCCGCAGCGTAACTCTCTCCGTCGAGCCTGGCTAACAGGTCCCGGTAAGCGGCGGTGGCGGGCTTGCGGGGTGCGCCGAGCGCGAGACTCCGCCGCTCCCCCATCTCCTCGAACCAGCCGAGCTCCGCCTCCAGCGCGACCAGCCCCCCGGCGATAGCGGCCTGCGCCGGACGCGGGGAGCGCGCGAGCAGGCGAGACTGGAAGACCAGCAGGTCGTTGACGAACAGATAGTCCTGGACGAGCCACATCCGGAACGCCCCGGCGGGCAGGGAGCCGTCGCGAAGACCTTCGAGAAATGGATGGTGGGTCGCCGCGCGCCAGAGTTCTGGATGGCGCTCCAGAAGGTCCTCGGCCCTCATGAGCGGCCGTGAAAGATCGCGGATGAGTCACTCATATTTCCCTCCGCCGGCATTACCCGGATCAGGTTCAGCGGGTCGGCACCGGACTCATTCCACCGTCCCATGCCCTCTCAGCCTCCCGGCTCCCCGGCCCTTCGTTACCTCCATACTCTACTCTTCCGCCAACCGGCAGACAACCCATTCGCCCCTCCATAGAAGAGGAGCCTCGGCGTCCGTCGCGAGCCAGCACCAATATGTTGCGAGATGAACCCTCTCCGGCTATGCATCAGGTGGACCGGTCAGGTAGACCGGTGCGCAGTGGTACCGACTGACGTAGAATGCTTCCATGATGGCGAGCACGACTATACGGGTGGCGGCGGTACTCCTGGTTCTGGCCGCGGGCTTCACCCTCCGCATCACCTGGGAGCAGCTCGCAAACCCGTCCACCCCGGCTCTGGCGCAGGACGACCAGTTCGATTGCGCGAGCTTCGGCTCTCAAGAATCGGCTCAGACGGAGCTGGATCGGGACCCGAGCGATCCCAGCAACCTCGACCCCGACGGTAACGGCATAGCCTGCGATAACTTCAACTTCGGGACCGATACCGGCAACAGCGGCGGAGCGGCTCAGGACCAGTATCAGCAAGACACCGGCAACGGCGACCTGTTCAACGCCGGCGGACCTGCGGCGGGCCCTGTCCCCCGGATGCCGGACGGCGACTGTCCGTCCGAGTTCCCCACACCACGAAGCGGGGCATGCTACCCCTGATTCTGCCTGACTCTTAGGCTCGTCCCCAGGAGCCCGAGCACGGTCGCGGCGCTGTTTATCCCGCCGCCAATAGCTTCCTCAAGAGCCTCCTCGAACGGCATCTCCACTACCCGGATGAACTCCGTCGGCTCCGGCCGCGGCCCCTCGCCAAGGACCGCCCGGCAGCGGAAGATGTGGCAGACCTCGGTCGTGCGCCCCGTGCTGGTGTGGACAGAGACGAGGTGCTCCAACCCCTCCGCCCGGTAGCCCGTCTCCTCGGCCAGCTCCCGCTCCGCCGCCTCGATTGGCTCCTCCCCGGCGTCAACCGCCCCACTCGGCAACTCCAGCGTGAAACCCCCGACCGGCTGCCGCCACTGGCGCACCAGCACCACGTCTCCCCCGTCCGTGACGGCGACTACCGCGGATAACCCGCCGCTCTCAAGGACCCCGTACTCGATCTCCTCCCCACTCGGCAGACGCACATCGTCCACCCGAAAGGAGCACCACGGGCTCCGAAACAGATACTCCCGGCCCAACGTCCGCCAAATCCCATCATCCATACCGCGGAGTATAGACATCCGGGCGCAGGATGTATAATCTTGCTACATGACAGTAGCAATACCGAACAAGATACATATGACTATCGAGGAGCATGTGATCGGGGCGAGCGTCCTCGCGCCTGCGGCTCCTGATGCCTTCTTCGAGACGGTGCGGGACGTGCGGAGCTTCCCTGACTGGGCGCCGGGAGTGCGGCGGGTCGAGGTGTTGGAGGACCCGGGCGGGCCGGGGATGCTCTCGGAGTGGGAAGTCTCGTTTCTGGGTCTGCGCAAGAAGGTCCTGAGCGTGCTGGAGGAGGCGGAGCGTCCGGAGTTCCTACGATGGACCTACGACGGTCCGGTGCGGGGCTGGGGCGAGTGCGCGATAAGGGAGCGAGGAGACGGAACGCTCGCGGAGTTCAGGACGGGCATCGTCCCGGCGGATCGGCGTCTGCGGTCCGTGATGGGCTCTTCTGTCGCCAGAGAAGCGGCTCATTCACAACTGCGGCGCGCGCTGGAGAGGCTGGGACGTCTCGCCGCCCCGGACGCCGGGCGGATAACTGTCGGGCCGCCGATGGGTCTGCTCTAGCGAGCGTTGTAGCAACGGCGTGTGGGCGCGTTCATTGCGCGAGAAGTTGCATCCGGGGTAGACTCGCCGTATGGATACGATACGGAATCATGACGCGGCTGCTGCAAACAAGAGAGGGAACCAGGCCAGGCCGGAGCGCCCGGACCCGGTAGACTTCCTGGGGCTCGATGCGCTGCTCACCGAGGAGGAGCGCGAGGTACGTGAGCGGGTACGCACCTTTGTCAGGGAGAAGATCCATCCGAACATCCAGGAGTGGTACGAGAAGGCGATCTTCCCCCGCGAGATCGTCCCGGAGATGGGCGAGCTCGGGGTTCTCGGCATGCACCTCTCCGGCTACGGCTGCGCCGGAAAGAGCGCGGTAGAGTACGGCATCGCCTGCATGGAACTGGAAGCCGGGGACTCGGGTCTGAGGACCTTCGTCTCCGTGCAGGGCTCGCTCGCGATGAGCGCGATCCACAAGTTCGGGAGCGAGGAGCAGAAACAGGAGTGGCTGCCGCGGATGGCGACGGGCGAGGCCATAGGCTGCTTCGGCCTCACCGAGCCGACGGCCGGGAGCGATCCGGCGAGCATGAAGACCTTCGCGCGCAAGGACGGCTCCGACTGGGTCCTCAACGGCTCGAAGCGCTGGATCGGGATGGGGTCCATCGCCGACGTCGCGGTCGTCTGGGCGGGGACCGATGACGGTATCCGGGGCTTCCTGGTCCCCACCGATTCGCCCGGCTTCACGGCGAAGAACATCGAGCCGAAGCTCTCGATGCGCGCCAGCATCCAGTGCGACCTGACCTTCGAGGACATACGGCTCCCCGAGGAGGCGATGCTGCCGGAGGCGCAGGGCCTCAGAGGACCGTTCGCCTGCCTCAACGAGGCCCGGTACGGCATCATCTGGGGCGCGATGGGCGCCGCCCGCGACTGCTACGAATGCGCCCTCGAGTATGCCAAACAGCGCGAGCAGTTCGGCCGTCCGGTGGCAGGCTTCCAGCTAACGCAGCAGAAGCTCGTGAACATGATGCTGGAGATCCAGAAGGGCCAGATGGTCGCGCTGCACATCGGGCGCATGAAGGACGCGGGAGTCCTACGACCCGAGCAAGTCTCGTTCGGCAAGCTGAACAACGTGCGCGAGGCGATAAACATAGCCCGCGAGGCGCGCACCATCCTCGGGGGCAACGGCGTGACGCTGGAGTACCCGATGCTCCGCCACGCCAACAACCTGGAGAGCGTCAGGACATACGAGGGCACCGACGAGGTCCACACCCTCATCCTCGGAAACGCCGTAACCGGCATCCCGGCCTTCAGGTAGAAGTTCAAGCATAAAAATGGGGCCGCTCCAGTACGGAGCGGCCCTCATTCTGCTAGAAGCTACGCGGCGCGGTTACTCGAAGTAGTCGGCGGCCTTGGTGATGTAGCTCTCCATCTCCTCGGGTACCTCGTCCTCCGGGTAGATCGCCTCGACCGGGCACTCCGGCTCGCAGGCGCCGCAGTCGATGCACTCTTCCGGGTTGATCATGAAGTGGTCGCCCGCATCGTAGATGCAGTCGACCGGGCAGACCTCCACGCAACTCTGGTCCTTCGTGCCGATACACGGCTCGGTGATCACGTATGTCATCCGGTTCCTCCTCTCAACACTTCGTCTAGCCGCTTTATACCAGCCGCCCTCACCCCCAACACCCGCCGATGACGCGCATCATAACGACCCATGACCGCGATCATCGCGCGATGTGATCCAGATCAAAAACCGTTCTTATTGCTAGACGTTCTCAAATACCGTTGGCCGGAACCAGCCTGGCGCTAGGTCCGGGACCGCAGTTCGGCGGGCTTGAGGATGGTGATGGACTTGCCCCGGAGGTCCAGAATGCCCTCTTGCGCGAGGCGGCTGAGGGCGCGGGAGAGGGCCTCGCGGGAGATGCCGGTCGCCTCCGCCATCTCCTGGCGGGAGAGCGAGGGCGTGAAGACTACGCCCCGTTTGGTGACGCGGCCCTCCTCGGTGGCGAGGTTCAGGAGCATGCAGGCGACGCGCTGGGGCGCGCTGTGGAAGACCAGGTCGCCGACGAGATCTTCGAGGTCCCGGTTGCGGGCGGCGAGAGTCCGGGCGAGGCGCAGCGAGCCATCCGGGAAGCGTCCCATGATGTCGATCAGGTCGTCCCGGAAGACGGCGTAGAGGACGCAATCTGTCAGGGCGGTCGCGCCCTGGCTCTGCGGACGCCCCTCGATGGCCGAGGCCAGCCCCAGCACCGACCCGTCGCCGACGACGCCCAGAATCTGGTCCCGCGCCTTCGGCCCGCCGGAAGAGCGGTACAGTTTCACCCGTCCCTCGCGCACGAAGTACACCGCGCCGGACGGCTCGCCCTCGCGGTAGAGCGCCGTGCCCGCCCCCATCTCCAGCATCTCCGCGGAGATCGCTAAAGCCTGGAAGAACCCGTCCTCAAGCCCCGCCAGGAACTCGAACTCCTGCAACCCTTCCAGCTTCGTCAGGTGCTCGACGGCCCGGCAACGCGCGCCCGGTAGCCGCGCCCAGGACGGCGGCGCGTTATCACCGTACACGGTGTCGGGCGCGTCGGGATCTCGGATATTCCATACACCCTTTATACGCTAAGTGGCTAAGATTTGCAGGTAAGCGAGTCAACCAGAGGAAGCGCTCGCGCGAACATCGTAAACTGGGGCGGACAGCAGGAGAGTGAAAAACCCGGAGACTATCGGGATCAAAAGGCCAAACCGGCGGCCAAAGAGGAGACATCATGCACGAAAAGGTAGTTATGATCACCGGCGCGAGCAAGGGTCTTGGGAAGGCGCTCGCGCTCGCGTTCGCCGACGAGGGAGCATCGCTGGTGATCAACGCCCGCAGCGAGGAGAGTATCCGTCCCGTCGCCGAAGAGGCCGAGTCCCGCGGCGCCGAAGTCCTGGCCGTCGCGGCGGACGTCTCGAAGGGCGCGGACGTGGAGCGCATGGTCTCCGACGCCGTGGAGCGCTTCGGCCGCATAGACGTCCTTATAAACAACGCCGGAGTCCTGGGCCCGCGCACGAAGCTCGAAGAGCACACCGAAGAAGAGTGGCGGCAGGTAATCGACGCCAATCTAACGGGGCCTTTCCTCGTCACGAAGGCCGTCATCCCCCATATGCCGGAGGGCGGGAGCATAATAAATGTCGTGAGCGGGGCTAGCGCCGGTCCCCGCGCGGACTGGGGAGCGTACGCTATCAGCAAGTTCGGCGTCGAGGGCCTCACCGGGAACCTGGCGCTCGAACTAAAGGACCGCGGCATCCGCGTAAACTCCGTTGACCCCGGCGGCATGCGTACAGAGATGCGCGCCGCCGCCTACCCGGAGGAAGACCCCACGACCCGCATCACCCCCGAAGAGAACACCGCCGTCTTCCTGTACCTGGTCTCCGACGAGTCGAGAGACGTAACGGGAGAGCGCCTCAAGGCGCAGGAGTTCGGGAAAAGCTAGGTCTTCGGTGATGCAAGCGAGAAGCGGTTCGGCTTACGCCTTGTCTACCAGCTCGGCCTGCACGATGAGCCGCTCGGAGTAGTCGGGGAGGGTACAGGTCTGGAGGGTGAGGATGTTCTTCCCCGGCAGCGGCTTGGTCACGGAGACGTTCGCGGGGCTGACGGAGAACTCCTTGAACACCTCGTAGGTGTACTTCGTCCCGTTGGCGTCGGTGACGTAGACTTTGTCCCCGTTCTGCAGCTTGTTCAGGTCGAAGAAGGCCAGGAAGCTGCCGGTGTTCGGGTAGCCGAGACGGTGTCCGGCGATGTAGACATTAGCCTCCTGGTCCCACGGGTTCCCGGTACCTTCGAGGTGTATGCCTGTATGGTCGTCCAGAGCCTTGCCGTCGTCGCCGGGGGCAGTAGGAATCTCGGCGTCGTCCACCCGGTTCATCTTGGGGATGGTGAGCTTGAGAGTCTTGTCCTTGGGACCGCCGGCGGCCTGCTGGCTGGAGTCGTCTATCTTCGGGACGTTGAACCCGCCGGGGTCGGCGCTGTTGGTCGAAGGGTTCGAGAGGCTATGCCAGAAGAAGAAGTACCCGATCAGGAGTACCCCTCCGCCGATCATAAGGAGGCTCATCAGCCCCGCTACCGCGCCCCTGGCGCGCGACTTTTTGACGCTGTACTTCTTCATAAGACCCGGAGAGTGTAACACCTGATCTTCACCGTCACCGTATTAGCGCTCGGCGGGCAGGTCATCCCTTGAGCCCCACTCGTTCCACGAGCCGTCGTAGTTGGCGAGGTTCCTGTAACCGAGCCGGTGCAACGCGAAGAGCGGCACGGTCGCCGCGACACCGCCGTTGCAGTAGGCGACAACGGGCGCCTCGCGGTCCTCCGGCACCCCGGCCTCGCGCAGCTTCCCGGCTAGCTCCTCGTCCGAACGGAACGTGCCGCCTTCTTCGAGGAGGCTGTCGGCATGCAGGTGCCTCGCGCCGGGGACGTGCCCGGATCGGCCGTCGCCCCTCGCTACCGCGCCGGTGTACTGTCCCGCATCTCGGGCATCCAGTATGAAAGCCCCGCCGCTCTCGCTCGCGGATAGGACGTCCTTGGCCTCGACGCGCCAGCCCGGCTGCGGCTTCGGGGTGAAGGTGACGGGCTCGACGTTTGGGCTCTCCACCGTGACGGGCCGGTCTTCGGCGGTCCATTTCTTCCAGCCGCCGTCGAGGACGGAGACGCGCTCGTGACCGTAGTAGGTGAGAGCCCACCACAGGCGCGTGGCGAACTGGCCGCCGGCATGGTCGTAGACGACAACGTGAGTATTGTCGCCGATCCCCAGCGAGCCCATCAGCGCGGCGAAGCGCTCCGGCGGAGCGACCTGGGCCGGGACCGGGTCCTCGGGGTCGGTGATGTCGCGGGTCCAGTCCACGTAGACGGCGCCGGGTACGTGGGCCTCGTCGTACTCCTCGCGGGCGGCGAGGTACTCGGCCTTCTGGCGGCCGTTTCCCAGATCCGTCTTCTTCACGTAGCCCCGGATGTCCACGACTCGGACGCCGGGGTCGTCCAGGCGCTCCGCGAGCCAGTCCGTGCTTACGAGAGGATCTATGTTATCCACGTCTCTATCCCTCCTCGAATACGTTGTGTTCGCGGGTGTAGGCGTCGGCGAGTTGCCAGGCCTTCTGTTTGTCGTCGGGGGCGAGGCGGCCCTCGACGACCTCGCCTTCAAGGTAGTCTTTTATCGGTTTGATCCAGCGTCCCGGACCCCGTCCGAAGTGCTCCATCAACTCGTTCCCGTCGAGCGGGCTGGTGAGCCTCTCGATGGCGTCCTCTGCCCGGACTTCGTCGACGCGCTCCTTCAGGCTCTGCCAGGACGCCTCGGCGATGTGGCGCCTCCTGGGGGCGCTGCCGGTGATGTCGGCGCGAGCGAGCTTGAGCAGGAGGTCCACGTTCGCCAGTTCCCGGTCGCCGCGCGCCAGGTATGTATCCCGGACGAAGCGCCGGACGGCGGAGTCGCTCCACGGGTCGCGGCCCACGGCGTAGCCCATCGGGCGCATGTGGTTGGCGACGAGGTGGGCGACGGCGTCCGTGTCGTCCTTCGGGTAGGCGAGACGCTTCATGGCCCGGCGGGCGATTGCCGCTCCGACGTTCTCGTGGCCGTAGAAGTGGATCTTCTTCGGCAGCGTCCTGCCGCCGCAGCGCTCGCACTCGCCCTCTCCGGCGCTCTTGCTGGTGCTCTTCGCGCCGCAGTAGGTGCAGCGGTGCTCGTAGACGAGGGTGCGCGGCTTGCCGATGTCGTGGAAAAAGGCGGCCTTGCGGAGGATCGGGTCCGTCTCGACGCTCTCCGTGACGATCATGGTGTGCTCGAAGACGTCCTTGTGGTGGAACTCCGCCTCCTGCTCCACGGAGACCGTCTCAAGGAACTCCGGCACGATGTATCGCATGAGCCCCAGGCGCACGAGCGTCCGCAGGCCGCGAGACACGTTCTTCGAGAGCAGGATCTTCTCGAACTCCTCCCGGATGCGCTCGGCGCTGATGCTCTCCAGCCAGTGGGCGTTCTCCCGGATCGCCCGTTCGAGGTCCGGCGTCATCGCGAACGGCTTGTCGGGTGTCGAAAGCGTCGTCTCGAAGCGGACGGCTCGCAGCATCCTCAACGGGTCGTCGCGCATCCGGTCCAGCGGGTCTCCAACCGGACGGATCACGCCGGTCTCCAGATCCTTCCGGCCGTCGAACGGGTCCAGGATAGCGCCGGTCAGAGCATCCGCCGCAATGGCGTTTATGGTGAAGTCCCGCCGCGCCAGGTCCTCCTCCAGACTGTCCCCGAAGCGGACCTCCGGGTGGCGGCTCCCCTCCGTGTAGAGGTCGCTGCGGTAGGTCGTCACCTCGACGTCGTACTCTCCGACCCTGGCTGCGATGGTCCCGAACCTCTCTCCCACGGTCCAGATGCTTCCGGCCACGGGCCGCAGTAGCTTCTTAATCTCCGGCGGATGGGCGTCCGTGGTGGCGTCCACGTCCGGGTGCGCGGAGTCGAGCAGCCTGTCGCGAACATATCCGCCGACGAGGTACAGCTCGCGCCCGGCCTTCCGGAACGCCTCTCCCAGGCGCTCCAGAGGCTCCGGCACCTCGACGCTCTTCAGGTCCGTCATCATCAGGATCAGATTCTAGTACGAATGAAACGCGCGTCTAGAAGGCTCTCGCCCTGGAGGATCCACCAGGAGCCGCGTGTTCTCTAGCGGGCGGCTTCTTCGCGGGAGGCGAAGACCTCGAAGTAGTCGCGGAAGCCAGTAACGTCGAAGATGCGCTCGACGGCTGCGGATGGAGAGACGAGCCGGAAGGGTAGCCCCTGTTTCTCAAGGGCGTCCTTGAGGCGCATGAAAGTGGAGAGGGCGGTCGAGTCCATGAACGCGATACCGCTCATATCTACGAATACCGCGGCAGCGCCGTTCTCAGTCGCGCGCTCTATAGAGTACTGGACCTTCGGGGCGGTGTGCAGGTCCACTTCTCCGCGCACCGAGATCAAGGAGTAATCCCTGGCGTGCTCGTCTATGCTTACCTCGAAGTCCATGCCGGGTGCCACCCCTCTCTGCGCTCTCGAAGCCGTGCCGGCCTAGGGATATTAACTCAATAACCGCATCCGGTAAACCGCTTTCCTGGCGGAACATGCCTTATTTTCTGCTAACATCCATAACTATGGAACGGTGGGACACGACAGAGAGCCTGGAGCGCGTGGCGGTCTTCGTGGACGGGGCGAACCTGTATCACTCGATCAAGAGCTACTACAAGGGCGTGCTGGACTATAACCAGCTACTCGCGGCCGCCGTCGCCGGCCGCAGGCTCCTGCGCGCCACCTTCTACATCGTGGAGAAGCAGGAGGCCGACGAGAACCAGGGCGCGGCCCAGGGCGCCTCGCAGGGCGCGCGGTCCTTCGTCTACAACCTCAACAAGTTCGGCTACAAGGTCCGCTCCAAGCCCCTCATCGTCCACGAGACCGTGAGCCCCGAGGGGGAGCGCACCGTCTCGCACAAGGGCGACTGGGACATAGGCATTATCGTGGACATGATGCGACTCGCCGACCACGCGGATACTTACGTCCTCGTCTCCGGCGACGGCGACTACGTCGAGGCCATAGAGTACCTGCAGAGCGAGAAGGGTATCCGGGTCGAGGCCATAAGCGCCGCCCAGTGCACCTCCCAGGCCCTCCTCGACGTCTGCGACTCTCACACGGACCTCGCCGACATCCCGGACCTCTTCCGCCAGAAGTCCGCGAGCCCCCAGCAACCCGTGGTCGGGTAGGGCGCTCCAGGAGCTACGGCTCCCCGATCACCCGCACTTCCGACTCAAGCTCTATCCCCAACCTCTCCCGCACCGTCTCCCGGACCTTCTGGATCAGGGCCAGCGCGTCTTCGGCGGTGCCGCCTCCGAGGTTGACGAGGTAGTTGGCGTGGACGGGAGAGACCTCTATGTTTCCGACGCGCATCCCTTTCAGGCCCGCCGCCTCAATGACGCGGCCGGGGAAGTCTCCTGGCGGACGCTTGAAGGTCGAGCCGCAACTCGGCCTGCTCGGAGAGCCGCTCATGCGCTGGGCGCGGAACTCCTTTATCTGGGCCTTCAGATCCTCCGGGTCGCCGGGCGAGAGCGTGTACCCGGCGCGCAGGACGACCCAGTCGGGGTGCTCGTGCAGGACGCTCTTGCGGTACGAGAGGCCAAGCTCCTCGTTCTTCATCCTGACGACCTCTCCGGCGCCCGCCCGGAAGATGTCGGCCCAGTCGAGGACCTCCACCGTCTCGGAGCCATAGGCTCCGGCGTTCATGTAGACCGCGCCGCCGACGGTGCCGGGGATGCCGGTGGCGAACTGCAACCCGGCAAGTCCGCGCCCGGCGGTGGTGTTGGCGAGGACCGGGTAAAGGACGCCCGCGTCGGCGAAGACGCGGTCCCCGTCGAACTCGACGTTCGTCAGGGACTTGGCGAGCCGGATGGTGAGTCCCCGGATGCCGCCGTCGCGCACCAGGACGTTCGTCCCGCCGCCGAGGACGGTAACCGGGACGTTGTTTTCGCGGGCCTTGCGCACGGCTTCGATCAGCTCGTCGACGCTCTTCGGTTCGAGCAGCGCGTCGGCGGGACCCCCGATCTTCCAGGCGGTGTAACGCCTCAGGGGCTCGTCGAACTTGGCCGACGGGAAGAGGCGATGTAGAGTGTCCGAATGCACGAGAGGGAATATACGGTACGGGTGAGCGTTTTGCAGGCCCGGCACAGATAGAGAATGGCAGGTATGAGTTGAAAGCTATGGCGCTCGCGGCGGGCAAGGGGACCCGCCTTTTCCCGCTGACGGGCGAGGTCCCGAAGCCGATGGCCCCTGTGGTGGACACCCCGATCATCGAGCACATCTTCGGCCTTCTCGCCCGGCACGGCGTAGAGGAGGTCCACGTCAACGTCCACTACCTGGCCGACGCGCTGATCGAAGCGTACGGCGAGGTCTCCCGTATCAACGGCATGAGCGTATACCTCGACCGGGAAGACGAGTTGCTCGGCACGGCGGGAGGCGTAAAGCGTCTCGCCGAGCACTTCGACGGCACCTTCGTGGTGGTCTCCGGAGACGCCCTGACGGACGTGGACCTCGGGGAGCTGGTAGCCCTTCACAAGGAGAAGGAGGCTCTGGCCACCATCGCCCTCAAAAGGGTCTACGACACCTCGGAGTTCGGGGTGGTGGAGCTTGACGCGGAGGGCAACATAATGGGATTTCAGGAGAAGCCCGACCCGAAGGTTGCCATAAGCACCCTGGCGAACACCGGCATCTACGTACTGGAGCCGCGAGCGCTGGAGTACGTCCCGGAGGGGACTTTCTTCGACTTCGCGCAGGATGTCTTCCCGCAGTTTCTCGCGAACGGGGAGAAGTTCGTCGGGTATCAGGGAGACTTCTACTGGTCGGATATCGGGACGCTACAGGCGTACCGTCAGGCGCAGTACGATGTTCTGTCGGGAAAGGTCGGTGTCAGGGTCCCGGGTGAGAAGCGCGGAGAGGGTCTGTGGGTCGGGGAGGACGCCCAGATACATCCTTCCGCCAACATCGAGGGTCACGTGCTGGTAGGGAGGGACGCCGTGATCGGACGCGGAGTAACCCTGGCCGGGGACGTGACGGTCGGGACGGACTGCTGGGTGCGCCCGAACGCCACCATCAAGCGGAGCATCCTGCTGCCCGGCGCGAGCGTCGGCGACGGCGCCTACCTGGAAGACTGCATCGTGGGCCACGGCTACGACGTGCGGGCCGGAGAGACGATCCGGGGCGGCGCCCTGATCCGGCGTCACGGAACCCCCTGACCAGTGCAGTACTGACTTTGGTGTTAACTCGCGGGCTTCACGAGCCGGTAACCGAAACCCCGGACGGTCTCTATTAGCTTGGGATCCGTGGAGCTGTCGCCGAGCTTGTTGCGCAGGCGCTGGACATAGACGTTGACGGTCCGCTCGTCGATGTACTCGTCTTCGCCCCAGACCTGTCGGAGCAGAGCGGCACGGGGAAAGACCCGTCCGGGGCTACTCGCCAGAGTGTAGAGCAGCTTAAACTCGCGGGGAGAGAGCATGATCTCGCGCTCCCCCTTCCGAACAGAGACTTGGTCCGGGTCGATCTCCAAGTCACCGACATAGAGCCTGCCAGCAGACTCCCCAGCGTGTTCTCTCTTGCGGAGGATCTGCTTGACCCTCGCCACCAGCTCCCTGGGATTGACCGGAGAGCGCATATAATAATCCGCCCCTAGCTCGATACCAACGATACGGTCCATCGTATCCTCATCGCGCAACAGAGCCACCGTCGAGACCCCAGGCTTCTGCACCGCGGAGACGACCTGAAACCCCCGCTCATCCGGCAGCCGGTTATCCACCACGGCCACCTCGAACTGCTGCCTCTCCGCCATCTGCCGCGCCTGAGACCCCGACCCCGCCGGCACCACCCGCCACCCCTCACTGGACAGCGCCCGTCTCAGATGCAACCGTTCCTCATCATCCCCTATGACCAGCAGAACCGTTGCGCTCAAGACTATTCGACTACCTTACTATCCAGACCTCACGACCCCCTGCAGTATATCGTCAAAACCTCCCCTACATATCCAGCCTTGAGCAAACCTCCCTCCAGCGGTATCATAGGCAGGCTTCACGCGCTCGTAGCTCAGCCGGATAGAGCGTCTGACTACGAATCAGAAGGTCGCAGGTTCGAGTCCTGCCGAGCGCGCTACTAAAAGTGGTCGGTTTGCAGGTAAAACGCAAACCGGGCTCTTCCTTCATCTAGGCTCTACCGGCCCCGTACCACAACAGATACCACAACAGAAATCAGGAGGGCTTCGCAAACATCTTCCCGAAGCGGCCCATCGCGTCGCGCTGCATGTGGGGGATTACGTGGCTGTAGGTATCGAGCGTCACTGATATTCGGGAGTGGCCGAGGATCTCCTGCAGGATCTTGGGGTGCTCGCCGGACTCCAACCAGAGCGTAGCGAAGGTGTGCCGCAAGTCGTAGAGGCGGATGTCCGGGAGGCCGGCGCGCTTGAGGAGCGGCTTGAAGTGCCTCGC
>DASSMB010000020.1:0-16357 GCA_035689095.1 Rubrobacteraceae bacterium | reverse complement strand
TCGCCTCCATCGGGTAGCCGTGCGGGTCGTTTTGTCCCCGGTAGTCGGCGAGCGGGTCCATCCCCGCCACCCCGATGGCGATGTCGGTGATGCCGTGGCGCCACGCGCGTCCGAAGGAGTCCGAGATCACGACGGCCACCTCTACTCCGAGATGAGCGGCGATTGCACCACGCAGCTTCCGGGCGGAGGCGTCGGAGTCCAGGGGCAGGAGGCAGACGGTATCTTTTCCGGGGACGTTGGAGGCGTCCACCCCGGCGTTCGCGCAGACGAATCCGTGGCGCGTCTCGGAGATGATGATGCCCCGGTCCATGCGGACGACGCGCCGGCTCTCGCGCAGGACCACTTCGATCTGGCGCGGGTCCTTGCCATGCTCGGTGGCGTAGCTCTTGGCGAGCGTGGACGGCGCGACAGAGCGAAGGTCCACCAGCCGTCCCTCCGCCTTGCTGACGACCTTATGGGTGACGACCAGCACATCATCCGGGCGGAGATCCTCTCGCGCGGCTTCGGAGAGGATAGAGGCCAGGTCGTCGCCGGGACGGATCTCCGGGATTCCCTCGACGGGCAGGATCTGGATGCCCCTCAAGATCGCCCCTCTTTCTTAAGCCGCTGGAAATCGTCGGCGGTATCGAGGTCGAAGGAGAGATGCGGACGTTCGCAGATCTGCGCCGGGACGCCGCGCTCGACCGCCGCCCGGACGTGGGCCTCGTAGCTCCCCTCGCCGAACAGGAACGGCAGGGCGTCCGGAGGTTTCAGAAGCAGGGCGTTCGTGCCCTCGCGCGCGGCGTCCGGGGAGATCACAGCCGACGGCGCTTCGTGCTGATGCGAGATAACGGCCCGCACGTCCTCCGCGTCCAGCAGCGGCAGGTCGGCTGGCAAGACGAGGATGGCTGACGCGCCCTTATCTATCGCCCATCGCCGTCCTTCTTCGAGAGCCGGGTTGAGGCCCCGGCTCTCCTGGGTCACGGGCGTCGCGCCGTGGTCGGCGGCGGTGTGCAGGACGACGGGGTCCGGGCTGACCACGCCGACCTCGCTGACATCGGCCTCATGCAGCGCCCGGATGACGCGGCCCATCATGTAGAGGGTAAGGCCCGCGCGGGCGCCGGGGTTCAGGATCGGGCTGAGCCGGCTCTTCGTACCCCAGAGGTCCTTTACGGGCACTACGGCGAATACGCTCAACGCTCCGTTAGCTTCGCTCCGCGAGCTTCGCGCCGAAGTCCAGCACCTCTCGCGCCAGGCTCGTCCGGTCCTCAGGCTCGCTCATCACGGTCTGCGTTACGAGTACCCGCATGCCCAGAGCCTCGATCCCGGCCCGTTCTCCCTCATCCACGAGGTCCACGACCATCCCGTCTACCAGCCCCTCGTAGATGCGGGCAACACCCGTCGCGGAGGACTCGTGTCCGAGCGAGGCGAGCATTCTATCGGCCGGTCCCTTGAGCGCTCGCCCCCCGACTATGGGGCTGACGGCGACCTTCGGGGCGGAGGCGGCTTCGAGCGTCTTCCTAATCCCCGGCACGGCGAGCACCGGTCCGATGCTCACCACGGGGTTGGACGGGCACAGCGCGATCAGGTCTGCCGACGCCACGGCCTCCTCGGCGGCGGTGGTGATCCGGGCGTCCTCTATCCCGCGCAGCTCTACGCCGCGCACCTCGTCCTTCTGGCCGCGCCGCACGAAGTACTCCTGAAACTCCATCGGTCCTTCCTGAGTATCGAGGACCGTGGCGACCGGCTCGTCGCACATAGGGAGGATGCGGCCGCGGACGCCGAGCGCCTTCGAGAGGCCGGCTGTCACGTCGGTGAGCGAGGAGCCCTCGCGCAGCCGGTTGGTCCGCAGGACGTGCGTCGCCAGGTCCCGGTCTCCCAGCTTGAACCAGCAATCCTCGCCGTAGAGCGAGATCATGCCCAGCGAGTTGAACGACTCTTTCCTGACGCCCCATCCGGTAACAGGGTTGGCGAAGTCGGAGAGCGTGTACATAACAGTGTCGAGGTCCGGGCAGATCCTCAGTCCCCAGAGGTCGAAGTCGTCGGCGGTGTTGACGACCACTGTCAGGTCTCCGTCCGGGAGAGCGTCCTGCAGACCGGCGGCGAGCTTCGCCCCGCCGACGCCGCCGGCGAGCGCAACCACCTTCATCGAATGTCCCTCCATAGATCCATGAGAAGTCTCAGACTGCTATCTTAGCACCGTGGAGATCCTGACCGCCCGCCCTTTCGAGAATCCCGAGGATGGCTTCGGTCTGCAACAGGCGGTCCTCGAAGAGACCTCCAGGGGAGAACGCGGCCCGACCGCCCTGATGTGGTCCTCTTCGCGCTACATCGGCGCGACGCGGCCCGAGACCCGCCTTCCGGGCTTCGGCGAGGCGACCAGGGTGGCCGGCGAGTCCGGGTTTCCGGTCCTGGTCCGCAACTCCGGCGGTGGAGCGGTGGCTGCGAACCGGGGCAGCCTCTCCTTCTCCCTGACCTTCCCGGTGGACGACCTGCGGCACGGACTCTACGAACGGTACTCGGAGGGCGTGGACCTCGTGGCGGCAGCCCTGAGGAGGGTTGGCGTCGCGGCCGAGGGCGGAGAGGTGGAGGGCGAATTCTGTCCCGGCGCCTACTCCGTCCGCTCCGGCGGGCCGCTAGGCGTCAAGCACGCGGGGCTAGCCCAGAGGGTTACGCGCCGGGCGGCGCGTCTAGAGGCGCTCATACTGGTTCGGGATACAGCGGAGATCAGGGCAGTCCTGGAGAGCTTCTACGGCGCCCTGGGGCTCCCGTTCAGGACAGAGAGCGTCGCCGACATACCGGCGAGCGTCGGACAGGTCGCGAGAGCGCTCGCCGCCGTCACAGCAGAACGTTACGAGACTTCCGAAGGCCGGATCGGCGAGCTTACGCTAGAACGGGCCCGCGCTCTGCGCGGCGCCTGGCAGGCGGCAGGAGGGTAGAGGACAGCCCTTGAGATCCACCTTCAGGACGCCGGGACTTGCAACCCGGTCCGCGTACATAGATAATTAATGTAACACGATAAACAAGGTGCACCAGTTCGAAGGAGGGGGAATGCGTTCTGGGCGGCTAAAAGGCATGCCAGTGGCGATCGATCGCCGCACGTTTCTAAAGTTAAGCGCGACCGGTCTCGCCGGGGTTGCTCTCCTGGGCAACGCCGTTACCGGACAGGCCCAGACGGCGCAGAAGCCGGGGTCGGGGTTGATGAAGGAGTTCGACACCGCCGCCAAAGAGTACGGGGTGCCGGTCGGGGTCCTGCTGGCGATGGGACACGTCAACACACGCTGGGAGATGCCGGCTCCCGACTCCAATAAGTACGAGAAAGGAGACCTTCACGGCTGGGGCTCGTACGGGATCATGGCCCTGGTGCAGAACCCGACCTCCGATACGCTCGGCGAGGCGTCAAGGCTCACCGGCATTTCCGAGGATAAGCTCAAGACGGATCGCGCCTCGAACATAAAGGGCGGGGCGGCGCTGCTCGCCGCCTCCATCGGACGCCAGAAGCCGCAGGAGTTGCGGGGCTTCTTCGGCGCGGTCGCAGGAAGGGGCAAGGCCAGCGGCAAGAACTACAAGGCCGTGGCCGGAGTCGGGGGCGGCGACCTGTACGCGGAGCAGGTCTTCGACACCCTCAAGAGAGGCGCCTCCGAGAAGACGAAGTCCGGTGAGAAGATATCGCTCGCGGCCCGCAGCCTCGACGAGCGGATAGGAGGCCGCTGATGCCGACCAAGCCGCCCGTCGTCTGGTACCCGGCCCATCCCAACAACTACACCGGCGCCAACCGCCCGAAATCTGACAGGATCACCAAGATAATCATCCACGTCACGCAGGGGTCGTGGTCGAGCGCCGTGAACTGGTTCCAGAACCCCTCGGCCGGAGTCTCGGCCCACTACACAGTGCGGTCCGCCGACGGCAAGATCGCCCAGTCGGTAAGCGACCTGAACATCGCCTACCACTGCGGTTACTGGCCGTACAACGTCCACTCCATCGGCATAGAACACGAGGGCTTCATAGACGACCCCAAGTGGTTCACGAAGGAGATGTACCGCTCATCTGCGAAGCTCACCGCCTACCTCTGCCGGCATTACGGAATCCCTATAAACCGCAACCATATAATCGGGCACAACGAGGTCCCCGGCTGTCCCGGACCGGGCGGAGGCGCCGGCTGTCACATGGACCCCGGCCAGTGGTGGTGGTGGAGCTACTACATGAAGCGCGTCCGGCGTTTCGCCAACCGCTAGATAGCCTGCTCTCTCGTTTCTGACGAACATACGGAAGCGGTGTAGAGTTGCGTCGTGTTCGAGTTCGTCTTCAATGCCTTCGTGACGCTGCTGGTAGTAATAGATCCTCTGGGGATGGCGCCGATCTTCGCGGCGCTGACCAATGGGTTCTCGGAGGAACGAAAGCGGGAGTCGGCGATCCGGGGCACGTTCCTGGGCGCGGCCATACTGTTCGTCTTCGCGCTGGTGGGCAACACCCTGCTCCACGCCCTCGGTATCGGGCTCCCGGCGTTCAGGATCGCGGGCGGGATACTGCTGTTCCTGCTGTCGCTCGACATGATCTTCGCCCGCCCGTCGGGGATGCGCTCCTCGACGGTGCGCGAGCAGGAGGAGGAGTCCTACCAGCAGGATATCTCCGTCTTCCCCCTCGCCATACCGCTCCTAGCCGGACCCGGCGGGATCACGACGGTGCTCCTCTACACCGGCGGCGGTCCCGAGCAGATCGCGCTGTTTTTAGCCGTCCTCCTGGTGGTCCTGCTTCTCACCCTGATCTCCCTGCTCATCGCACCCAGGATCATGCGCCTCTTCGGCGAGACCGGCGCGAACGTACTCTCCCGCGTACTCGGTGTCCTCCTCGCCGCCCTCGCCGTCCAGTTCGTCCTCGACGGCATCCACATCAGCCTGACATAGAGTCCAACCCGCTCGGCATCCGCGCGTTTATACTCTGCGCATGGCGCGCGGACCGATAGTGATCGTCGGGGGGGTTACTTCCTGGCCGTGGAGATATAAAGATCTGGCCCGCACACTTCACGAGCTCTCCGGCGCGGAGGTCCACGTGGCGAATATCACGCCCTTCGACTGGCTCCTCGGACGTATCCGGGGCTTCGGGCAACTGGTATTCCAGATCGCGACGGCCGTTGACCGGGCCTTGCTGGAGAGCGAGTCGAAGAAGGCGGTTCTCGTCGGGCACTCCGCGGGCGGCGTCGCCTGCCGCGTCTACCTGGGTGGCGACCCGCCCTACGGCGGACGGCGCTACTCGGGGCACCGGCGGGTCTCGCACCTGATCACCCTCGGCAGCCCGCATAATGTCCCGGACCGGGGTCTACTCGCACCCGTAGCGCGCGTCAACGACCTCTTCCCCGGCGCCCTGCACGCGCCCGCCGGCCTGAGCTACCTCTCCGTGGCCGGAAACGCCGTGGATGGAAACTCTTCCGCGCGGGCTCGCAAGCGGTACGAACGTTTCATCGAGGATGGCCGGATCGCCGGAGACGGGGTCGTGCCGGTCGAGGCGGCGCTACTGCCGGGCGCCGGGTCCGTCGTGCTGGACGGCGTCTATCATGGTCCGCCATTCGGTCGGTGGTACGGTTCGGACCTGGAGACGGTCGAGCGGTGGTGGCCGCGGGAGCTTCGTGTGGTCCCTCCCCTTGTGGAAGAGCACCGTGCGTAGTAGGTTTCCCGTGTTCCACCCCGTCGAGAGAGACGAAGATGCCGCCTGAGAAGCCCCATGACATAGAGCGCGAGTATCCCTGGGAAGTTCAGGGCGCAAACGCCGATGCTCTGAGAAGCGCCATGTCTCACTTCCCGACGGGCGTGACGGTCGTTACCAGCGGCCGGGACGAACGGGCCGAGGGCATGACGGCGAACGCCGTGATCTCGGTCTCCCTCGACCCGCTGCTGTTCCTGGTGAGCGTCCACAAGGCCGCCCGGCTCAACCCACGTATCAAGGAAGAGAAGACCTTCGCCGTCAGCGTCCTGGCGGACGACCAGGAGGGACTCTCCCGGCTCTTCTCCTCCCCCGAGCGGTCGAGCGGGCTGCACGCGGTCCACTCTTTAGGCGGCGGGTACGGGACGGTCGGTGCGCCCCTGGCGGCCGGCGCCATGGCGGTCATAGAGTGCGAGCTTGAGGCAGTCTACGCCGGCGGCGACCACGACCTCTTCCTCGGGAGGGTCGTCGAGGTCCGGCTGGGCGATACTCGCAAGGGCCCTCTCGTCTTCCACGAGGGCGGCTATCCGACGCTCAAGCCCGCTGCCGCTCCGGGCGAGTCCGGGGCGTTCGTTGACTCGGTGCGCGGTTTCGACGCCCGCATGGGCCGCCTGAAAGATCGCCGGCGCGACCGCAGGCGCGGTTAGTGTTCCGGAAGGACCTCCTGCCCATAATCCGGGTAGGTCCATCGCGCGAAGATCGTCTCACGCTCGTCGAAGGTACGGAGGAGGACGGCTGGATCCTGCACGGAACCCTCCGCTCGCAACAAACCGGAGAGACTTTCACGGTGCGTGGCGGCTACCTCGACCTCCTGAAGCGCACGTCCGGCGCATACAACATCGCCAACCTCACCAACTTCCTCCCCGGCGCCGGGCGCGGGTACGAGCCCCTCTGGCGCACCCGGTCTCTCACGCTCCTGACCGGCGAACCATTCCCGAACGAGCGCGAGCTAGAGATCATCTCGGGCCTGGTGAACCTGGAACGCGGCGGTCGCTACCTGGACCTGGGATGTTCCGCCGGCCTCTACACCAGGAGCCTGGCCCGTGAACTGGACGGAAACGGCGACGTCGTCGGCGTAGACATATCTCCCTCTATGCTCCGGGAGGCGGCGCGCCGGATCAGGGCGGCTGGAGCAGCCCGCGCCTCTCTCGCCCGAGCGGACGCGGAGAACCTCCCGTTCGCGGACGGCTCGTTCGCCGGAGCTGTCTGCGGCGGCTCGCTCAACGAGTTCGGGGACCCGGCCCGCGCCCTGCGTGAGACCCGGCGAGTGCTGGAACCGGGTGGCCGCATCGCCATCATGGGTATCCTGCGCGCCAGGACCTCACGCGGACGGCGACTGCAACGTTTCCTCTCAACCAGCGGCATCAAGTTCTTCGTCCCGGACGAGATCTGGAGTATGCTGGCGCACGCGGGCTTTGATCCCGACCCGCTAGAAGTCCACGGCTCCGTCTTCTTCGCGGGCGCTAACCGCCGCTGATCCCACGTCTGGCTCCCACAGACCGGACCCGCGTACTTCCCTCCGCTACATCACCCGGCGCTCGCCTGCGCCACGGAGCCCCTCTCGCGCAGGGTCGTCTGGGCCGCGGCCAGCCGCGCCACCGGGACCCGGTATGGTGAGCAAGAGACGTAGTCCAAACCGGTCTCGTGGAAGAACTGGATACTCTCCGGGTCTCCGCCGTGCTCGCCGCAGATACCCAGCTTGAGGTCGGGGTTAGTCTCCCGGCCCCTCTCGCGGGCCATCGCGACCAGCTCTCCGACGCCGTCCCTATCTATCGTCTCGAAGGGATTCTTCTCCAGAATGCCTTCCTGGAGGTAGCGTGCCAGGAAGCCGCTCTCCGCATCGTCGCGGGAGAGGCCGCAGGTCGTCTGGGTCAGGTCGTTGGTGCCGAAGGAGAAGAAGTCCGCTTCATTCGCAATGTCCCCGGCCACGGCGCAGGCGCGGGGCAGCTCGATCATGGTGCCGATGCGGACCGGGTTCGCGTCTCCGAGGACTTCATTCACCACGTCCTCGATATCTCGCCGGGTCTCAGCAAGCTCTGTCCTGAAGCCCACCAGGGGGACCATGATCTCGACCTCTACTGAACCGCCTTTCTCTCTTACAGCTTTCGCGGCCTCGGCGATGGCGCGGGCCTGCATCCGGTAGAGTCCGGGGCGGACGATCCCCAGCCGGCATCCCCTCAGGCCCAGCATCGGGTTCGCCTCTTCCAGGCTCTCCACGACCCGCAGTTGCCGCCGTATCTCCTTCTCCTCTTCGGACTCCTCGTCTCCGAGCTCGGCGAGCCGTTCGTACAGGTCCCTTGAGTCGGGGAGGAACTCGTGTAGCGGCGGGTCGAGCAGCCGCACGGTAACGGGCAGGCCGTTCATCGCCTCGAAGATGCCCTCGAAGTCGCCGCGCTGGAGGGGTTCGAGCCGGATAAGCGCCTGCGTCTCGGCCTCCTCGGTCTCCGAGAGGATCATCTCGCGCATGATCTCCAGCCGTCCCTCTTCCATGAACATGTGCTCCGTCCGGCACAGCCCTATGCCCTCAGCGCCGAGCTGCCGCGCCTTCCGTGCGTCCTGTGGAGTGTCGGCGTTCGCCCTCACCCCGAGGGTACGGAACTCGTCGGCCCAGGCGAGGATACGCTCGAAGTCCTCGCTCAACTCCGGCTCCACCAGAGGAGCCTCGCCCGCGACCACCTTGCCGGTCGAGCCCTCGATAGTGATCGTGTCTCCCACCCGAAAGGTCTGGCCGTCTATGCTGAACGTCTGGGCGGCGGCGTCGATCTTGAGCGCCTTGCACCCGGTTACGGCCGGTATCCCGAGCCCGCGCGCGACCACCGCGGCGTGGCTGGTCATGCCGCCGAGCGCTGTGAGCGTGCCCTTGGCCCGCATCATGCCGTGAACGTCGTCGGGAGTGGTCTCCTTCCGCACCAGGATGACCGCCTCCCCCGCCTCGCCCCGCTCCTCGGCCTCATCAGCGGTGAAGACGACGCTCCCCGTGGCCGCTCCGGGTGAGGCAGGAAGTCCCACCGCCAGCACGTCGAGATCCGCCTCGGGGTCTATGTAGGGGTGGAGCACCTGGTCCAACTGGCGCGGCTCGACCCGCATCACGGCCTCCTCGCGGCTGATGATGCCCTCCTCCGCCATCTCGTAGGCTATCCTGAGCGCCGCTACTGCGGTCCGCTTGCCGCTGCGGGTCTGGAGCATGAAGAGCCTGTCCCGCTCGACGGTGAACTCGATGTCCTGCATGTCGCGGTACTCGTTCTCCAGCCGCTGCATGGTCTCCAGAAGCTCCTCGAAGGCGTGCGGCAGGTCCTCCTGCATCTCTGAGATAGGCCGGGGAGTGCGGATGCCGGCCACGACATCCTCCCCCTGGGCGTTGAGCAGGAACTCCCCGAAGAGGCCCTGCTCGCCCGTCGAGGGGTCGCGGGTAAAGACGACACCCGTGGCAGAGTCGTCGCCCATGTTTCCGAAGACCATCGCCTGGACCGTAACGGCGGTCCCGAGGTCGTCCGGCAGGCCGAACTCCTTGCGGTAGGCGTTGGCCCGCGGGTTGTTCCAGGAGTCGAATACGGCCCGGATGGCGAGGTCGAGTTGCTCCCTGGGGTCCTCCGGGAAAGAGCTTCCCGTCTCCTCCTCCACTATCTGCTTGTAGGTCGAGATCAGGGCTTTCAGGTCCTCCTCGGAGAGCTGGGTGTCGTCCTCCACGCCGCGCTCTTCTTTTAGCGTTTCGAGGGCCTTCTCGAACTTCTCGTGGTCAACCTTGAGGACCACGTCACCGAACATCTGGATGAAGCGCCGGTAGGAGTCGTGGGCGAACCGTCCGTCCCCGGTCCTCCGCGCGAACCCGTCAACCGCGGCGTCGCTCAGGCCCAGGTTGAGCACGGTGTCCATCATGCCCGGCATGGAGACCGGCGCGCCACTCCTCACGGAGACTAGCAGGGGGTTCTCCGGGTCTCCCAGCCGCTTGCCGGTTGACTCCTCCAACTCGCCGAGATGCGCATCGACCTGCTCCGCGAGCTCCGCGGGAGGCTCGCCGGCCCGCATGTAGGCCCGGCATGCCTCGGTGGTGATGGTGAAGCCCGGCGGCACCGGCAGCCCGAGGCCGCTCATCGCCGCCAGCCCCGCTCCCTTGCCGCCCAGAAGGTCCTTCATCTCCCCGGAGCCCTCGGAGAACTCGTACACATACACTTCGCTCGCCACCGTTATCGTCCTTTCCCGCCCCCGAAAAACCCGGCGGCGTAATATCCGCCCCCACCAGGCGACACTCTCCATCCCCTATTCTAACCGGGTCGCGGAGCCCGCACCTCTCCAGCGTCCACCGGATCTTCCTGTACTACGCGCCGCCCCCTCTCTGATGGCTGAATTCGCGGGAGGAACCCAGCCGCTCCGCCACGAGGTCCACCAGGGGATGGTCCTCTTCGATACCGGCGCAGGAGGCAAGCGCCGCGCGCTCGCCTTCCGCCCGGACCTTCTCCTGCAACTCCGCCGCCTGCTCGTCCTCCGCGTTGTCATAGCGCAGCACCGCCCCGATGACCGTAGCGAGGTGGACCGGGGTATATCCCCGGTCGAGCAGCCGCAGGGCGGGCGAGACCAGCCGCTCATTCCGTCCGAGCTTCCTTATGGGGGTGCGGGCGACCCTCGTCACGGCGTCCGTGATGCGCGGGTTTCGGAACCGGACTAGAGTTTTCTCCCGGTACTTGCGGTGCTCCTCCTCGTCGAAGCCGTGCTCTTCGACCATCAGGCGTCCCGTCTCCTCCAGCGCGCCCGACGCCTCCTCGTAGACGGCGTCGTCCTCCAGGGCGTCGGAGATGGTCGCCCGCCCGCGCGCGTAGCCTAGATAGGCGACGGCGGCGTGGCCCGTGTTGACGGTCAGGAGCTTCCGCTCGATGTACGGGGCCAGGCTCTCGACGTATGTGATGCCGGAGACGTCCGGGCGGTCGCCTTTCACCTGGGAGGCGTCCACGACCCACTCGAAGAAAGGCTCGACCAGAACGTCGATCCCGCCGGTCGTCTGCTCCGGTACGATCCTGTCCACCGCCGCGTTCGGGAAACCGGCGATCCCGGCCACGGCCTCCGCGTCCTCGCCGGAGAGGTGCTCCATCACGGAGCTTCGGAGCGATTCGCTGCCGCCGATCATGTTCTCGCAAGCGATCACGTTGAGCGGCCCGCCGCCGCTCCGCGCGCGCTCCATGAGCCCATTGGCTATGGCCGGAGCCAGGATGGGCAGCACGGGCGGCCCGACCGCCGTGGTGACGAGGTCCGCTCTTGCGATCTGCCGGACGACCTCCTCCGCCTCGTCGATGGAGTGGAACGCGGTAACGCGGTCGACCAGGACTCGTTCCTCCCCCTCCGCCGCCAGGATGACCTCGTAGCGGCCCTGGGTCTTCAGGGCTTCGACTATCTGCGCCTGCACGTCAACGAAGCTGACGTCGTAGCCCGACTCGTGCAGTAGCTGTCCGATGAAGCCGCGACCGATATTGCCGGCCCCG
Source organism: Rubrobacteraceae bacterium (assembly GCA_035689095.1). GTDB lineage: Bacteria > Actinomycetota > Rubrobacteria > Rubrobacterales > Rubrobacteraceae > JACDDK01. The sequence continues at coordinate 5,210 of DASSMB010000020.1, read as the reverse complement.
AAATGAACGCCGAGCATTCACATCACCTCGTCGAAGATGGACAGAAGCTCCTCTTTCGACTCCGACATCACGATCCTTGCGACGTTCTCCTCCTCGGAGCACACGATGGCGATCTTGGAGAGCATCTCAAGGTGCTCGTCGCCCTTGCCGGCGATCCCGATGATGAGCATGGCTATATCGCCGTCGCCGTACTCCACGCCCTCGGGGACGGTGATCACCGAGAGCCCGGACCTCTCCACCCACTGCTTGGAGTCGTTCGTGCCGTGGGGGATGGCCACGGCGTTGCCCATGAACGTCGAGACGGACTTCTCCCGCTCGAACATCGAGTCAATGTAGCGTTCATCCACGTTGCCGTTATCCACCAGCAGCTTGCCCGCGCGCCGGATCGCCTCTTCCTGGCTCTCCAGGTTCGCCTTCAGCTCTATGGTCGCCGGGGTCAGTATCTCGGACATCTACAGGCTCCTTCCACGAGAGTTTTCACGAGAGTTTGTTGTGCAGGAAACGGGCGAAAATATTCTGGAGGACTTCGATGATCCGGGCCTCCGAACCGTCCTCGAAGACCTCGCGCTCCACCGGCTGCTCGACCATAGCAGCGGAGATCTCGCTGATCGCCTCCAGGGCTACCGGGGAGAGCGTCAGCGGCGCCACCATCAACAGGCTCCGCCGGACCCGCATCATCGCGCCGTCGAGCCCTTCTAACTCCAGGGGCTCATCGAAGTCGTGGACGGAGAAGGAGGGCCGGACGGCGGCGGCGTCGCGGGCGTGGAACAGCGCCAGCACGGTACCCGGAATCCCGATGCCGCCAAGCTCCATACGCGAGAGCAGGCTCTCCTCCAGGCTGCGGGGGTCCGAGACGAGGTCCTTCCCGGCGAGCGAGGCGCACATCCGCCGCACCGCCACTTCCAGGGAGCCACCCGCCTCGTGGTGCGCGAGGTACGCGTCATCCACCAGCTCCGCTATGACCTGCGTAGCCTCCGCCATCTGGTGGAACTTCGCGTGGCCCCCGCCGAAGACCTCCAGGGACTCGAATGCCGCCCGGTTCGCCAGGCGCGCGTCCAGGCTCTTCTCCAGGAGGTGGTTCCGTATCCGCTCCACCTCGTCGTCGGTGAGGAAGGGCCGGACCTGGACGTATGATCTGTCCGGGAGCGGCAGAGGCACTGTGGATACCACGAGGTCGAAGTCTTCGATGTTCAGGGAATCCAGCTCGAAGAGGGAGGAGTCTCTTATCGTCTGGATCTGGGGGAACGACTTCCCCAGCCGGGAGGCGAGTATCTTGGAGGTGCCGATCCCGCTGGAACATATTACGAGGACGCTCCGGGGGAAGTTGCCCTGCCCGCGGTCGAGCGCCGCCCCGAAGTGCATCGCCACGAACCCGACCTCTTCCTCCGGCACTTTCTCCTGTACGAACACCTTATCCATCGCCTGACTGACCAGGTCAAAGAGCGCCGGATAGTCCTCCTTTACCTCGGAGAGGAGCGGGTTGTGGATACCCAGGTGTTCTCGCAGCCGATGGATGGCCCTCTCCAGATGGGCGAGGAGGCCGGTGTAGAGAGAGCTATCTCCGGCAAGCGAGATCCCGGTCTGCTCTTCGACGTAGCGGATCAGGGCCTTCACCTGCGAGGCTACCTCCAGGTCCGAGGTCTCGAAGTAGTCTCGAAGCGCGTCGTCCTCCCGGAGCTTCGTGCCGCGCAGGTGCATGGTCAGGTAGCCGACCTCCTCTTCGGGGACGGCTACGCGGAAGTCCTCTTCTATATCTGCGGCGAGCCTCCGAGCGTACTCATACTCCTCCGTATTCCGAAGCCTCTGCAGGATCTCCTCGTCCATCTCGATCTCTCCGCCCTGCAACCGGCGCTCGACCATCAGCGCGACGTGGACGCTCATCGAGACGAATGCGCTGTCGGCGATAGAGTACGGCAGGCTGGCGACTACGTTCTCCGTCAGGGCCTCCACCCTCCGAAGGCGATCCTCGCCGATCATGCCCATCAACTGATCGGCCACGCGGCCCGGTTCCCGGACGGGCGTCGAGTCCTCTTCTCTGAGGTCTTCCGGGCGGAGGAACAACCTCGACTCGTCCAGGTTCTCGAAGATCAAACGGCTCATCGCCCGGCGCCTGTCACCCTCATCCCCGACAACCTCGACCCCGTAGCCGCGCTTACGCAGCAGCGAGAGCCGGAAGCCCGTGAGCCACTCCTCCACCTCGTCCAAGTCGCGGCTGACAGTGCCGACCGCGACGTCCAGCCCGCTGGCGAGCGCCCGCAGCTTGATAGGCTGGTCGGCGGCGAGCATGGTGCAGAGCAACGACAACCGCCGCTCCTCCGGCGTGAGCCCCACCGAACCCATCTCCCGCAGGGCGCTGAGCGCCCGCTCCCTCGCCTGGGGCGCGCCCTCGACGCTCACGCCCCTGCCCGCCTGTCGCAAGAGCGTCAGGCCGTGCGAATCGAGGAATTCCGAGGCGGGCTGAAGTTCGCGGTGGACGGTCCTGGCGCTCACGCCGAGCCGTTCGGCAATGCCTTCGGCGGTCAGCCCGTAAGGGTGGCGCAACAGGACCTCGATCAGTAGTATCTCCCGATCCGAGAGCCCCATCGCGCCATGCCCCGCCCTAGACTCGCGCAGTCGAAATCTCTTCGATTAGCTCGTCGTACTTTGGGCTTTCGAGGAAGTTGTCGACCGAGACGTGGTGGGCCTCCGGCATCTTCTCTTCCGCCCGGCCCGTCAGATCCCTGTGCGTGATTATCACGTCCGCGTCGCCGGGGATCTGGTTGATCGAGGCGTTCTTTATCTCGATCTCCGACAACCCGGCTTCGTTGGCCTTCTTCCTGAGCAGGGACGCGCCCATCGCGCTAGAACCCATCCCCGCGTCGCAGGCGAAGATGATCTTGCGGACCCCGGCATAGTCGAAGGAGCCGCTGCTCGTACCGGCAGTCGTACCGTCTGCTGTACCGGTGGAGGCGCCGCCGTTCTCTCTGCCCTGCCGGATCTGCTCTACCAGTTCGTCGTACTTGGGGCTGCCGAGGAAGTTGTCCACGGAGACGTGCGCCGCGCTCGGAGCCTTCGCCCGTGCGCGGTCGGTAAGGTCCTTGTGGGTTACGACGATGTCCGGCTCGTCCGTGAGGTTGTTGATGGAGGCGTTGGTCACGGAGATGTCATCCATCCCGGCCTTCTTTACCTTGTTCTTGAGCAAGGACGCGCCCATCGCGCTCGAACCCATCCCCGCGTCGCAGGCGAACACGATGGACTTCGCGTGCGCTATCTTGTCAGCCGTCTCGGTATGGCCGTTAGTTCCGGTCCGCTCGTCCGTACCGGCGCCGCTGGTCAGGGTACCGGCCACGCTGCTCTTCTTGCCCTTCATCGTCTCCATCTGCTGCGCAGCCATCGCGAGGCTAGACTCGTCCTCATCATCGCTCTCGATGTCGGAGGAGCGACGGATTATCACGGAGGCGACGAGGAACGACACGACGGTCGCTACGAGGACGTCCGCGAACACGCCGACGAAGTTGCCTCGCGGCGTCATGGCTGCGTAGGCGAAGATGCTCCCCGGCGCGGGGGTCGAGACGAGGCCCACCTTGAAGAGCGTGGCGGTAAAAAGACCGCTCATGCCGCCAGCGATAGCGGCGAGGACCAGCAGCGGCTTCATCAGCACGTAGGGGAAGTAGATCTCGTGGATGCCGCCGAGGACCTGGAGGATCGCGGCGCCGGGCGCGGACCGCTTGGAGATGCCGCGTCCGAACACCGAGTACGCCAGCAGGATGCCGAACCCCGGTCCGGGGTTGGTCTCGACCATGAAGAGGATTGACTTCCCGGCCTGCCTCGCCTGTTCGATGGCGAGCGGGGCGAGGATGCCGTGGTTGATCGCATTGTTCAGGAACAGTATCTTCGCCGGCTCGACGATGATGCTCACGAGCGGCAGAAGACCGAGGCTCACGATGAAGTCCACGCCGGCCCCGAGAGTGTTGCTCACGGAGGTGATGAGAGGGCCGGCGCCGAGGACCCCGATGATAGCGAGGATACCGCCCAGGATACCGGCGGAGAAGGTACTCACCAGCATCTCGAAGCCCTGGCGGACCCTGTGCTGTACGAGGTCGTCGAACTTCTTGATCACGTACCCGCCGAGCGGACCCATGATGAGCGCGCCGAGGAGCATCGGGATGTCGGAGCCGACTATGGCGCCCATGGTGGCGATAGCGCCGACTACCCCTCCTCGCACGTCGTAGACCATCCGGCCGCCGGTGTAGCCGATGAGGAGCGGCAGCAGGTAGAGGATCATGGGTTCCACCAGCTTCGCCAGATGCTCGTTCGGTAGCCACCCATCCGGTATGAACAGGGCCGTGATCAAACCCCAGGCGATGAACGCGCCGATGTTCGGCATGACCATCCCGCTCAGATAACTTCCGAACCTCTGAACCCTCACCCTCATACTGGGACCCGCGGATTCTCCCGCGCGGTTCGCGGTGCTGGCTTGAGCCATTATCTTCTACCTCCGTTCATCACTACTTAACCCACCCTTCATATCTATCTTAGACATATCAACAAGCTTGTGCAATTAGTACTTAATGCTGTTCCGGCACGAGAGTTGTTGACATGATTAGAGTAGAGTCGGGGAATCAAGCCGGCAACGGTTCCGCGACTATCGCCGAAGGCCCCGCGTTTCAAGGTAATGCATATCGGCTCTCCTTTAGAACTAAATTAGAACTAAATTAGAACGGAACCCCGCAACGAAGGATGACGTTGGAGTAGGGTGTGGCCCCGCCCGCGCGAACGACGAGCTTCGTGCCGGCGACCATCCTCTTGAGCTTCTCGCGAGGCGCGAGAGCTGGATCCAGAAGTCCCTCCCTGAGCAGATCGTGGACCTCGGGGACGAACGGTATCGTCAGACCGGCGTCGCAGGCCACGACGAGGTCCGTATGTCCCAGCCGGGCGAGCGCCGCTGAGAGCCGGGCGTTCAGGATGCCGCCCCTCTTCACAGCGCTTCCACCATCTCCGGCGTCGGGAGCGCCCCCTGCGCCCCCTCCTTCGTCACAGCCGCGGCCCCGGCCCGAACTGCGTAGGCGGCGGCGTCCGGCAGCGCGTCCCCGCGTGCCAGCCGGGCGACCAACGCCCCGACGAATGCGTCCCCCGCGCCCGTCGTGTCCACGACCTCGACCTCGGGAGCCGGGACATGCGTGACGGTCTCTCTGTCGGCGACGAGCGCTCCCGCGGGGCCGAGGGTTATA
>DASSMB010000019.1:0-8437 GCA_035689095.1 Rubrobacteraceae bacterium | reverse complement strand
GCGCCTGACGAGCTCGCGAGCTACTGTCTCCATGCCCTCACAGCGGCCGGCAGCCTGCCGTCCGAAGCCGCGGTCCGACGGCTCGTCAGGGTCACTCTGGACGGATTGCGCTCCCGCGCCTGATCCGGCTCGTTCCCCGTCGTCTGGCGCGTTTGCTTCGGATGAGGCGTGGTGGTAGAGTCTCGACCTGTCGATCGGGCATCTTACCTGGCGGCGTGATGTGAAGGAGATCCGGGATATCGGCGGCACGCGGTCTTGCCGGAGAAGAACGCTGGAGGTACTGTGGCGAGGGGCAGAGTCAAGTGGTTCTCCGACGAGAAGGGTTACGGCTTTATCGAGGCCGAGGGGGGAGAGGACCTCTTCGTCCACTACTCCGAGGTAGTCGGTGAGGGCTTCCGTACCCTGCAGGAGGGCAGCGAGGTCGAGTTCGACGTGATAGATGGCCGGAAGGGCAAGCAGGCCTCGAGGGTCGAGGTGATAGGGTAGCGGGCCGGCGAAGCCAGTCAGCCGAGAACTGACAAGGAGCCGGGACTTTCGAGTGCCCGGCTTCTCCTATCTTTGGTATCTCTGGAGGTGGTTTGGTGGGAGAGATCGGGGACCTCAAACGAATCGCCGCTTACGAGGCCGTGGACTCGAACGTGCGGAGCGGGATGACGGTCGGACTCGGCACGGGCTCGACGGCCAGCCACGCGGTACGCAGGGTCGGGGAGCTGTTGAGCGGCGGCGAACTCTCCGGCGTGCGGGGGATACCGACCTCCGAGCGGACGGCGGCGCTCGCCGCCGAGGTCGGGATTCCACTCGTCACTCTCGCCGAGGCGCGCCCGGACCTGACCATAGACGGGGCGGATGAGATCTCCCCGTCCCTCGACGTGATCAAGGGCTACGGTGGGGCGCTCTTGCGAGAGAAGATCGTCGCCGCCTCCGGCCGGGAGGGGCTCGTGATCGTCGCCGACGCCTCGAAGCTGAAAGACCCCCTGGGCGACGGCCCGCTCCCGGTAGAAGTCGAGCCCTTCGGGTGGCAGGCCACGTTCGACGCCCTGGCTTCCCTGGGCTGCGAACCGAAGCTCCGCACAGACAGCCAGGACCCCTCCCGCCCCTTCGTCACCGACGGCGGGCACTACACCGTTGACTGCCTCTTCCCCTCCATAACCGAACCGGCCGCGCTGGAGACCGAGATAAAGCGAATCCCCGGCGCTCTGGAGTGCGGCCTGTTCGTCGGGATAGCCTACGCCGCCTACGTGGCCCACGAGGACCGGACGGAGGTGCTGGAGGCGTAGCTCCTGACGGGGAGCTAGCTCTGCGCGGCGCCAAAGCCGGCGCGGATGCCGGAGCGGGACTTGCGCTCCCGCTCCACGACCAGCTTGTAGATGGAGCCGTACTCCACGTAGACGGTTACCTTGCCGTCTTCCATCTTCACCGTGAGGTAGTCGTCGGCGAGGTCCAGGTCCTTCACGTCGCCGGACTCAATGGTGAAAGTGTCGCGGCGGTCCCAGATGACGAGGTTCGCCTCCTCGCCCTTCGCCTCTTCCACGGCCTTCGAGATCAAATCCCGGTTCATTACACGCTCCTCTAATATCTCTCTGATAGTAATCCGTCCCATTTTACTTTAGATACCGGCCGGTACAGGGGTACCCGTGCCGCACGAGACGGCACGGACTCTCACCGGTCGTTACGGGAAGCGGGGTGTAAAATACGCAGCCGTCGAGTAGAGGAACCTGCATCTTGAACTACGGAGCAGCTTGAAGGAACGCACGCGCAAGATAAGAGACTTCGACCGGGCGCTGTTCGGGGCGATCTTCCGCGTCAAGTGGGCGCCGCTCACCACCGTGATGCGGACCCTGACCATCACCGGGACGGCTGGCGCGCTGTGGGGCTTCATAGCCTTCGCCGCCTTCCTCCTGACCGGCCTGGACCTCACCCGGCTCCTGGTCCCCTGGGCCACGATAGCCGGCTCCTGGGTACTCGCCGAGGGGACCAAGTACCTCTTCAACCGCGCCCGGCCCTACATCTCCGACACCGAGATAGCCCCCCTGATAAAGACGCCCTCCTCCAGTTCCTTCCCCTCCGGACACTCCGCGACCGCCGCCGCCGGAGCCCTGACGCTCTCGGTCCTCTACCCGGTCTTCGCGCCGGTGATCCTGCTAGCCGGCCTTCTGACCGCGCTGTCCAGGATCTACCTCGGCGTCCACTACCCGCTAGATGTGCTGGCCGGCATGCTTATCGGCGCCGCGACCTCCGGGGTCGTCCTGCTGCTCGCGCCCCTGGCTCGGACGCTTGCACTGACGCTGGCGTGAAGCCGCTTACCGGCTCTATGCTCCGCGTGGGTTAGAAAGTAAGCATGAGCATTCCCCGCTACTACACCATCGGAGCCGTCGCCCGCGATGCTCGCTCGCTCGCGGCCCTCGGGGAGCGGCTGGATGAGTCGAGCGTAACCCTCGACTCTCTGATGGTCCTCTCGCGGCGGCGGGACGAGGCATTGGCGCGGAACATACTGCCAGGCGCGCGGGTGGAGAAGGTGGAGTACGGCCTCACACGGATGCAGTGGATAGAGTTCGCGAGCGCGTTTCTGGGCGTCATATCGGTGAGCGTCCTGATGGGCGCCGTCCATCTCCTCACAGGTATCGTAGTGCAGGCGGTCATGACGGTGGCGGCCGTTACCGGGCTCGTTATCTATCATCGGCGGCCGCAGTTGTCGAAGAAGCTCGGGGTAATGGCGCTGCCGGAGAGCTTCGTCGGGGAGTGGGAGGAGAGGTTCGAGTCCGGGTTCGCCGTGGTCCTCGCCACGGTGCGCGAGGACGAGTTCGACGCGGCCCAGGAGGCGTTCCTCGCGGAGGGCATCGAAGCGCCGCTCGCCGTGGACCGCCGGCCGGTGCTCTAGCGAGGCCAGGGGATTGAAAACTCAACGGCTATTTGGCTGGTAAGCTCTACGGGTGATCGTTCGCGAGCGACAGGACTCTTTTTTGCTCTTCGGGCAGCACGAGCACGCGCTGGTCTCTGCCGAGTTCGCCCGATGGCTGAACGTCGAGATCACAGCCCGCGACGCCACGCTCCTCGCCATCGCCAACCATGACCTCGCGTGGCGTCCGCTGGACCGGGATGTCCTGTGGGACGAGGAACGCGACAAACCCTACTCGTTCGTGGACTATCCGGTCGAGCAGAAGCTCCACGCTTACACGGCTGGCCTGGACGAGTTGGAGGGAAGCAGCTCCTACGCGGCCTGCCTGTGCAGCATGCACTACGAGACTCTCGTGCGCAGCTTCGGGATGAGCGAGGCTGAGGCGCGGTTCGCGGAGGAGGAGGCCCGGCGGCAGGAGCGGTTGCGGGAGGGGATGTCCCATGAGGAGAGCGAGAGTCTGGAGCGCAACCTGCGTCTGCTCAAGCTCTGTGACGGGCTATCGCTGTTCGTGTGCCTGAACGAACCGGGCCGTTCGGACCGTCCGCCGCCGTATCCTGGAGGGTTCGAGCTGTGGGGGAACGTCTACGAGCCGGTGTGGGAGGACGAGCGGACGTTCCGTCTGGAGCCCAACCCGTTTACGGATGAGTTCGAGGTCGAGCTGACGTACCGGGAGGTCGGGCGGGACCGGCGGCTGCTCGGGAGCAGCGTCCTGCGAGTTCGGGTAACCTGTTAGGCGCCGGAGGGCGCCGCTTTTAATACCTTCTCCATATTTAGAAAGGAATACTGTGAGAGACGCATCTTACGAGTTCTTGAAGAAGCTATTGTCCACGCCGGGACCGAGCGGTTACGAGGCAGCCGCCGCCGCGGTCTGGCGGGAGGAGGCGACGCAATTCGCCGGAGTCCGGGGCGACCGGATGGGTAACTCCTTCGCCACTCTGAACGCGGGCGGTTCGCCGCGGGTCATGCTCGCCGGGCACATTGATGAGATCGGGGTGATGGTCACCCACATCGATGATCAGGGGCTACTGCGCTTCACGGGCGTCGGAGGCTGGGACCCGCAGGTCCTGGTGGGGCAGCGGATACGGCTGCAGACGAAGACTGGCGAAGTTATGGGCGTTATCGGCAAGAAGGCGATACACGTCATGGAGGCCGAGGAGCGCAAGAAGGTCTCGGAGATTAAGAACCTCTGGATCGATATCGGCGCGAAGGACGGCGACGAGGCGAAGGGCATGGTCCGTGTCGGGGACGTGGGTGTGCTGGACCAGGACCTAGTCGAGCTGCCGAACGGCCGCATCGCCTCCCGCTCCGTGGATAACCGCATGGGCGCGTTCGTCGTGCTCGAAGCCCTGCGCCTGCTCTCCGAAGAGGAAAACCTGAACGCCGAGGTCGTCGCGGTCGCGTGCGTGCAGGAGGAGATCGGGCTGTACGGCGCCCGCGGGGCCGCCTTCGGCCTCGACCCGGACGCCGCGATAGCCGTGGACGTCACCCACGCCACCGACACGCCCGGCGTCTCCAAGAACGAGAACGGCGACCACGCGCTGGGGAGCGGACCCGTCATAAAGCGGGCCTCGAACCTCTCGCCTATCGTCTCCGAGGGGCTCATCGCCGCCGCCGAGGCCGAGAACATCGCCTACAGCCTTGAGGCCGATTCCCGTTCGACCGGCACGGACGCGGACGCCATACAGTTCACGCGGGCGGGTATCGCCACGAGTGTGATCTCGTGTCCCAACCGCTACATGCACTCGCCGAACGAGGTCGTGGACCTCCAGGACGTGGAGAACGTCGCGCGTGTGATCTCCGCCTACATCAAGACCCTGGACGCCGACACGGATTTCGTCCGCTAGCATGCCTAACGGGCGCCCGTAGTGTCCGCCGAAGGGCCCATCGAGAGTCCTGCCGCAAACGCGCCGGAGAGACGGCGAGCCTCGGCCTGGGTCGAGGTCTCGCTGCTCCTGACGGTCTTCTTCTTCGGCACGAACTTCACGGCGGTCAAGATCGTGGTCGAGAGCGTGCCGCCCATCCTCTTCGCGGCGGCGCGCTTCACCCTGGCCGGGCTCCTGCTCTTCCTGCTCTCGCGTATCGTGGAGCCGGGGAACCGGCTCAAGCGGAGCGACTTCCTACCCATCCTCGGCCTCGGCGTCGTCGGCGTCACCCTCACCCAGACGGTCTTCACCATCGGCGTGAGCCTCACCACGGCGGCCAGCACCGCGCTCGTCTACTCCACCGCGCCGGTGTGGGGGATGCTGCTCGGTTTCGCGCTAGGTCTGGAGCGCCCGCGGCTGACCGGCATCCTCGGCATCTGCCTCTCGCTCGTCGGGGTTGGCTTCATCGTCTACGGCGGCCTGGAGTTCGCCGGAACGAGCCTCGTCGGAGACGCGCTCATCCTCGCCGCCGCCGTCTTCTGGGGCTCATACACGGTTCTGTCCCTCGGACTCCTCCGCCGTTACCCGCCGCTCACGCTCGCCGCCTATGCCATGACGCTCGGCGGACTCGTCGCCTTTCCGCTGGCCGCTGTCGAGGGCGGCGGTCTGGACCTCGGCGCCATCAGTTCCCTGACCTGGGGCGCCGCGGTCTACTCCACGCTCTGTTCCTCGGCATTCGGGTTCGCGGCCTGGGGATGGGGTATCAGCCATGTCGGCGCCAACCGCGTCCTCATCTACCAGTACCTCGTCACCCTGACCGGCGTGAGCGCCGGCATCCTGCTCCTGGGGGAAGATTTCGGGCTTGGACAGCTAGTAGGAGCGGCGGTCATCATCGCCGGCGTCTATCTGGCGCGTCTCAGGTAGCCCTAGTTCGCGCGTCGGCGAGCGCGGCGAGGTGTAGCCACCCGAACTCCCGGTTCCGGCAGCACGAAAAGCAGCGCCAGGCCGACGATGATCGCGAGCGCCAGCGTCGTGCTGACGAAGGCGAGCGCGAAGGCGGCTATGTAGAGCAGCATCCCGACCACGAAACGCCGCGTCATCGCGCGCAGCAGTTCCGGGTTCATACCGCGATCCAGCAGACGGTAGTTGCCCGCTGCGTAGAGCCATAGAGCGGTGAAGAAGACGGCTGTTACAGCGAGCGTGCCGGCGTAGACGGCTACGGCGGTGGTGCGATGGGCCTCCGTCCCCGGCAGGTACTCCGCGAGCAGGGCGGTTGGGAAGGGCAGGAAGGCGACGCACATCAGGAAGAGGACGTTCAGAAAGAGCAGGACGTGGTCCGAACGGGTGATGAAGCGGAAGCGGTTGTGATGGTTCGCCCAGACGGTCCCGATGACCAGGAAGCTGATGAAGTAGCCGAGGTAAGAGGGCCACAGTCCGGCGAGACTGTCCACGAGCGACTCCTCGCCCTCTACGTGAGGGACCCCGATCTCGATGATGAGCAGCGTGATCGCGATGGCGAACACCCCGTCCGAGAACGCTTCGATCCTGCCGGTATCGTTGTCCCGACGCTCGCTCGTATCCAAGCTCTACTCCTGTCTACGCACCATCCTCATTCTGAACTGCTTCCGGTCCCGGACGCAAATTCTCACCGTGCCGGATCCAGCGCAGCAGCGGATACGGGTTGATCGCGCCGCTCGAAACCGTGGAGCGTTCCGCACTCAGAAGGCTCCATCCCTCGTACCAGCCGAGGTGCAGGTGCGGCTCGAAGTTGCTTCGCGTCCCTTCCGGCCCCTGTCCTGTATCCCCGACCTCCCCGATCTTCTGCCCGGCTTCGACAATATCGCCGGGCTTCAGCTCTGTTGGAGCGTCCATATGCGCGTAGTACAGTCGGTCGCCGCGCTCTATCGGTCCCATGTCGTAAGCCGCCTCGATCATGACCGTGTAACCGCCCAGGGTATTCCATCCGTTCCCCGAAGAGCCCCACGCCCGGCTCACCGTACCGGCGGTAATTGAACGGATGGGCGTGCCTCGCGGCGCGAAGAGATCTGTGCCCTCGTGCGCGCCCTGCACCCGCGCCGCTCCCCAGTCGTTCGAGTACGAATCCGCGTACCGCTCCGGCAACGGAAACCTGGCGACCGGCGTTCCTTCGGGCTCCGTAGTGCGAAACACCACGAACGCCGCAGCTACGAGCGCGGCACACAAGAGCAATACCGTCGGCATCATGCCCCGGCGCTGAGCGCGGACATTGCCGGGGGTATCCGTGTCCCTTACGGACGGCTTCGTTGCGCTCATGGCGTGAGTTTAACCTGCCGGGAGCTTCGGTCGGGTGCTAATCGCGCCAGGTCTTGCGCAGTACCCGCAGCCAGTTCTCGTGCGCGAGCTTCTTCAGAGCAGCCTCGTCGTAGCCGCGCTCGCGCAGCGCGTCCATGAGGTTCGGGAGCCCGGAGACGTCCCCGATCCCCTTCGGGACCATGGCCCCGTCGAAGTCCGACCCGAATCCGACGCGATCTATGCCGATCCGCTCTACCAGGTAGTCCACGTGCCTCACCACGGTATCGAGCGGCGTGTCCTCGTCCTCGGCGCCGTCCTCGCGCAGGAACGCGACGGCGAAGTTCACGCCCACCATCCCATCCGAGTCCCGTATGGCGTCTAGCTGCCGGTCGGTCAGGTTGCGCGTCACGGGACAGAGCGCGTGGGCGTTCGAGTGCGTCGCCACGAGTGGAGCATCGGTAAGTTGCACCACGTCCCAGAAGCCGCGCTCGTTCAGGTGCGAGAGGTCTACCAGCACACCGAGCCGGTTGCACTCGCGGACGAGCCTCTTCCCGGCATCCGTGAGTCCGGGGCCGGTATCCGGCGAGGCCGGGAACCTGAACGGCACGCCGTGCGCGTAGGCGTTCGGACGGCTCCAGACGAGGCCGAGAGAGCGCAGGCCCGACTCATAATAAGTCTCCAGCGTTCCGGGGTCCGGGCCCAGGTTCTCCGCGCCCTCGAAGTGCAGGACGGCAGCCAGCACTCCGCTCCGCAGGCAGGATTCAAGAGCATCCACCGTCCGCACGACCTTCACCCGCTGCTCTGACTCCGCTTCAAGACTGAACAGGAGTTTCGTCATCTCCTCCACAATGCTTCGCGCGTAGTTCGGGTCCAGCGGCGGCGCGTCCGCGACCTCGTAGCCGTCTTCAGTGACGATGAGCGCGGACTCCTCGGTCCATCCACCCTCGGGGTCCGGCGGAGCCCAGCAGGCGAAGAAGCCGCCGCCGAAGCCACCCTCGCGCGTCCGTGGCAGGTCTATATGTCCCGTATCACTTCGCTCGAAGAAGCCGCGCTCTTTACCGGGCTCGGGCATCAGGAGTTTCAGCAAGACGTCGTTGTGGCCGTCGAAGATCGGTATCCGACTCATTCGGATGATGATACAGGCTGGGTTATGCGGACGCTGCGGGAACGAAAGAGCGGGACCGTAAAGATTACGGTCCCGCTCGTAAAGGTTATCTACAGGTTAGTACTTCGGGATGCTCGGGTCGATCTCCTCGCTCCAGGCGGTGATGCCGCCCTTGACGTTGTAGACGTTCGTAAAGCCCGCGTCCTGCAAGAGCTTCACGGCCTTCGCGCTGCGTCCGCCGGTCTTGCAGTGGATGGCGAAGTTCTCGCTCTGGTCAAGCTCCGCCAGACGCTGCGGAAGCTC